>JBCKPE010000039.1:0-19244 GCA_038901875.1 Burkholderiaceae bacterium
CGACATTGCGGTGTGTATGGCACTACTTTTATGTAGTGGCGTGTCGCGCTGTGGGGGTTGGCAAGGCCGCGCTACACCAGCACGCGATGGCTGCCGCCGGGATTGGGGGAGTGGCCCAAGATCGTGTTGATCTTGTGATGATGCGCCTCGGGCCGAGTGGCCTTGCGCACATGCACGGTCCTGCCATCACGGCGCTGCATCGTGATGGTCACGCGCTGCTGCGTGGCCAGGGTCTCGCGCAGCGTGTGCCAACTGTCGTCGATACCCTTGGCCTTGAGCCGCAGGCGCAGCATGTGCACGAAGTGGTAGGCCAGCACGCTGATGAACAGATGCCCCTCGACTCGGGCGTCAATCTGGTGGAAGACAGGGCGTAGACCCAGATCGGTCTTGAGCGAGCGGCAGCACCGACTCCAGGTTGGTCAGCATCGTGTAGGTGCGCCACAGCGTGGCGTTGTCCAGCTCTACGAGCGTCGTGCGCAGGCAATACACCCCCGGATGCATGGCCGCGCTGCCGGGCTTGATCTTCTTGGTCCAGGTGATGGCCTGCACCAGCGTGCCACTGGCGTCCTTGCTGATCTCGATCTCATAGTGCTGCGCCGCACGCGCATAGCGCTGCTTGGCACGCCCGAGCCGCTCCATGATCTTGGCCACGTCTCTCGTGCCGCGCGGTTTGCTCAAGCCCGCTTGCAGCTTGATCAACACGGCCTCGAAGCCACTGGCCTTGGCCGCATCGATGGCGCGGTCCTTCTGCTCGCGCGCTGGCGAGTGGCAGTACAGCAGCACCTGGCCCTGCGCGTCGAGCACGCGCTGTATTCTGATCTTCACACCCCCGGCGGACTGCACCTCGGTCGCCTGTGCGGGATCGAACTGGCGCTCGCGCAGGCGTGACACCACCACGTAGTGGTAGCCGTGCTCGCGCAGCCACCTCAGGTTGGCCTCGGTGGCAATGCCCGCGTCCATCACCACCGTGGCCCCGGGCGGCGCGCCCAGGCCGCTGAGCATCTGCGCCAGCGTGGCCGGCTCACTCGCGTTGCCGGCAAAGACACGGCTGCGGCGCGGGAACCCGCTGCCGTCCAGCACCATGGCCAGCGTCACCAGCGGGCAGTCGCTGCGGCACTCTTTGCTGTGCCCGCGTTTGGCCTTGGCTACACCTGCGGCGATGCCCTCGAAGTAGGTGTTGGTCAGGTCGTACAGGGTGACGGTCTCAGCGAAGCCGAAGATCGATTGCGTCGCGGCCTTGTAGGACGTGCCGCGGTGGCGCTCGGTCTGGACGAAGGTTTCTAGCAGAACGGGCTTGAAGCCGTAGCGCTGTTGCCAGTCAATGGGCAGTTGGCGGTTGACGATGGAGAGGATTTTGGAGGCCAGTCCTTTGCACTGGATCCACGGCAGGATCAGGAACCTTGCGTTGTTCACGACCAGCGGCAGGTTCTTCAGCCTGTGCTGCTCCTGCCAGCCGATGAAGCGGTCGCGCCCGACGAGCTTCCAGGCGCTCGCACCGAAGCTCAGCAAGGCGACCAGCTTGTCGCCAGCGTAGACGTTGTAGCGCAGCTGGCTGCCCGACATCGGCGTGTAGCCCAGGCAGTGGTAGCGCTGGACGTACTCGTTCCACAGGCGCGCGGCCGGCGTGCCGAGCACCGGGCGCAGCGTCAAGGCGTCGATCTCGTGAACGGGCTGCCGCAGTGGGGCCTGCGCATCGCTTGCTGGCGTGGCCGGGAAGTCGGGGCGGCGCGACCCGTTGACCTTGCGCGATGGGGCAAGCGTGATCAGGCCATCGGCCTGCATGCGCAGCAGCGCCACGCGGCAGGTCATGTCCTTGAGCCCGCCGTTGGGCTTGAACCAGCCGAACAGTTCGCACAACCGGCGCGATAGCGGGGTGCGCTGCAGCTTGGGGTCTTGCGCCATGAGATCCCTGATCGTCTGGATAGCGGCCGGGCTGAAGTCCCTGCCGCAGTAGATCGTCATGAGGTATCCCATCCTTGCACGAGGGTGCGCTGCCCAAGCGGGCAAGCGCGCATGGCGACCAACTCGCTTGCACTCATTGTCCAGGGAAGGAACGCGCGGATGTCCCGCGGTGCGCGCTTGCCCGCGTCGGCACAGACCTGCAGGTAGGCACTCAGCCAGGTGCGTGGGTTGAGCTTCCAGAGTTTGGCCGTCATCAAGCAGGCTGTACATCGTCGCGGCCAACTGACCCGACCAGATACTGCCGGAGCCGTAGAAATTCTTGCGGCCCACCACCGGCGTGCGCTGAGCTCGCTCGGCGACGTTGTTATGTGTGCCTTGCCAAGGCACGGTTGATCCGTCGGTGAAGGCGAAGCTTCGGCAACGCCAAAGTCCGACCCGGCAAACTCGCGCTCCAGCCGGAAGCACAAGGGGCGGTTCAGGAGGTAACGAATGGACTGAAGCACTTCTTGAAAAGGCCTCGGCCGTCGCGCTGCGCCTCGCCCAGCAGTGCTGTCTATCGCCGCCGCCAGCCCGAACGCGCACGCTGCGCTAGCGCACCGTGCAAGAGGACAAATCAGCAACGCCGCGCACCCATGCATCAGGGGCACTCCATGCGCACAGCTGCAAATCTTTGGTCAGCGCCATTTCGTGTTCAGTGAAGCGTGTACCGGGCTTCGTGAAAAGATTATTCGTTGGCGCCGAGGACAACCCTCAACGCGAAGCCTTTCGAGCACAACACACCGCGGCGGCCACATCGGCCTTGGTAAGGCGCAACGCAGCGAGCTTCTTGCGCACGGCGGGGCTTGGGAGCGCTCCAGTGGGCCCGTCTTCTGTATCATGAAAGTCCCTTGCGCTGCCGACCTTCCAGCCGGTGGCCTGCGATCTCTTGAGTTTTCCCGCTTACCAATTACTGTTTTCTTACAACGATGCCCGGATCGAGTTGATGCACAGCGCCATCAGCGGCTCGGGCATGATGCCGAAGAACAGCATCGCCAGCCCGTTTGCGCTCATCAGCACGCGCACGTCGCCGCGCGGCATGATCGGGGCGGTGTCCACCGGCGCGTCGAAGTACATCAGCTTGACCAGCCACACATAATAGAAAGCGCCGATCAGGGCGAACAGCACCGCGATCACGGCGAGCCAGACATAACCGGCGTTGATGACCGCCTGCAGCACCGCGAGCTTGGCGTAGAAACCCACCGTCGGTGGCACTCCCGCCATGGAAAACATCAGCAGCAGCATCATGAACGCGTACCACGGGCTGCGCGCACTGAGTCCCTTGAAGTCTTCTAGGTTTTCTGCCTCGAACCCGCTGCGCGAGAGCACCATGATCATGCCGAAAGACCCGAGGTTCATCAGGACATACACCACGACATAGAACATGCCTGCGCTGTACCCGATGAGGTCTCCGGAAAGTATGCCGAGCAGCAGGAAGCCCATATGACCGATGGTGGAATACGCCAGCATCCGTTTCAGGTTGGTCTGGGCGATCGCCGTGATGTTGCCGATGGCGAGCGAGAGCACCGCCATCACGATCAACATCTGCTGCCATTCCACGACCAGCTGCTCGGCGCCGAGACCCTGTACCAGCAGCCGCATGATGAAGGCAAACGCGGCGAGCTTGGGCGCCGAGCCGATGAACAGCGTCACCGCGGTCGGCGCGCCGTGATAGACGTCCGGCACCCACATGTGGAAGGGCGCCGCGCCGAGCTTGAAGCCCAGGCCGGCGACGATGAACACCAGCGCGAACACCAGCACCATGTCCTTGCCGCTGCCCTCGGAGATGATCTGGGCGATCCGCGTGATCTCGAGCGTCCCGGTGGCGCCGTAGAGCATGGACATGCCGTAGAGCAGCATGCCGGAAGCGAGCGCGCCGAGCACGAAATACTTCATCGCCGCCTCGGTTGCCACCGGCGAATCGCGCCGCAGCGCCACCATCGCGTAGAGCGAGAGCGACATCAGCTCCAGCCCGAGATAGAGCGTCAGCAGGTGGTTGGCCGAGATCATGATCATCATGCCCAGCGTCGCGAACAGGACGAGCATGAAGAATTCCCCGCGGAACATGCCGCGCGCGGCGACGTAGGCGCGCGAGTACACCAGCGTCACCATCACCGCTGCGTAAACCAGCAGCTTCAGCACGTCCGACATGAGGTCGTCCACGAACATGCCGCTGAAGGTGTAGACCGGCTCGGAGCTCGAGGTGATCCAGGTGATCGCCACGCAGCCGCCGAGCGCGAGCTGGGTGAGCGCGTAGGTGATGACGCGGTTGTCGTCGCTTACGAACAGATCCGCGATCAGGATCACGCATACCATCACGAGCAGGAACAGCTCGGGATAGGCGGGCATAAGAGGGGTGATGTATTGCACGGTTCTATCTCCTGCTACGGCAGCTTGCTCTGCATGACGTGGTTCAGAAGGTCGTTGACCGGGGTGTGCAGCTGGACGGAAAAATTCATGGCCGGGTCCAAACATCCATGATCTGCAACAGCGCCGCCGCGCCCACCTGCGCCAGCAGGTGATTCACGCTGGCATGCATCACGGACAACCAGGGCCCGGGATACAGACCGATCAGGAAGACCAGCGCCGCCAATGGAATGACGGCGACCAGCTCTCTGATATTCAGATCGGCTAGACTGGTCGACAGGGATTTTACAACCGGCCCGAAGAGCGCCTGCCGAACGATCCGGAGCATGTAGAACGCGGACAGGATCAGTCCGAGGGTGGCCGCGGCCGCCAGCAGCAGATGCCGCTCAAAGGCGCCCACCAGGACTAGAAACTCTCCGATAAAGCTATTGGTGCCGGGGAAGCCAAACGAGGCAAAGGAGAAAATGACCCAGAGGGTCGCATAGATCGGCATCGGCTTCGCGATGCCCCCGAAATCCTCAACCAGGCGACTGTGCGTTCGGTCATAAAACTGGCCGATCGCAAGGAACAACGCCCCGGTTACGATGCCGTGATTGACCATCTGGAGAATCGCTCCTTCCACCCCCCTGGAATTGAGCACGAAAATCCCCAGCGTCACGAAACCCATATGCGAGACCGACGAATAGGCAATGAGTTTCTTCACGTCCGTCTGAGCCAAGGCCATGTAAGCCCCGTACAGGATTGCGACCACCGACAGCGTCATGATGATCGGAGCGAAAGTGAGCGACGCCTGAGGCGCCATCGGCAGACAGAACCGAAGAAAGCCATACCCGCCCATCTTCAACAAAATGCCGGCCAGGATGATACTGCCTGCCGCGGGCGCCTCCACATGGGCGTCCGGCAGCCAAGTGTGAAGGGGAACCATGGGAATTTTGATCGCGAAAGCAATAAAAAAGGCCCAAAACACCCAGAACTGGACCGTGGCCGAATAGGACTGGCCCATCAGGCTCAGAATGTTGAAGGTATGCCCTCCCGCGAAATACAGGACGATGATCGCGACCAGCAGCAGGAGGCTTCCCGCAAGCGTATAGAGGAAGAACTTGATCGCGGAATAGATCCGGTTCGGCCCGCCCCACACGCCGATGATCAGGTACATCGGGATCAACATCGCCTCCCAGAAGACGAAGAACAGGACAAAATCCAGCGCCACAAAGGTACCGATCATGGCGGCCTCCATGACCAGGATGGCGATCATGAACTCCTTCACCCTGGAAGTAATCGCCGTCCAGGAGGCGAGGACACAGATCGGGCACAGCAGCGTGGTCAAGAGGACCAGCAGAATACTGATCCCGTCCACGCCCACGGCAAACTCGATATTGAAGGAGGGCGCCCAGGGGTAACGTTCCACGAACTGCATCTCGTGGGTGGCCGTATTGAAGGCGAAGAGGACGGCAACCGAGATCAGAAAGTTCGCGACGGTCAGGCCCAAGGCAGACCACCTCACCCAGCGGTCATTGCCGCGCATAAAACCCAGGATGACCGACCCGGCCAGCGGCAGAAAGATCAGGATGCTCAAGGCGTATTTCATCTTCCGCGCTCTAAAAACAAGATCAAATACACCAGGAACACAGAAACGCCCACGACCATCGCCAGCGCGTAATGCTGGAGCTGGCCGCTCTGGATCCGCCGCATGCGGAGAGCGCAGGCATGCGTTACCGAAGCCACGCCGTTCACGGCGCCATCAATGACGCGGCGTTCGAAAACCCATAACCATTGAACCAATCGCTCGGTCGGATTGAGGATCAGTGTGAGGTAGGCTTCGCCGAGGAGGGCATCGGCGCGAGCAATGGGATGGGCGGCCAGCCAGAGCAGGCCCCGCGCCCCCTTGCGGTAAAACCAGTCGGTGTCCAGGCTGATCTTCGGCTCCGGATCCAACTGCTTTAAGAGCAGCATAAATCCCAGGGCTGTAAACAGAAGGATCTGCAACGTCCCCACCACTTTATGCGTCGTGTACGGCGCATAATCCACCGCATAGGGCAGCAGCGCATAGAGCGTCTGCGGCGCCACCCCGATCCCCACGCACAGCAACGCCGCCAGCCCCATCGCCCACAGCATATTCGCGGGCGGCTCACTCACCCGAATCCCCGAATCCTTGCCGAAAAAGACGTAATACGGCAGCTTGAGTCCCGTATGCAGAAACGTCCCCGCCGAGGCCAGCGTCAGCATCAGCCAGATCGTCGTCAGATGGCTCTCCTGCGCCGCCGCCAGCACCATTGACTTGCTCACAAAACCGCTGAACAGGGGAAAGGCCGAGATGGAAAATCCCCCGATCATGTACAGCGTCAGCGTGATCGGCATGCTCCGATACAGCCCCCCCAGCTCAGTCAGCTTGCGCTTGCCGGTCATATGGATCACCGCCCCGGCCCCCATGAACAGCAAGCCCTTGTACAGGATATGCGCAAAGGCATGGGCCGATGCGCCATTCAGCGCCAGCTCCGTCCCCATCCCCACCGCCGCCACCATGAACCCTACCTGGCTGATGATGTGATAGGCCAATAAGCGCCGGATGTCGTTCTCCAGCACGGCATACACCACCCCGTAGATCGCCATCACCGCGCCCAGCCAGACCAACTCATCCGTCCCCGGAAATCCACGAATTAAGGTGTAGACCGCCGTCTTGGTCGTAAACGCGCTCAAGAAGACCGCCCCCGTCACGGTTGCCTCCGGATAGGCATCCGATAGCCACGCCGACAGCGGCGGCACCGCCGCATTCACTAAAAATCCGATCAGGATCAAAACCGGCCCGATGCCGTTAACCGCCGTCGGCTCAAACGCCGTGCTGCCCGTCTCGACCAGCTGGATCACCACCCCGCCCAACAGACACACCCCGCCGAAGAGATGCATCAAGATATATCGAAACCCGGCGGCGAGCGACGCCGCATCCCGTTGCAGCCAGATCAAGAAGACGGAGGAGAAGAGCATCACTTCCGAGAAAATAAAGACGCTGATGTAATCGCCCGCGAAAACGACCCCCAGCGCCCCGCCCACGTAGATCAATGCCGCCGCGGAGTGCCCCGTCTTGCCCTTCTCGTGCAGTCCATACACGATCCCGATAAACGCCATGAGGATAAAGATCACCCCAAACAGCCGACTCAGGGCATCCACCCGGCCCAAGATCAGCTCTTGCCCCAAAAAGGCATAGACCCCATACACCCCGGGTGAGGCGGCCAGAAGCGCGAGGCCCGCCAGCACCGGGATCAGCAGCAGATAGACCCCGCGAAGACGCCCCCGTACCCATGGCAGCAGTGCCGCTCCGAGAAAGAAAACCGCTGCCGGATGGAGAAAGAACCCCTCAGTCATAATAATTCTCGCGCTTCATCAATCCCGCATGCCCGACCAGCTTTGATACCACGATGATCAAGACACAGGAAATGAAGCCGTATACCGCGCTAAATCCCGTCAGCGCCTCCCACCAAGACAGTCCTGCCTTCTTCGGCAGCAGCAGATCCATCAGCACCAGAGCGACCAGCACGGCATAGAACAGCCACCGCGCAGTCGCACTGACTCGGATCGCTTCCACCCGCGCCACCCATTTCGGCGTTCCGCTCATCGAATCACCTGCTTCGCCAAGGTTAGAAAGGGTTCGGAATACAGGCCCAGCATCACTGTCACCGCCGCCGTCAGCACCAACGGCACGACCATCGTCCACGGCGCCTCCTGCCGCAGCGCGCTCTCGCCTCCCGCCGGCGCCTCAAAATAGGCCTTGTACAGGATCGGCAAAAAATAAGCCGCATTGAGCAGTGTGCTGCTCAATAACACGATTAATAGCACCGGCTGCTGCGCCTCAATCGAGCCCACTGCCAGCCACCACTTGCTCGTAAAGCCCGCCAGCGGCGGCACCCCGATCAGGCTCAAGGCCCCCACGGTAAATGCCCCCATGGTCCACGGCATGCGTCGCGCGAGCCCGCTCAACTCGCTCACCTGCGTCTTATGCGTCGCGACATAGATCGCACCCGCACAGAAAAACAAGGTGATCTTCGCAAAGGCATGGACGGCGATCTGCATCACGCTCCCCACCATTCCCGCCGGGGTCAGCAGCGCCACTCCCAGGATCACATACGACAACTGGCTCACCGTCGAGTAGGCCAAGCGCAATTTTAAATTGTCCTGCGTCAGCGCGATCACCGAGGCCAACAGGATCGTCGCCGAGACAAAGAAGGCCGTCGGTATCCCCACCTGCAGCCGCCCCAGCAGAGCCACCCCAAACACGTCCACCATCACCAGCACGACCGAGAACACACCCACCTTCACCACCGCCACCGCATGCAACAAGGCGCTTACCGGCGTCGGCGCGATCATCGCCGTCGGCAACCAGTTGTGCAACGGCATGATCGCCGCCTTCGTCAATCCCGCCATAAACAGTACAAAGATCACCGTCAGCAGGACCGGATCCGCTCCCGCCGGAAACAGTCCTCCCGGCTTAAACTCCAAGGTTCCCGCCACCACGTAGGTCAACAACAGCGCCGCCAGCAAAAAGGTCTTCGACGTCCCCAGCAGATACACCATGTACTTGCGGCCCCCCGCAAAGGCCGCCGCCGTCTGATGATGGATCACCAACGGATAGGTCACAAAGGTCAACACCTCATAGAATAAAAACAGCGTGAACAGGTTCCCCGAAAACGCAACCCCCAACGCCGCCGACAGCGACAGCGCAAAGCAGGCAAAAAAGCGCGTCTGCGCATGCTCCTGCAGTGTCCGCATGTAGCCCATCGAATAGACCGTCGTCACGATCCACAAGAACGACGCCACGCCTCCAAACAAGAGCCCCGGACCGTCCACCCGAAAACCAAGCGCCACACCCGGCAGCAACTCCACCACCTGATACTTCACCACCCCGCCGGCCCACACCACCGGCGCCATCGACATCACCAGGATAAACTGCACCGCACCCGCTAATAGGCTCACGCCCTCCCGCAGGTTCGGCTGCCGACCCAAGGCCAACACCATCAAACCACCCGCCGCCGCAACCGCCACCGCCAACAACGGCACGATCGATACCACCGGCTCCATTTCGCTCATGATGGTTCGTTACCCATGCAGGCTGTCGAGTTCGTCCGCGTGGATCGTGCGCAAATTGCGGAACAGTGCGATCAGAATGGCCAGGCCGATGGCGGCTTCCGCCGCGGCAACCGTCAGGATGAAGAAAACGAAAATCTGTCCGGCCGGGTCGCCCAGGTAGTGCGAGAAGGCGATGAAGTTCGTGTTGACGGCCAGCAGCATCAGCTCGATGGACATCAACATGACGATCAGGCTTTTCCGGTTGAGGAAGATGCCGACGACGCCGATGACGAACAGCAGCGCTGCCAGCACCAGGTAATGCGACAGCGATATCAACCGCCCCCCTCTTCCTTTTTCACCGCCGGCATCGAAACCAGGCGCACCCGGTCCTGGGGGCGCACCGCCACCTGGGTGGCCGGATCCTGATACTTGGTATCCTTGCGCCGGCGCAGGGTGAGGGTAATGGCAGCCACGATCGCCACCAGCAGGATCACACCGGCGATCTCGAACGGATAAACATAGTGGGTATAGATCAGACGGCCCAATTCATTGGTGTTGCTGTAGCCGGCGGCGGCAGGCGGCGGCGCGGGCGTCTCCCCCAGGCCGAAATATTCTCCGCTCAGCACGATCGCCATGACCGCCACCATCACGCCGGCAACCACCTCCGCCAGCGCCAGGTTATTCCAGTAGCCTTGCCGCAGCCGGTCAAGATTGATGTCGAGCATCATCACCACGAACAGGAACAGCACCATCACCGCGCCGACGTAAACCAGCACCAGGGTGATGGCGAGAAATTCGGCCTTCAGCAGGATCCAGATGGCGGCGGCCTGAAAAAAAGCCAGCACCAGGTAGAGCGCCGCGTGCACCGTGTTGCGCGCCGTGATGACGCGAAACGCCGCGAACAGCAGCACCAGCGCGAACAGATAAAAAAGGCCTGACTTGGCGTCCATCATTGCCCTCGCGCCTGCAGCTTGAGAACAACCATGAGTCAGCGGTATTTGGCGTCGGCCGCCCGGGCCGCGGCAATCTCGGCTTCGTAGCGGTCGCCAACGGCAAGCAACATGTCCTTGGTGAAATAGAGGTCACCCCGCTTCTCGCCGTGGTACTCGAAGATATGCGTTTCGACGATCGCATCGACCGGGCAGCTTTCCTCGCAGAAGCCGCAGAAAATGCACTTGGTCAGGTCGATGTCGTAGCGGCTGGTGCGGCGCGACCCGTCTTCCCTGAGCTCGGACTCGATCGTAATGGCCAGCGCCGGGCAGATCGCCTCGCACAGGTTGCAGGCGATGCAGCGTTCCTCGCCATTTTCGTAGCGGCGCAGCGCGAGCAGGCCGCGAAAACGCGGCGACTGTGGCGTTTTCTCCTCGGGATACTGCACCGTGATCTTGCGGCTGAACATGTACTTGCCGGTCAGGGCCATGCCCTTGAGCAGCTCGGTCAGCATCAGGCTCGAGAGCAGGTCGCGGAAGGAAAAGGCGGAGGTTGAAGGGGTGGCGGACATGGCTAGTACCAAATGTTCCAGGGCGACTGTATCCAGAACCCGATCAGCACCAGCCAGATCAACGTTCCGGGAATGAAGATCTTCCAGCCCAGCCGCATGATCTGGTCGTAGCGAAAGCGCGGAAAGGTGGCGCGAACCCAAATAAACATGGTGACCACGACAAAGGATTTGAGGCCGAGCCAGATCCAGCCCGGAATCCAGTTCATCAACTCGCTGTCGACGGGCGGCAGCCAGCCGCCGAAGAACATCAGCGTCATCATCACCGACAGCAGGATCATGTTGGCGTATTCGGCCAGGAAGAACATCGCAAACGCCATGCCGGAATACTCCACCATGTGACCGGCGACAAGCTCGGATTCGCCTTCCACCACGTCAAACGGATGGCGATTGGTTTCGGCCAGGCTGGCAATGAAGAAGATGACCAGGATCGGCAGCAGCGGCAGCCAGTTCCAGGACAGGACATTCAGGCCCATCTGCGCGAAATGGCCGCGCGCCTGCCCCATCACGATGTCGGTGATGTTCAGGCTGGCCGACACCATCAGCACCACCACCAGGCAAAACCCCATGGCGATTTCGTAGCTGACCATCTGGGCCGAAGCGCGCATGGCGCCAAGAAAAGCGTACTTCGAGTTCGAGCCCCAGCCGGCGATGATCATGCCGTAAACCTCGAGCGAGATGATCGCCATCAGGAACAGCAATCCGGCGTTGATGTTGGCCAACGCGATGTCCGGGCCGAATGGAATGACAACCCAGGCGACCAGCGCGGGCATGATGGTCATGATCGGTCCAAGCAGGAACAGGCCCCGATTCGCCGCCGTGGGCACGATGATTTCCTTGGTCAGCAGTTTCAGCGCGTCGGCAATCGGCTGCAGCAGGCCCATGGGACCGACCCGGTTCGGCCCGAGGCGCACCTGGGTGAAGCCAATCGCCTTGCGTTCCCACAGGGTGAGGTAGGCGACACAGCCCATCAGCGGCAGCAGGACCAGAACAATCTTCAACAGATTCCAGAGCACCGGCCAGACGACGGCGGTCCACCAGGGCTCGCTGAGCAGCCCCTGGCCCCAGGAAAAAACCAGCTCGCTCATCCCTGCCCTACCTCTGCGGCCAACGCATCCTTGCGCCACGCCGCCCCAGTTTGCGGCGGGTGCCTGTGCGGATCGGCCCGTGCGTCGGCGGTCGCCTGCAGCGACGCGGCGCGCCTGACCAGGCCATCGAGCATATAGATTCCGGCAACGACCGGCGCCGGGTCGCTGGCGTCGCCCAGCTCGATGCTGTGCCCGCTCGCATTGCTCAAACGCGCGCCCGACAGATGCGTCGCGCCCAGCAGGTCCTTGCCCAAGGCCTGCTCGAGCACCTGGAGCGACGATTCCTGGGCGAATCCCTCAAGGCCAAGCATGTTGGCCAACACGCGCAACAATTTCCAGCCTGGCCGCGTCTCGCCCAGCGGCTTGACCACGGCATGAAAGCCCTGAATTCGCGCCTCGGCATTGATAAACGTACCAGGGGTTTCAGTGAATGGCGCAATCGGCAACAGCACGTCGCTGATGTCCAGATTGGCGCGAAACGGACTCATGGTGACGACCATCTCGGCCTTGGCGAGCGCCGCACAGCCAGGGCGCCCGGCGGCACTATCAAATTCGGGTTCGGTATTGAACAGCAGCACTGCCTTGAGTGGCCCGGCGAGCATCTGCCGGGCGTTCAAGCCGCCCGCGCCGGGCACGGCCTTCACCCATTGCGCGCCCACCGTATTCGCCGCTTCCGTCAGATAGCCCACCGAGGCGCCGGTCTGCTCGCCGATCCAGTTCGCCAGCGCCAGCAGGGTCGCCGCGCGCGGATGGTGCGCCGCGGCATTGCCGAGCAGGATCGCCTTGCGCTCGCCCGTCAGCATCGAGCTGGCAATCCGCTGCGCCATTTCGTTGGCGGCGAGCTGCGTCGGCGCCGGCACCCCTTTGGCCTGCGCAACGGCGCTCGCAATCGCCGCCAACATCGCGCCCCATTCCTGCGGCGGCGCCAGAAGCACCTGCGACAGGGGAAGCGCCCAATCGGGCTTGGCCGAGCTGATGGCGTTGACCTGACAGCCTCTTTTCGTGGCGTGGCGGATACGCAGCGCAAACAGCGGATGGTCCTTGCGCAGGTTCGAACCCACGACCAGCACCCGTTGCAGGGTCGACAGCGAGGCAATCGAGCAGCCGAGGAAATGGACCGCATCGGACCGGTCAAACTCCGCATGGCGCAACCTGTGGTCGATGTTCTCGCTGCCCAGGCCGCGCAGCAGCGCGCTGGCCAGGTAGAGCTCTTCCACCGTGCTGTGGGGACTGAGCAGGGCGCCAATGCTGGAGGCGCCATGGTCCTGCCTGACTCTGTTGAGCCCCTTGACCACGTATTCAAGGGCAGTCGTCCAATCGACGTTGTTCCATTCGCCGCCCTGCTTGATCATCGGCCGGGTCAGCCGCTCCGCACTGTTCAAGGCCTCGTAGGAAAAGCGATCCCGGTCAGCGATCCAGCATTCGTTCACCGCCTCGTTCTCCAGCGGAACGACCCGCATCACGCGGTTCGCCTTGATCTGCACGATCAGATTGGCGCCGCACGAATCGTGCGGGCTGATGCTCTTGCGCCGTGACAGCTCCCAAGTCCGCGCCGAGTAGCGAAACGGTTTGCTGGTGAGCGCGCCGACCGGGCACAGGTCAATCATGTTTCCAGACAGCTCGGAATCGACCGACTGTCCGACAAAGGTTTCAATTTCGGCGTGCTCGCTCCGGTGCGACATGCCAAGTTCCATGACGCCAGCGACCTCCTGGCCAAAGCGCACGCAAAGAGTGCAATGGATGCAGCGGCTCATCTCCTCCATCGAGATCAGGGGTCCGGCCTCTTTCACAGCAACGACGCGCTTCTCCTCCTGGTAGCGCGAAGCGGAGCCGCCATAGCCGACCGCCAGGTCCTGCAGCTGGCACTCGCCGCCCTTGTCGCAAATCGGGCAGTCGAGCGGGTGGTTGATCAGCAAGAACTCCATCACCGACTGCTGTGCCTGGATCGCCTTTGCGCTCCTGGTGTGCACCACCATGCCCTGGCTCACCGGCGTGGCACAGGCCGGCAGCGGTTTCGGCGCGTTTTCCACATCGACCAGGCACATGCGGCAGTTGGCCGCGATGCTGAGCTTCTTGTGGTAGCAGAAATACGGGATGTAGGTGCCGACCTGCTGCGCCGCATGGATGATCATGCTGCCTTCTGTGACTTCCACCTTGCGACCGTCGAGTTCAATTTCAACCATGCTTGCCAGTTTCTAGACGTAGTGCGGGACCAGGCAGGTCTTGTGCGTGATGTGGTGTTCGAATTCGGCGCGATAGTGCTTGATCATGGCTCGCACCGGCATCGCCGCGGCGTCGCCCAGCGCGCAGATGGTACGGCCCTGGATGTTGTCCGACACCGAGTTCAGCAGGTCGAGGTCGCTGGCGCGGCCCTGGCCGTTTTCAATCCGCTGGACCATGCGCCAGATCCAGCCGGTGCCTTCGCGACAGGGCGTGCACTGGCCGCAGCTCTCATGCATGTAGAAGTAGGACAGGCGCAGCAGGCTTTTCACCATGCAGCGGGTCTCGTCCATCACGATCACCGCGCCGGAACCCAGCATGGAGCCGGCCTTGGCGATCGAGTCGTAATCCATGTCGGTGTTCATCATGATGTCGGCGGGCAGCACCGGCACCGAGGAGCCCCCCGGAATCACCGCCTTCAATTTTCTGCCCGCGCGCATACCGCCGGCGAGCTCAAGCAGTTTGGCAAACGGCGTTCCCAGCGGCACCTCGTAGTTGCCCGGCAGCTCCACATCGCCACTGACCGTGAAGAGTTTGGTGCCACCGTTGTTCGGTTTGCCGCATTCGACGTAGGCGCGTCCGCCATGGCGGATGATCCACGGCACCGCAGCAAAGGTTTCAGTGTTATTGACGGTGGTCGGCTTGCCGTACAGGCCGAAGCTCGCTGGGAACGGCGGCTTGAAGCGCGGCATCCCCTTCTTTCCTTCGAGTGACTCAAGCAGGGCCGTTTCCTCGCCGCAGATGTAGGCGCCAAAACCGTGCACCGCATGAAGCTCGAAACTGAAGCTGCTGCCCAGGATATTGGCGCCCAGCAGGCCAGCGGCACGCGCTTGCGCCAGGGCTTCTTCAAAGCGCTCGTAGCTGGCGAAAATTTCACCGTGGATGTAGTTGTAGCCGACGCTGATGCCCATGGCGTAGGCGCCGATCGCCATGCCTTCGATCACCATGTGCGGGTTGTGATGCAGCAGATCACGGTCCTTGGCTGTTCCCGGCTCGGCTTCGTCGGAGTTGCATACCAGGTACTTCTGGCCGGGAAACTGGCGCGGCATGAAGCTCCACTTCAGACCGGTCGGAAAACCGGCGCCACCACGCCCGCGCAAGGCCGACTCCTTGACCGTTGCGATGACCTGCTCCGGAGTCATGCCTTCGGCACCATCCATGCCAAGGATCTTGCGCAGCGCCTGGTAGCCGCCGCGCGCCTCGTAGTCGGCCAGACGCCAGTTCGAACCATTCAAATCGGCATAGATCTGTGGACGGATATGCCGCCCATGAAAGCAGCTTTGTTCTCCGTTCGCCTCGAATTGCGAAAGAACCTGTTGCGCGTTCATAAGGTAGCGCCCTCACCCCGGCCCTCTCCCACTGGGAGAGGGTGAGAACGGCTCGGGGAAATTTCAGGATCGCCCTCACCCCGGCCTTCTTCCGCAGGGAGAGGGTGGGTAGAGCGCAGGCCGTCGATGAGCTGATCCAGCCGCTCGTTGCTCATGAAGCTGCACATGGTCCGGTCATTCACCAGCAGCACCGGCGCATCGGCGCAGGCGCCCAGGCATTCGCTCTGTTGCAGGGTGAACATCCCGTCCTGGGTGGTCTCGCCAAGTTGCACACCCAGGCGTTGCCGCAGGTGCTGCAATGCCTGCTGGCTATCGCGCAGCTGGCACGGCAGATTGGTGCAGACATTGATCTTGAAGCGGCCCACCGGCTGCCGGTTGAACATGTTGTAGAAGGTGGTGACCTCGTGCACGGCGATCGCCGGCATGCCAAGAAAGTCGGCCACCTCGCGTTCGCTCTCAACGCTGACAAACCCAGCCTCCTGCTGCACCATGGCCAGGCAGGCAATCACCGCGGACTGCTTCTGCTCCGGTGGATACTTGGCCACCTCAGCCGCAAAACGCTGCTTCATGACGTCAGAAATCATCGGTCGATTTCCCCAAACACGATATCCATGGTGCCGATGATGGCGACTGCGTCGGCGATCATGTGGCCGCGCGACATCTCATCCATCGCCGCCAGATGCGCGAAGCCCGGCGGCCTGATCTTCAGCCGGTACGGCTTGTTGGCGCCGTCGCTGACGATGTAGATGCCGAACTCGCCCTTGGGATGCTCGACCGCCGCGTAAGCCTCACCTTCGGGAACATGGAAGCCCTCGCTGAACAGCTTGAAATGATGGATCAATTCTTCCATGTTCGATTTCATCGATTCACGATTCGGCGCCGCCACCTTGTGGTTGTCGGTGATCACCGGTCCCGGGTTGGCGCGCAGCCAGTCGATGCATTGCTTGATGATCCGATTGGCCTGTCGCATCTCCTGCACCCGCACCAGGTAGCGGTCGTAGCAGTCGCCGGTCTTCCCCACCGGGATGTCAAAGTCCATCCGGTCATAGACATCGTAGGGTTGCTTCTTGCGCAGATCCCAGACAATGCCCGAACCGCGCAGCATCGGGCCGGTGAAACCAAGGTTCAGAGCCCGCTCGGGGCTGACGACGGCGATGCCGACGGTACGCTGCTTCCAGATCCGGTTGTCGGTGAGCAGGGTCTCGTACTCGTCGACATTGGTCGGGAACTTGTTGCAGAAGTCCTCAATGAAGTCAAGCAAGGTGCCCTGGCGATTCTCATTCAGCGCGGCCATCGATCGGGCGTTGCGCAGCTTGCTGGCCTGGTACTGGGGCATGGTGTCAGGCAGGTCGCGGTAAACGCCGCCGGGACGGAAATAGGCCGCGTGCATGCGCGCGCCGGACACCGCTTCGTACATGTCGAACAGCGCCTCGCGCTCGCGAAAGCAGTAAATCAGGATGTTCATCGCGCCACAGTCCAGGCCGTGGCAGCCAAGCCAGAGCAGGTGGTTCAGCAGGCGCGTGATCTCGGCAAACATGACCCGGATGTATTGGGCCCGCAGCGGCACCTCGAGCTTCATCAGCTTTTCGATGGCCAGGCAATAGGCATGCTCGTTCGCCATCATCGAGACGTAGTCGAGCCGGTCCATGTAGGGCAGCGACTGGATGTAGGTCTTGCTCTCAATCAGTTTCTCGGTGGCCCGATGCAGCAGCCCGATATGCGGGTCGGCGCGCTGGATCACCTCGCCGTCGAGTTCCAGCACCAGACGCAGCACGCCGTGCGCCGCCGGGTGCTGCGGCCCAAAGTTCAGCGTGTAGTTATTGATCTCGGCCATGGTCAGTCGCGGCGATGCTGAGCCAACTCGCGCAATTCAGTGCAATCCACCGTAGTGGTCCTCCCGGATCACCCGCGGCGTGACCTCGCGCGGCTCGATCGTCACCGGCTGATAGATGACGCGCTTTTGCTGCTCGTCGTAGCGCATCTCGACATGGCCCGAGACCGGAAAGTCCTTGCGGAACGGATGACCGATGAAGCCGTAGTCGGTCAGGATTCTGCGCAGGTCGTCATGCCCGTCGAATACGACGCCGTACAGGTCAAACGCTTCACGCTCAAACCAGTTGGCCGCGCTCCAGACATCGGTGAGGGAGGGCAACACCGGAAGTTCGTCGTCCTCGGCGAAAACCTTCAGCCGCAGGCGCTGGTTCAGCGCGACCGAAAGCAGGTGCGAGACCACACAGAAGCGCGGTCCCTGCGCCGCTCCTTCACCGTACTCGGAGTAGTCGACGGCGCACAGATCGATCAACTGCTCGAACTGCAGGCCCGGCTGGTCGCGCAGCAGCAACGCAACTTCGTGGTAGTCGGCGGCGCCCACCTCAAGGGTCACCTCGCCAAGAGCCAGGCCGATACGCCGGATCCGACCGGCCAGCGCTGTTTCTAGCGCGGCCTGCAAATCCCTGGGATCAACCGCCGTCGAACTCATCTCAGTCGCGCGCGATCGTGTGGGTACGGCGAATCTTCTGCTGCAACTGAATGATTCCGTATATCAGGGCTTCGGCGGTCGGCGGGCAGCCCGGCACGTACACATCCACCGGCACAATGCGGTCGCAACCGCGCACCACGGAATAGCTGTAGTGGTAGTAGCCGCCGCCGTTGGCACACGACCCCATGGAGATCACCCAGCGCGGCTCGGCCATCTGGTCATACACCTTGCGCAGCGCCGGCGCCATCTTGTTGCAGAGCGTGCCGGCGACGATCATCAGGTCGCTCTGCCGCGGGCTGGGACGAAACAACATGCCGAAGCGGTCCATGTCGTAACGAGCCGCGCCGGCGTGCATCATTTCAATCGCACAGCAGGCCAGACCGAAGGTCATCGGCCAGAGCGAGCCGGTCTTGGCCCAGTTCACCACCGCGTCGTAGCTGGTGGTGGCAAAACCTTCCGTGAATACGCCCTCAATGGACATGTCGCTGCTCCTTGTTCATTCCCAGTCCAACGCGCCCTTTTTCCACTCGTAGACAAAGCCCACGACCAGAATCGTCAGGAAGATCGTCATGGCCCAGAAACCGGCCGGGCCGATTTCCTTGAGGGTCACGGCCCAGGGGAAAAGGAAGGCGATCTCGAGGTCGAACAGGATGAACAGAATAGCGACCAGGTAGTAGCGCACGTCGAACTTCATGCGCGCGTCCTCGAACGCCTCGAAGCCGCATTCGTAAGGCGAATTCTTGGCGGCGTTGGGACGATTCGGACCCAGCACGTAGCCCAGCACCTGGGGCACCACGCCAACGCCCAAACCCACCAGAATGAACAGGAAGACGGGCAGGTACTGATCTAGGTTCATCGCGTCGGACGAAGTTTCGTTTGCGCCGGTAACTGCAGGTGGACCGGCTGGCCACTTCTTCTTGGTGCCGTCGGCGAGACTCGAACTCGCACAGCTTTCGCCACTACCCCCTCAAGATAGCGTGTCTACCAATTCCACCACGACGGCTGTCTGAAAGACCCGGATGGCATGAGGTCATTCGCTGTCCGGAGTGGCCTTGATTTTATCCGAAAAACCTTGCCGCTCCGGCGCGCGTCCCGGGCAAATGATCACTTGCTCGGTATCTGCGCAGCACCGGACGCCGGGCTTGCCGGAACCGGAACAGCGACGACGGCAGCCGAGGCCGGCGCAGCAGGCGCGGCAAGCCCCGCGCGCTCGAGCACGCTTTGCGTCGGCACGGCACGCAGATTGCCAAAATAGGCCAGCCCCAGGG
>JBCKPE010000040.1:0-18008 GCA_038901875.1 Burkholderiaceae bacterium
AGGAAGAAGGTCTGCGGGTAATTCCGCTAATCTTGAAACCCTGTCCGTGGCAGACAGTCGATTGGCTGAGCAAGATTCAAGGTAGACCAAAAGACAACCAGCCGCTATCCGGTTTCAGTGAACATCATCAGGATCGTTGCCTGAGCGAACTGGCACTGGAAATCAATGAACTGCTTAAAAGCATTCCCCCCAGCACCAAGCCAGACTCGCCAGAAAATCCTGCCACCCCATCCTCCTCGACACTAGCCTCCTACGATCCGCGCAATGCAGCCTTTCTGGTGCCATTTCGCGCCAAGGGTAAGTACATGGTGGGACGGGATAAGGCTTTAGAAACAGTTCGCCAGCAACTGCTCGAAGGCAAGCCCACCAGCATTGGACAAACAGCGTTGTTCCAAGGCATAGGCGGGCTGGGCAAGACCCAGCTTGCTGTCGAGTATGCCTACCACTATCGCGACGATTATCCCAACGGTGTTTACTGGATCACCGCCGACGAAAACATTGACGCCCAATTGACACAGATTGCCGTCGCTGCACGCTGGGTAGCCCCGGCATCGGAACACGCGATCAAGCTGGATGTAGCTCGCCATCGCCTCAAGAGTTATTCAGGTTGCCTGATCGTTTTCGATAATTTGGAATCGGTGGATACCATCCGCGATTACCTGCCAGAGTCATCGGCCAATCCACACATTCTGGTGACCAGTCGCAGCGAACAGGCGATGTTCACTGACGTAAAACTCGAACTGCTGGATGATGAACAGTCTCTTTTGATGTTGCTTCAGGAGGCCAAGACGCACCCAAAGAATCAGGAGGAGGAGACTGCTGTCCGCGAAATCGTCGCTGCCCTAGGTGGCCTGCCACTGGCACTAGAGTTGGCCGGTGCCTACCTAGCGCACCGCCCCATTGGCTGGTGTACTTACCGCAATCTGCTGCGAGGAAATTTGAGACAAGCACTACCAACGCAGCTTGCCAGTCTGACACGCCACGAAGCCGATTTATTCAAGACGCTGGCTGTCAGCGAACAGGACATAGACGAAGAGCCTCTCTTGGGCGAAGTGCTGGATCTGCTTACCTGGAGCAGTTCCTCACCCATGAGCCTGCGGCTGATGGCGCACCTGCTCGATGTTCAGCCGGCCCAGTTATACGGAGCCTTGGGCTTGGGCGTAGCGCTGCGGCTGCTACAACAAGTTCCGGATAGCGAGCGCTACGCCGTCCACCGGCTGGTGCAGGAAGTTCGTCGGCAAGACCCGCCTCTCGTTCAGCGTAATGATTGGGCCAACGAAATAATGCAACGCTTGGGCGACTGGTTCGAGGCAATCCGGAAAGACTTCCGGGAGTTACCTGTCTTCGAGCTGGAATTCGATCACTTGCGCGCATGGCAGGTTCACGCTGGGCGTTCTTCACCTATTGCATCCGCCCGCCTGCTCTGGCTGCAAGCCTATCCCTCCTATCACCGTGGACGCTATAACGATGCTCTGCGCATCGCGCGGCAGGCACTTGATGCATATGAATCTGAGGGCTTTGGTCACACGTCCCTGAAGGCGATCCTGCTCAATGACCTTGCCAGTTGCCACTCAAATCTAGGTAACTATCCCCGCGCCCTTGAACTCGGTCAACAGGCACTTGAAATGCGGCGTGAACTATTGGGCGACAAACACCCTGACGTTGCCACATCGCTCGGCAATCTTGCGGGTTACCACTCAGAGCTCGGTAACTATCCCCGCGCCCTTGAATTCTGCCAACAGGCACTCCAAATGCGGCACGAACTATTGGGCGACAAACACCCAGACGTTGCCCAATCGCTCGGCAATCTTGCGAGTTACCACTCAAAGCTCGGTAACTATCCCCGCGCCCTTGAACTCTGCCAACAGACACTTAAAATGCGGCGCGAACTATTGGGCGACAAACACCCAGATGTTGCCGAATCGCTCGGCAATCTTGCGAGTTACCAATCATATCTCGGTAACCATTCCCGCGCCCTTGAACTCGGCCAACAGGCACTTGAAATGCAGCGCGAACTATTGGGCGACAAACACCCTGGAGTTGCCGTCTTGCTCAGTAATATCGCGGATTACAACTCGAAGCTCGGTAACCATTCCCGCGCCCTCGAACTCTGCCAACATGCACTCCAAATGCGGCACGAACTATTGGGCGACAAACACCCAGACGTTGCCTCATCGATCAGTAATCTTTCGGTTTACCACTCAAGGCTCGGTAACCATTTCCGCGCCCTTGAACTCGGCCAACAGGCACTTGAAATGCAGCGCGAACTATTGGGCGACAAACACCCTCACGTTGCCGTCTTTCTCAGTAACCTTGCGAGTTACCACTCAGATCTCGGTAACCATTCCCGCGCCCTCGAACTCGGCCGACAGGCACTTGAAATGCAGCGCGAACTATTGGGTGTAAGCCACCCCGATACCATCTACTTACTACAATTTGTTGCAAAACGGCTATATGGAAATTCCTCCACCGCTGGACGCGGCAAGGCTTTGGTCGAGGAGTTTCTAAGGCACATTCCGCGCGATCATCCATCCCATGCAAAGGTTGTGAGCTTCCTCGGCACACGCAACGGATTCCGCAAGCCGGGGAAAAATGGACAGGGTAAGAAGCGGAGAAAGAAATAGTTGCAACTACCGTGACAAGAGCCATTCCCCATGAATTTCTATCTCGGTCTCGACTTCGGCACTTCCGGCGCGCGGAAAGGTCCATCGTGCAGGCGCGCGGTGATGCCGGCGAGCGTGCCTTCAGAGAAGTTGCGCGCCTGTTGCAAATCTTGTCGCGGCCTTACGACGAACAGCCGGAATTTGAAATGTATGCCGCCTTGCCGCCCGCTTGGGCGGCGCAACTGGAGGTCAGTTGTTCATCTTAGGGTCTCGCCAGACACCAAGTCCGGTGAGCCGAAATATCGAGAAAAACATGCAGAAAAAAACGCCATGAAACCCATGCGCGATGCATTGCTGGAACGCTTTCGACAGGCATTGCGCCGGTGGCAGCAAAAAGCATAAATTTACCCGTCCCGATTTTCCGATCCGGACGCCCATGCCTGCCAGCGCAGTCTGCGCCAAGCCGCGCAGTTCCCTCTACCGACGCCGCCAGCCCGAGCGCACGCTGCTCTACCGCACCGTGCAGACACATCTGGCGACCTGGCTGGCGCTGCACGATGACGGTGCTGGGGAGACTGCCCCAGCGGCGACCGAGCGTGAATTCCGCCGCTATCTCGAAAGCGGCATCCTCGCCCACGGCTTTGCCCGCGCCCGTTGTGCCGACTGCGGTCACGACTTCCTTATCGCCTATTCCTGCAAGTGTCGCGGCGTCTGCCCGTCCTGCACTACCCGGCGCTTGGTCGAAACGGCGGCCCATCTGGCCGACCACGTCATCCCGCATTTGCCGGTACGGCAGTGGCGGGTTATGCGGCAATGCAGCCCGGGTGCCAGTGCAGCGTCCCGCCTCGGCGCCGTGGTCTTCATCCACCGCTTCGGCGCCTTGCTCAACACCCATCTCCACTATCACTGCGTCGTCGTCGATGGTGTGTTTGATGCCGATGCGGAGGGAGGCGTGCGCTTCCACCCAGCCAGCGGACTGGATGCAACGGCAATCGGAGAAGTCCAGGCCGCCGTGCGCCGGAGACTGCTGCGAGCGGTCGAGCGGCGCGGACTGCTGGCACCGGAAGACGCGCAGACCATGGCCGCTTGGGAACACGGCGGCGGCTTCTCGGTCGGGCCAGGGGTGCGCATCGAGGTGGACGACCGTAAAGGTTTGGAACGTCTGCTGAGGTACTGTGCCCGGCCCGCCTTCGCACTGGAACGGCTGCGCGAGATCGACCCCGAGCATCTGGTCTATGAGAGCGTGAAACCCGGCCCGGGCGGCAGCGTGAGTCTGCTGCTGACCCCGATGCTGACCCCGATGCAACTGCTCGATCGTCTGGCAGCACTAGTCCCGCCGCCGCGCCGCCATCGGCATCGCTACATCGGAGTGCTGGCGCCAAACTCGCCGCTGCGGGCAGCGGTCACCGCGCTGGCGCAGCCGACCGGTGAAGCCACCGTTACGGCGGCTGCCGATGCGACCCCGCACACCGGGTCGTCCACACTGGTCGAGACGACGACAGACGAGCCGCCAAAACCCTGATCAACGGCCGAGATCAAGATGCTGCTCAACGGCCCGGAGAGTTTCACGCCCGACGGCAACTTCATCCTGGGCGAGACGCCGGAGCTGCGCAACTACTTTGTCGGCGCCGGTTTTAATTCCTCGGGTATTGCCAATTCGGGTGGCGCCGGACGGCTGATCGCGGAATGGATCGTTGGTGGCGAGCCCAGCGCGGACCTGTGGGAGGTCGATATTCGCCGCTTCGGCGCATTTACCGGCAACCGAAAGGCCTTGTTCGACCGCACCGCCGAGACACTCGGCCTGCACTACGCAATGCGCTGGCCGCGCCAGGAGCTGGAGACCGCAAGGCCGCTGCGCACATCGCCGCTGTACGACCTGCTGACGGCCAAGGGTGCTGAGTTCGGCAGCCGCAATGGCTGGGAGCGTGCCAACTACTTCAGGCCGGGAGGCGTCGGCAGGCCCGATTACACCTTGGGCAAACCAGGATGGCTGCCCTGGATGATTGCCGAGCAGCAGGCCACGCGCGAAGCCGTGGCGTTGTACGACCAGAGTTCGTTCTTCAAGCTGCTGCTGCAGGGGCGCGACGCGCTGGCCGTGTTGCAGCGTTTGTGTGCCAACGAGATGGACGTGCCGGTGGACCGCATGGTGTACACCGCCATGCTCAACGAACGCGGCGGTTTCGAGAGTGACCTGACGGTGATCCGGCAAGCGCCAGACCGCAACGGCGAGCGTTACCTGATCGTCACCGGCTCGGCGCAGACCGTGCGCGACTTCGACTGGATCAGCCGCCACATCGGGTCGCAACAACACGCGGTGCTGACCGACGTCACGCCGCTGTACAGCGTGTTGTCGGTGCTGGGGCCAAAAGCGCAGGAGCTGCTGGGCCGCGTCACCCCGGCAGACCTCTCCAGTCAGGGCCTGGGCTTTTCCTGGACGCGCGTGATTGACCTCGGTTTCGCCCGGGTGCGGGCGGCGCGCATGAGTTATGTGGGCGGTCCGGGCTACGAGTTGTACGTGCCGGTGGAAATAACGCGCCACGTCTACCAGGCGCTGGCGCAGGCCGGGGCCGACCTCGGACTGGTTGACGCCGGCTACTACGCACTCGACGCGCTGCGCATCGAGATGGGCCGGCGCGCCTGGGGCGCCGAGATCGGTCCGGACGAAACACCGTATGACGCCGCCATGATGTTTGCGGTCAAGCTGGACAAGCCGACGCCCTTCATCGGGCAGCAGGCGCTGCGGCAACTGCAGGGCAAACCGCTGCGCAAAAAACTCGTGACGCTGGTGCTGGACTCAGCAGACGTCTACCTGTGGGGTGGCGAGTCAATCATCATGGACGGAGCGTCCGTCGGGGAAATCTCGTCGGCGGGCTGGAGCCCGCGCGCGGGGGCCTGTGTCGCTATGGGTTACGTGCGTGGTGACGCGGCCAATCTGGCACACGCAGGCAGCGCAGCCCAGATCGAGTTATGGGGGGACAGGGTAGCGGCCCGTCTGTTCGACCGCTGGCCGGCAACGCCGCACTGAGCTTCAGCGCCGCCGCCAGGCCTGCGTAGTGCGCTCAAGCCGGCGCGTGAGCAACACATGGGCGATCTTGACGCTGGCCGAGGTTGCCACGATCGTCACCGCCATGGCAGCGGCAGCAGCGGTGAACCCGGACTCGTCCATGTTGATGATGGACACCGCCGCGAGTTTGGTGTCGGTCGAATACAAAAAGATAACCGCCGACACGGTTGTCATGGCGTTCACAAACAGATAGATGCTGATATCCAGCACCGCTGGCAGGCACACCGGCACGCTGACGCGGCCCATGGTGCGAAACAGCGACACCTTGAGTGACGCCGATACCGCCTCGAACTCCGCGTCAAGCTGCTTGAGCGCGGTGACGGCGGTCAGATGGCTCACGGTGTAGAAGTGGGTGATCGAGTTGACCACCAGAATGATCATGGTGCCGTAAATGAAGCCAAACGGGTTGCCCTTTTCATTGAAGAAGAAGATATACGCCAGCCCCAGCACCAGGCCGGGTACGGCCATCGGCAACATCGCCATGAACTGGGCCAGCAGCCGCCCGGCGGCGAACGCTCGCGTCTTCTCCAGCAGGTAGGCACCCAGAAAAACCACCACCGTGCCGATCAGCGCCGTCCACACCGCAAGTTCGAGCGAGTTGCCATAGGCGGCCCAGCCGTCACTGTCGAATTCGCCGAACTTGTAGTTGTTCAGGGTCAACGCCAGGTTGTACGGCCAGCGCGTCACGAACGACGCCCACACCGCCATCGCCAGAATCCCGAAAATCAGCCCGCCCACCACCGCACAGAAGGCGAACAGGGTCCAGTCGCGGCGCGCCACTGGTTTAGGCACCAGCGGCACCGCCCGCGCCGATAACATGGCGACCTGGCGACGCTGGATGATGCGGTCTGCCATGAACGCCACCACTGCCGGAATCAGCAACACAAAACCGACCACAGCGCCCATCTGGAAGTTCTGCTGGCCAATCACCTGCTTGAAGATGTCTGTGGCCAGCACGTTGAAACGCCCGCCGATGATCTTGGCAATACCAAAGTCGGTGATGACCAGGGTGAAGATCACAAAACCGGCGCTGATGATGCCGTATTTGGCGCCCGGCAGGGTCACGGTGAAGAACACCCGGGTTTTGGAGGCGCCCAGTGCATCGGCGGCTTCGTACAGGCGCGAGTCGGCCAGCGACAAAGCCGCCAACAGGATCATCAGCGCGTGCGGGAAGCAGTAGAAAACCTGCGACACCACAATGCCAAACGGCCCATACACCGAGACACCGAACATCCAGTCTTTCAGGAAACCCTGGTTGCCAAACAGGTAGATCAGCGAAATCGCCGGCAGCAGGGACGGCGCCAGAATCGGGATCAGCGCCAGTGCCTGGAACAGGCCCTTCCAACGCATGCAACTGCGCTGCAGCGCATAGGCGTACACAAAAGCCAGCGGCAGCACAATGGCCGTCGTCAGCAGCGCCACAAACAGGCTGTTCCACAACGAGGCCAGCAAAGACGGCGTGGAGAAATATTGCACGTAGTTCGCCAGCCCGACGAACTCGCCTTTTTGCCCCTCGAAACTCTTGGACAGCAGCCACCACAGCGGCAGGATCAGCGTGACCAGCATCCAGACGATGAACACACAAATGCCCAGACGCATCCACAGGTCGTCGCGGTCCAGCCGTCGCCGCGTCAGCGGCAGCTCGGTCACGGCGCTGGCGCTGGCGCTGGAGCGTGTCACGGCTGCCGGGCGGCCGCAGGAAAAACCCGGATGCGTTCCGGCGGGAGGCTGACCAGCAGCTCCATGCCCTCGGCCACGCCCAGGTCGCGCACCACGTTGATGGAAAAATCGGCCAACACCATCGTCTTGTCACCGTCGTGCGCCAGCTGGACACGGCAGAACGAACCCAGGAACTCGATGTCTGCAACACGCACGGCAAAACTGTTGGCAGCACCCGCGACGACGTTGCGTACCACCACATCTTCCGGGCGGATCGCCAGTGTTACATCGTTGCCCGGCCCGGGCTGGATATCGATGTCGCAGGCCAGATCGACAGAACCAAACCGCGCCACCCCCGGCCGCAGCACCACCGCGGGCAGGAAATTCGTGGTGCCCACGAAGTCGGCAACAAAGGCGCTTGCCGGCGCGCGGTAGACC
This sequence comes from Burkholderiaceae bacterium, assembly GCA_038901875.1. Classification (GTDB taxonomy): domain Bacteria; phylum Pseudomonadota; class Gammaproteobacteria; order Burkholderiales; family Burkholderiaceae_C; genus JBCKPE01. Next base: position 7,765 of record JBCKPE010000040.1, read on the forward strand.
TCCAGCGGCGTACCAACCTGTTCAATCACCCCTTCGTTCATCACCACGATGCGATCCGCCATGGTGAGCGCCTCTTCCTGGTCGTGGGTGACCATGATGGTGGTCACACCCAGGCGCTCATGCAGGCGCCGGATCTCGATGCGCAGGTAGGCGCGCACCCGGGCATCGAGTGCGCTGAGCGGCTCGTCGAGCAACAGCAGGCCCGGCGACAGCGCCAGCGCGCGCGCCAGCGCCACGCGTTGCTGCATGCCGCCGGAGAGTTGCGCCGGGTACTTGAGGCCGGAGTCGGACAAACCCACCAGCTTGAGCAACTCATCGACCCGGGTTGCAATCTCGCGCCGTGGCAAACCCCGGCTGACCAGCCCGTAACCGACGTTGGCAGCGACGTTCAGGTTTGGAAACAGCGCGTAGGACTGGAAAACAATGCCGAAATCGCGTTGGGAAACCGGGAGGTCGGAGATTTCGCGATCCGCCTGAAAGATACGCCCGGAGGTTTGTATGTCCAGACCGGCAATTGCTCGCAGCAGCGTGGTCTTGCCGCATCCGGACGGCCCCAGGAAACAGACAAACTCGCCAGGAAAGATTTCCAGCGAGATGTCCTTGAGTGCCGAAAAGGCACCGAACTGCTTATTCAGCCGTTCGATGCGCAAATAGGGCGGCTGCGCCGCCTCGCGCCGTGTCAAAACCGGTGCGCCCGCTTACTTCGGGGCCGACTTGCCGTCGTAACGCTTGGTCCACTCCGCCAGAATCCGGGCACGGTCGGCACCCATCTTGGACAGGTCGAGCTTCACCATCGCGGCATCGGCGCTTGGCGGGTAGTTCGGTGGCGCCGGGTTCATGCCCGGATAACCTACGATGGCGTAGAACTTGCCATACATCTCGTAGGCCGGCTTGCTGACCGCGAAGTCGGCCAGTTTTTGTGCCGCAGTCAGGTTCTTGGTGCCCTTGACAATCGCCGTGGCCTCCATGTCCCAAGGGGCGCCCTCTTTGGCCAGGATGATGTCGATCGGTGCACCCGCCGTCTTCTCGCGCGCGCCGCGCATATCGAAGCCGATACCGATGGTGCGTTCCCCCTTGGCCGCCTGTACGCAGGGCGCCGAGCCAGAGTGGGTATAGACGGCAACGTTGTTGTGCAACTTGTCCATGAATTCCCAGCCGGCCTTTTCGCCCATGATCTGCAGCCAGGCATACACCGCCTGGTAACCGGTGCCGGATGACGCCGGGTTCGGCATGACGATGGCGTCCTTGTAGACCGGGTTGGTCAGGTCGGCCCACGCTGCCGGCTTGGGCATGTTTTTCTTGCCGCCTTCGATGGTGTTGAAGCACATCACGGCCAGCCAGGCATCCATGCCGGTCCAGGCCATGGGGTTCTTGCTGCTTCTGAAAGACGGCTTGATCTGGTCGGCGCCTTTGGGCGTGTAGGGCTGCAACATGTCCATCGAGTCGAACAGGGCCACGCTGGACGCACCCAGACCCCAGATCACATCGGCGCGCGGATTGTCTTTTTCGGCCAGCAGGCGTGCCGTGATGATGCCGGTGGAGTCACGCACCCAGGCAATCTCCACATCCGGTGTGGCGGCTTCAAACGCGGCCTTGTAGGGACCGATCTGGTCGTTCTCCAGCGAGGTGTAAACGGTGATTCTGGTTTTCTGGGCAAACGCTGGCACCGCCATCAGTGCCGATACGGCAAGCGCCGCGGCTCCGAGCAACAGACCACGAACCTTGAACTTGAACATTGCTGGACTCCTGAGTAATAGATAGAGGTAAGGGAAACCGAGGGAAACAGGGCAACTCCGGGGTCGGCCGGTACCACGCGCCGCCATCATATGACCGCCATATGACCGCCGCATGACACCAAGCATAACGCGGCCAAGGTGGGAACCGATGCAGGATTTACCCGTATTCGATGCACGCAAGGATCAAGCCGCATGGGCCTGCACCACTCAGGACTGGAAAACCCTCGCTGCGCGTGAGGGTGTTGCCGCCGCCCCCAATTTGACCAACCCTGCCGACTTTGACTGACCAGGCATCATCCAGCGGCAAATGGCTACCGGCCTTGCTTGTCGCGCCTGCAGGGGTGATCAGAGATTTTCGGCGCGCCTGGTCAGTGATTGGTCGGCGTCAATAGTGCAGAGGGCTACTGTGTGCGCCAGCGTGGAATTGACCCATCGTCCATGTCTGAAACACCATTGCGGGCAACAGCTTGCGGAAACTGCAAGTGGGTCAAATTACATGAGGCAACAACTCAGCTTGGGTAACAATTCTGATGCGTCAATGCGCGGCACTCAAAGCGCTGGACGCGGAGTTCGAATCGGTCTCGGCTTCGCTCAAAGTGCCGTTCTACAAGACCTTCATGCGCGTCACGCTGCCGATCTGCCTGCCCGCCGTGCTGGACATCGCGCGCTACATGTTCGTCAACGCCATGACCACCATCTCGGCGTTGGTCTTCATCTACGCGCCGAAAACCATCGTCGCCTCGATCTCCATCGTGCAACTCTCCGAGAGTGGAGAAATTGGCGCCGCCGCCGGCATGGCCACGCTGATCGTTCTCACCTCGGCCGTCGCCTGCCTGGTCTTTTACTTCCTGCAATGGCTGCTGGGACGCAAGTCGCAGAAGTGGCGCGCGCCGGCCTGAGCGGCGCGGCCCTAGCGCGGCTGGGGCACCACGCGCAGATAGGGCTTGGCCGCCTTCCAGCCAGCCGGGAACAGCTTCCTGGCCTCCTCGTCAGACACCGAACCAGCGATGATCACGTCCTCGCCCGGTTTCCAGTTCACCGGCGTCGCCACCCGATGCTTGGCTGTCATCTGCATCGAGTCCAGCACGCGCAGGATCTCGTCGAAGTTGCGGCCGGTGGTCATCGGGTAGGTCATCATCAGCTTGATCTTCTTGTCTGGCCCGATCACGAACACCGAGCGCACCGTCGAATTCGCCGCAGCGGTGCGGCCCTCCGAGCTGCCCGCTTCCCCGGCCGGCAGCATGTTGTAGAGCTTGGCCACCGCCAGCTCGGTGTCGCCGATCATCGGGTAGCGGGGCAGGTGGCCCTGGGTCTCCTCAATGTCCTTGGCCCAGTTGTGGTGGCTCTCCACCGGGTCCACGCTCAGCCCGATCAGCTTGCAGTTGCGCCGGGTGAATTCGGGCTCGATGCCGGCCATGTAGCCAAGTTCGGTGGTGCAGACCGGCGTGAAATCCTTGGGATGCGAAAACAGAATGACCCAGCTGTCCCCAATCCACTGATGGAAATCGATCTGGCCCTGGGTCGTTTGCGCGCTGAAATTGGGGGCGGTGTCGTTGATGCGAAGTGACATGGCGGACCTCCTTCAATCGAGAAAATGGGGACTGCAAGACTACGCCGTTCCCGATGCCATCGCAACCGGTCAGGCCAATTGCCATCGGCCGGCGGCTCTTGACGCTTCACAGCCAGCCCTTCAACAGGACGGGCCGTTCAGACCGCAGCCAGTTCGCGCACGGCCAGCAAACTGTCTTTTAGACCTGCCTGCGCCAACTTCAAGTCATAGGCGGATTGCAGGCTCAGCCAGTATTGGGGCGTTTGTCCCAATGCACGGCCCAATCGCAACGCCAGTTCGGCGGTCACGGGCCGCGCACCTCGAAGCAGGTGCGAAACGCGCATGGGCGAGACACCAATGGCGTCCGCAAAGGCCGCTTGGGTCAAGCCCAACTCAACCAGCGTTTCGCGCAAGAATTCACCGGGATGCACAGCGGGCAAACCGCTCACAGGTTTTTTGGTCTTCATGTCCATTGCTCCTCAGTAGTAATCCACGATCTCGACGTCAAACGCGTTGCCGCTCTCAAACCTGAAGCACAGTCGCCACTGCTCATTGATGCGAATGCTCCACTGGCCCCGACGGTCTCCCGTGAGCATTTCCTGCCGGTTGGACTGGGGCTGGCGCAGGTCTTCCACCATCACGGCCGCGTCAAGCTGGGTCAGCCGCATCACGGCACGACGGAGGATCGCCGGGGGCAGGCGACGCGACTTGCCCGTGACAAACAGGCGTTCGGTATCGGCATTTGCAAAGCTTTCAATCACCACAATATCATAAACAAGTTGTTTACGCTTGGGATGCACCGTTCCGGGCGAAATGAAGAACGACGGACAACCACAATGACTATGATGGCCGGGCTTGCCGCAACCGGCGGCAGGCGCTGATTTTGTTTTTGCCAGGAGGCCAAGCCATGTCCCAGACCCTGCCGAAGCGACTTTCTTTCGCGCTGATTCTGTGTTTTTCGCTCGCGCTGGCGCAGGCCGCGCCAGTCAAGTTGCGGCTGCTGGCAACCACCGACATTCACATGAATCTGGTGAACTACGACTATTACCAGGACAAGGAGACCGAGCAGTTCGGCCTGGCCAAGACGGCCACGCTCATCAAGGCGGCGCGCGCCGAGGCGAAGAACCATCTGCTGATCGACAACGGGGACCTGATCCAAGGCAGCCCGATGGGCGAAGTGGTGGCCCGGATCAAGCCGTTGCAGCCGGGCCAGGTGCATCCGGCCTATCTGGTGATGAACGCGCTGAAATACGACGCGGCGAATGTCGGTAACCACGAGTTCAACTACGGCCTGCCGTTCCTGCTGCAATCGCTTAAGACCTCCGCCTTTCCCTACGTCTCGTCCAACGTGGTGGATGAGAAAACCGGTAAACCGGTGCTGGCACCCTATGTCCTGCTGAAACGGCAGTTTCTGGACGAGACCGGCAAACTGCTGCCCGCCAACAGCAATAGCATCGTCAATTTGAGGCACGAGGGCCGGGCCGTGAGCGACGACATGATGTTCCTGGTGGTCAGCAACAACTACCGCACTGAGGGCGGCGGCAGCTTCGCCGGCCTGGACGGCAAGCAGATCGTCTTTCACGCCCCGGACGAGAACCGCGAGGTGCTGGGGCGTTACATGGCAAGCGAGAAGACCGTGAATCCAAACAGCGACAACAACTGGCAGATCCTGCCGGTGCCCGGCGTCAGCCTGCGCTTCCAGACCGGCGCCGGCGCCATGCGCTACCTGAGCCGGCATCCGGGCCTGAAACTGGTCAGCGAAAACAGCGACGGTTCGGTCACGCTGGAACTGGTGAAGTGAGCCTACGCTTACCGGGAACAGCCCGCCGGTGCAAGGGCCAGCGGTGACTGAACCCGTCGCCCTGCCGCTTTGGGCCCTGCTCATCCTGAGCGGCCTTGCCGGCTGGGCCGTACTGGTGCTGCTGCTGGTTCCGAGCATGCGCTGGTTCTTCCGCCGCCGCATCAACACCGTGCTGCAGCAGATCAGTGGGCGCTTGAGCATTGAGCTGCCCTCTTTCAAGCTGACGCGCCGCCAGGTGCTGATCGACCGGCTGTTTCATGACCCCAAGGTGCAGGCCGCGGCGGCCAACCATGCCAGCGCCAGCAAGGAATCGCTCGGCGCGGTCTGGCACCGGGTCGATCGCTATGCGCGCGAGATCGTGCCCTCGTTCAACGCCTACATCTACTACCGGATCGGCTACGCGCTGGCTCGCGCAGTGGCGCGCCTGCTGTACCGGGTGCGGGTCGGCTTCGTCGACGAGGCGGCGCTCTCGCGCATCGATCCGAAATCGACCATCGTCTTTGTCATCAATCACCGCAGCAACATGGACTACCTGCTGGTGGCGTTTCTGGCGGCGGAGCGGACCACGCTTTCCTTCGCGGTCGGCGAGTGGGCCAGGGTCTGGCCGCTGCAGCAACTGATCCGCGCCATGGGCGCCTACTTTGTCCGGCGCAATTCGGGCGATGCGCTGTACCGCACCGTGCTGTCGCGCTACGTGCAGATGGCCTCCGAGGCCGGCGTCACGCAAGCCGTGTTCCCCGAGGGCGGGCTGACCATCGACGGGAAGCTGCGGGCACCGAAGTTCGGCCTGGTTGACTACATGCTGAGAACCTTTGACGAGCGCGAGGGGGAGGGGCGTCGCGACCTGGTGTTCATCCCGGTCGGTCTCAATTACGACCGCGTGCTGGAAGATCGCAGCCAACTGCTCAAGCTGCAGCCAAAGGCGCCGCGCCCCGGCCGAATGCGCGGGCTGCTGATCGCGCTCGGTTTTCTCTTTCACAACCTGGCGCAGATGGTGACCGGCAGCTGGCACCGTTTCGGCTACGCCTGCGTGAATTTCGGCACGCCGTTTTCACTGCGCGCCTACGGCCGCGAACAGGGCCTGCACTTCCCGGCGCTGGACGATCAGCAGCGGCGCGCCCAGGTGGAAAAGATTTCAGCGCGACTGATGCAGGCGATCGGCCAGGTGATTCCGGTGCTGCCGGTGTCGCTGGTGGCGAGCATCCTGGCCCGCGATCCGGCGCGCGCCATGAGCGAACTTGAATTGAAGGCGGCAGCCCATCAACGCATGGGCGAACTGGAGGCCCAGGGCGCGCACCTCTACATTCCGCGGCACGACCACGACTACGCCTTCGGAGTCGGCCTGCGCATGCTGACGCTGCGCCGCATCGTGCTCGATGAGGACGGCCTGTTTCGGCCCGCGCCGGAGCAGCTCGACGTGCTCAAGTACTACGCCAACGCGATTTCGCATCTGGGCGGCGCTGAGCGTTAGACGCAGGCGGGCCACGGATAGACAATCGCTACCCATGGCCACCAGGAAATCCCCCACCTCGACCGGCAAAGACTCCAGCGCCAACATCGGCTTCGAGGCCAAGCTCTGGCTGGCCGCCGACAAGCTGCGCAACAACATGGACGCGGCGGAATACAAGCATGTTGTGCTGGGCCTGATCTTCCTCAAATACATTTCCGACAGCTTCGAGGAACACCACGCCAGGCTGGTCGCCGGCCAGGGCGACTACGAAGGCGCCAACCCCGAGGACAGGGACGAATACCTCGCCGCCAATGTCTTCTGGGTGCCCAAAGAGGCCCGCTGGGCGCAACTGCAATCCCGCGCCAAGCTGCCCAGCGTCGGCAAGGACGTGGACGACGCCATGGTGGCGCTGGAGCGCGACAACCCGCGCCTGAAGGGCGCGCTCAACAAGAACTACGGCCGTGCCGACCTGGACAAGCACCGCTTGGGCGAGCTGATCGACCTGATCGCCTCGATCCAACTCGTGGCTTCCGGTACACCTGCTCGGTTGTTGTGGGGATGGATGAGGGGAGGCGCGGCGAACCAAATTTTCCCATGGGAAGATTGGTGAATGGTGGGCGGTTTCAAGTCCGAAGTGCAACAAGTTGATGATGATGCTTAAAGAAGTCGAATGACTCTGGCATAAACAGTTCAGCGGGGCATCTGAAGTCGAGGCTCTTGCGTGGTCGGGTGTTGAGCTGCCAGGCAACGGCATCGAGGTCGGCTTGCGAGAAACCGGAGAGGTCGGAGCCCTTCGGGAAATACTGGCGCAGCAAGCCATTGGTGTTCTCGTTGATGCCGCGCTGCCAGGGGCTGTGCGGATCGGCGAAGTAGACGGCGACGCCGGTGATCTCGGAAAGCCGTTCGTGCTGAGCCATCTCGCGCCCCTGGTCGTAGGTCATGGAAAGGCGTCGTTGTGCGTCGATCCGGTTGAGCACAGCACCCAAGCCGGTCACCGCCGCCTCGGCCGTCGCGTCTTCCATCTTCACCAGCGTGACGAAGAGCGTAGTCCGTTCGACCAGCGTACCGATGGACGAGGCATTACGGGCGCCCTTGATCAGGTCGCCCTCCCAATGGCCGGGAATGACGCGCGCGTCGATCTCGGGTGGGCGCCGATGGATGCTGGTCATGTTCGGGATCGTGCCCCGGCGATCCTCGCCCCGGGCGCGCGGAGGGCGACGCTTGCGTGCCTGTCGCAGGCAGGCAACCAGCTCAGTGCGCAACGTGCCGCGCGGCATGGCGTAAAGCACGGTGTAAATGGTCTCATGGCTGACCTGAAGAGACGGATCGTCCGGGTTCATCCGACGCAGTATGCCCGCGCGTCTGTTCGGGAGAATGCTGTGCCCGCAGCAACCGCTCGACATGGCCCCACAGCGGGCCATCCTGAGCGAGGCGCGCGGGGTGTCTTGCCGCGCTCGCCAGGGCATCGGCCCGCTGCTGCGCCAGCGGCGCCCGATAGCCGCCCGCCTGCAAGGGTCGGCCAGGCTTCCTGGGCGCGGTGGCCGGATTGATCCAGCCGTTGCGTTTTAATTCACGACTGATCGAACTCGGCGCGCGCTGCACGCTGCGGGCAATTGCCCGCAGCGTGCAGCCCTGCTCAAGACTCAAATGGATCATCGTGCGCTCTTCACAACTCAGATGTTTGTAATTCGTTCCCATCGCAACACATTACCTCTCGGAAAGTGTTGCACTTCATATTTGGCTTCGTCAGTAGAACCTGTGGGTGAGTTCTGGCTCCGGCAGTTTGCCAAGTACATGATATAGCGCGATTTCCGTGATCCTGAAGGTCCGAAATCCGTATGATTTTCTCATGGTCACTTTGACTTTGTTGTTCAGTCCTTCGACGACTCCGCTGGAGAACTGCTTTTTTGCGCGGAAATAGTTCAGGATGAGCTCGCGATGGTTGCGCAGTGTCTTGGCGACCTTCTTCATGGGCTCGATGCGTGAACGCATGACCAGGGCGAGCCATTGGTCCAGGAATTTCCCGGCCCACGTTGGCGAGTCGTAATTCCAGAAGTGAGCGAATCGCTCTTTGAGCAAATACGCCCGAACCGTCTGCAGGTTGTACTGCAAGATGTCGCGCAACCGGATGCGCTGATTGCCGGTGAGGTTCTCCTTGCGCTTGAGCACGCACCAGCGCGTCTTCTTGAGGACCGGCTCAAATCCATCCTGGACCAGCCGGCGCGTTTCGCCAGCGCGCACCTCATCGAGGGCGACATTCATCTTGGCGACGATATGAAAGCGATCCAGAATGTTCAGCGCATTGCTGCAGCGCTCACGGATCACCCGCAAGTAGGGCTTCCACATGTCCGAGCAGACGAACTCGATCTTGCCCGACAGATCGGCCCCGATCATCTCGAAGAACTGCTCGAACGTTGCCACCGTGCGCTCCTTGCCAACCCACAGCAGCCGGGTGCAATGCGCATCGATCTGGTAGACCAGCGTCAGGTATTTGTGTCCTTTGCCGTAGGCAACTTCATCGACTCCGATGGCCTGGATCGGTCCCAGGGTGCGCCGCTCAAGTCCCCATGCCACCACAACCTCGACCGCCTGGCAGACCTTGTCCCAGGAGGTGCGAAACGACAACGCCGTCTCCTTCCACGACAGCTTCCTGGCCCAGTGCGCCAGGAACAATACGTAGGCGCTGGTCATCTGGTGCTTGCCGCAGCCCCAAGGCACCTCTTCGACTTTGACGCCACACTGGCGGCAATCAACCCGGCGCATCCGGTACAGTAGAAAAACCATGAAGCCCCAGAAGGGGACGAACTCGAAGCGGCGCACACCCAGATGGTCGTAGGTCGCCCCCGGGCGATGGCAGATGGAACATTTCGCTTGGGAGCCAACCCGTGGGCGCACCTCGACTTCGATGCTCTTGGTGTGCTCGCACAGGCGCGCCACCACGTTGACAAAGCCTGGAAAATGGTAGCAGTGGTTTAGTAGCGAGATCAGACGCATGACGAAAAAGCGAAGGGTAGAACCGAGCGCCATCGTAGCGGCGGCGGACTTGGCAACCTACTGCCCAGATTTGTCGACTTGGCCCACCAGCTGGTGTGGCGAGGCGCGTGATGTCATCGCCGGCGAGCAAATCGTTGCGGTGTTCACGCCGTTCTTGCTGGCGCTGCTGGCGCAAGGTCTGTCGCGCAAGACCCGCAACCTGCACCGTGACAACCTGTGGCTGCTCGGTGGCGAAATCATTGGCGACATCAACGACACGCCCAAACTACGCAAGCGTGCGCTCAAGGAGTTGATCATGCAGGCCGTCGCTGGCGATGAGGGGCCACTGATTCATGGCGGCTTCAGCGAGCAAGAGCAGCGCTCGTTTGATTCGACCTGCAAAAAGCTCCATCGATTCTTGGCGGCACACGCCGATGACAGCCCAGCATAACGACCCAACATCACAACCCAAAGTAGACCTGCCGCCACATCGGGCCGGCAGCTCTGCTTCGGGCAGCTTCGCGCAATTCAAATTTCAAACGGCTGTTGGCAAGCGCAAGCGCGTCAGGCCGAAGGCTCCAACTCGGGGAGCGGTGGGCAAGTCACGCACCGCGCAGCGGCTGTGCACAGGCTCGTCCTGTGTGCAGGTGACTTGTCCACGGCGGGCGGGTCGGCTGCATCGTCACCCTGTCAGGTTTGGCGCAATCCAAAATCAACACTACCGGAAAATACCCA
>JBCKPE010000041.1:0-17699 GCA_038901875.1 Burkholderiaceae bacterium
CCGGGGCGGGGTTACATCGGCACTGTGGCATAAAGGTGGTCGGAACATGGCGGGACTCCTGCTTGGTCATTGCTGGGATGCGTCCCCCACCCGGCTTTGATGTGTTCACCCCGTGTTAATCGCACCCACAGCCTGATGCGTATCCCGGCCATGTTAATCACACCCATGGCAATGACTGGCAAGACTCACAGCGGGGACGCCCTGCGCCGGTTTCCAGTCTGCAGCTCCACCGGTTCCAAGTGGGGCGCAAATGCCTGGATGAGAGTGACGCAGCCGTGGCGATATCGCGCAGAACGACGCTGCCAGACTCAAGGCCGCGTAACATCACAACAGAGGAACCGTCACACGGCATGGTTCAAAAACGGACGGGACAACGCCGTCCGCGACGGATCCAGATGTCAGGCCATGAAGTCGCTCAGCGCCATCGATGCAACACCCAGCAACTTGATAGCAAACTCCGCCTGCACGTCCGCATCGGTGTTGCCATAGAGAATCTGCGCGGTCTGGTCGAAATAGAGCTGCCCGGCGGCCGTGAAGCTGGTGGCGTTGTCGAAGGCGGTGGTGTTGCTGGTCAGGCTGGCGAAGGCCTGGTTGCCCGCAATTCCTGTGTTCGCATCGATGGTCGAGAGGTCGATCTTGTCGCCCTGTCCCGCGTTGAAGTCGGTGATGCGGTCCATCGCCAGCGTTGTCGATTCGGCTGCGCTGTTGAAGTCGAAGGTGTCGGTCTCGGTTCCACCCGTCATGCGGTCCTGCCCGGCGCCACCCACCAGAGTGTCGTTGCCCTTGCCGCCCAGCAGCGTGTCGTTGCCCTTGCCGCCGTTGATTCTGTCCGCCCCATACCCGCCCGTGAGGCGGTTGGCCGCGATGCTGCCCGTCAGGCTGTCGTTGTAGTTCGAGCCCGTGAGGTTCTCGATGCTGATCAATGTGTCGTTACCACTTGATCCGGTGCTCTGACTCACCCCCTGGGTGGCCAGGCTGACCGTGACGGCACCACCAATGTAGGCGTAGCTGACGGTGTCGGTGCCAGCACCGCCGTCCAAGATGTTGTCTCCGGCGCCCGAGTACAGGGTGTTGGCCAGTTCGTTGCCGGTGGCATTGAAGGCGCCGCTGGCGGTGATCCGCAGGTTTTCCACATTGGCCACGCCCACCAAGCTATAGCTGACGCTGGCGTACACGCTGTCCTTGCCGCTTAGGGTGTCTGAGCCGGTTTCGATGACGATGTCGCCTGCGTTGTCCACGTAGAACAAGTCGCTGCCGCTGCCGCCGGTCATGGTGTCGGCGCCGGAGCCGCCGCTCAGGCGGTCGTTGCCAGCGCCACCATTGAGGGTGTCGTTGCCAGCGCCACCATTGAGGGTGTCGTTGCCAGCGCCACCATTGAGGGTGTCGTTGCCAGCGCCACCCGTCAGGGTGTTGGCGTAGGCGTTGCCAGTCAGTATGTTGTTTAGCACGTTGCCGGTGAGAGTGTAGGCCACCGCATTGATGAGCGTGGCGTTCTCGACGTTGCCAGTCAGTGCGTAGGTGCCGCCTGCCGTGGCAATCAAGATCTTGACCAGGTCGATACCTTCAGTCACATTCTCGGTGACGGTGTCACTGACGTTGTCCACCACGTAGGTGTCGTTACCCAGACCACCGATCAGGGTGTCCGCTCCAGCGCCACCATTGAGGGTGTCGTTGCCCGCCCCGCCCGTCAGGGTGTTGTTCCCGGCATTGTCGGTCAGCCGGTCATTGAACGCCGAGCCGATCAGGCCCTCGATCGACACCAGCACGTCAGTACCCGCCCCGACCGTGTTCTGCGCCGTCGTCAGCGCCAGGCTCACCGTCACCCCCGAACCCGCGTCCGCATAGCTCGCCACGTCCACGCCAGCGCCGCCGAAGAGGCTGTCTTCACCAGCGCCGCCGATCAGGGTGTCGTCACCCGACCCGCCATCAAGAATGTCACTGTCGTCGCCGGCGTCCAGCCAGTCGTTGCCGTCGCCGCCAATAAGCGAATCTCCACCCACCCTACCCAAAAGGCTGTCATTGCCGTCATTTCCGAAGAGAAGGTCCTGACCATCGAAGCCGTTGATCGTGTCATCGCCGCCTAGGCCGACTATCACGTCATTATCCATACTGCCGTCAAGCAAATCGGAGCCTTCGGTGGCCGCGGCGTCAGCAAGATCCAATACGGTCGCCGAAACCGGGGCGATGGCCTGCAGGCTGCCATTCCCGAGGATTTGCGAGAGTGTGAGAGCGGGCAGCGCCGCCGACGATACGATATCCGACAGGCTGATGCCAAGAGTGTTGATCACGCCGAACTCGCCTAGCGCCTCCAGATCTACCGTGCCAGTGCCGCCCAGGGTCAGCACAGCGTCGTAGCCGCCGCTCTGGCTGGTGCGCCCCAACATGACTATCTGATCGCTTTGCAGCAGCGGCGCCAAGAAACTGACGCTCGAACCGCCATTGAGATCACCCAGTTCGATGATGTCCAAGACGATGCCATCCGCGGTGGTGAGGACAACCCGCACATCGAACAGCGTGCTGGAGCCACTCATGCTGAACTGGAAGAGATCCATCAATTCGCTGAACCAGCTAGCCCCCGTTACAATGTCGCTGCCGCTGCGCAGGCCCAGGTTTCGGATCAACTCCTCATCCGAATTCTGTATGCCGCCCACCGCTTCGACGACACCGTCGTTGACACCGCCTTCGGTGATCTCGGCCAGCGGTTGATCGCCGCCGATAGTGGTGCGATCGGGATCGGCACGGGGATACATCAACTCGTCCGCGCTCAGAACATGGCGCAGGCCCAGGATATGGCCAGCCTCATGAGCGATAACCTGGGTGATGTCGGCAAGATTGCTCGGAAGATAGGAGCTGCCAGACAGCACGAACGCATTGTCGCCGCGATCCACGTTGCCCCCCTCGCCCGCAACATAGTCGATGCCGTCGGCCAGACCCAAGAGGCGTTCAGGAAGAACCCCCATCCAAGGCGGCAGCTTGTCTACGGTGCCGCCAACCAGGATGGTCGAATAGACGCCATCCTGGGGCTCGGTTGCAGTGAATTCGATGCGGTATTTGTCATAGATCGAATTGAGACTGGCGATGATCTGTTGCTGGTCTTGCGCGCCCAGCTTCGAAGAGGGCAGGGTCACGTCGTCGAACGAACCGAAGGAGTGGAGCCAGTGCCGTGTCCAGTCGATGCTACCGCCGTCGAAATCGACGAATACGATCTGGTTCTGGTGGAACTCGAAGCCGCCGATAAAGGCGGCGCTGTCGTATATTCCGTCCCCCACATCTCCGATGGTGATTTCGATGGTCACCGTCTGAAGCGCACTGTCGATCGGCCCGGAAATCCGCAAGGTTGGGGTCTGGCCGTCGAAGAAGGTACCGGTGGGCAGCAGAACATCCGAAAAGAAGTTGTTGTTGACCGTGATGGCATTGCGATTGGTGTCCAGCGCCACCTCGACCCCGTTGAAGCGAACCGACAAAAAGTCGTTGTAGTCGGAGCCGACAAACTCGGGATATTCTTCCGAGAGGAACAAGAATGCAAAGCTCAGGCTGCTAGCGCCCTGCGGCACGGGCACCACGAAGCGGATCGTGATGGTGTCGCCGTCGACGCCCCCTGGCCCCAGGTCGGTGCCTTGACCGCCGCCTGTGTTGGGGCCCAGCATGTCCAGCGCGATCCCGGTGGACAGGATCAGGAAGCCGTCGGAATTGCTGGGCGCAAACCCTGCCAGCGACACATTCGACATCGCCAGCATTGCAGGGTCGCCGCCCGCGCCCAAACTCACCGATGTTCCATCGGGCAGACCGATAAAGTCGGCTATCGTCAAGAGGTCTACGTTGCTAACAGGCACTTTCATGTACTCCGCGTCAGATGAAGAAGGTCAACCCATCCAGGCCCCGCGCACGGCAACATCGGTGCAGCGGAGATGCGAGGGGGCCACGGACGAGGGAAGAAGAACTTCGAATTCAAGCTTCTCGCCCGGGCCAAGCCAGGTCGGATTGGTCAGCGTGGCCGCCGGCGCCTCTGATAGAGCGGGTGGGGAGAGCACGGGGCCAAGCAAGATCAGCACCCGTGGTCGGGCCGTGGGGCCGCAGGAGAACTCCACAAGCACGGCCCACAAATACCAGTCCCCGGTATGGGTTCGACAGAGAAAAACTTAGTCGCAGACCCTCTGCAACGGCCTTGGCCGCGTTCAACTCCACCCGGGGAGCAGCAGTAGATTCGGAAAACGAAGTTTGGCCCATAGCTATACGTCCGAAATGACCCGCCATCACTAGCGCCATCACAGTGCGGAGTATACATCCAAATCCCGACATCTTTGACACTCGCATCGCGTTCACCCAAGTCCGACAGTTAGTGACGTAAGCCCTTTATTTCATTGGATTCGGATTCAAAACGTGCCCCTACAAGAGGCTCAGTTAAAGGATAGGAATTCCAATGACACTTCCCGCAGTATTGCACCCCGGCGCGCGTCAAGGTAGTTGTCGCCTCATTCATGCAGCCAACGGCTGTCTATCGGTGTAGCCCGAATGCGTCTTGAGGATCGAGTCGCGTTCGGGGTTGAGCGTCACAGCGCCGATGGGCGACCAGTTGCGTTCACGGAAAAAATGCCACCAGAGAAAATCCCTTTCATGCTGGGAGCCGCCAATCATCCTCCGAATAGCGCGCCCCAATTCGGGCTTCAACCAACGCCGCAACAAGCGGAAGCGTTTCTGCGCTGAAATGCCAGATGTCCGCCTCCGAGAACTCGCCCTCACCTGTCGCAAGTAGGTTGATGATTCTGCGTAGCGCCCGCCCTTCACCAGTCTCGCCGTGCGCAAGGACGAAGCGGCGAGCATCGGCAAGCGGATCCCGGGATGGACTGATCGTGGGGGTGCGGCGGCTGAGCGCCAGAAGAAAGGCGGCGGCTTTCACTTCAATTCGAGTTTCGCACTACCGCGTTCGTCGGGGGTATCGCTTCTGCATCGTGCCACAGTAACCGCCGCGCAGTTGAGGGAGCCCCCACGGGGGCGGACGGGCCGACGCCGCGCAGCGGCGAGGCTGTGGGGTGGGCGGGGGCACACACGTTGCACCTGGCCGCAGGCCACTGAAAAAACCCTGCGCGTAGCGCCTGACTAAAGCCAAGGGGCCACCACCGCGACGGGGCGACCAGCCGTCGGCGCGTAGGGCGCGCAAGCGACCGGGGAGCGCCGACGGCTGAGGCGCCCAACCCCAGCGTAGGGCACTTTGCATATTGTGGGTTTTGTAAACCCGACAGGGCGCGCAGCGGTGGGCGGCACCAAGCGGAGCTTTAGCGAAGCGACTGCGCACACTTTGCAAAACAGCACAATATGTAAAAGCGAAGCGGGTGCCCGTAGCGGGCGCGTGTGACATGACTCGCCGCCCTCCGGCGGCGCTAACCTGAACACTCCGAGGACTTGGCAAGGGCCGTACCCGGCCGTTGCCACCGACTGGAACTACAACGCAACGAGTTGGGCAAAGCGGTGATGCCTGACGGGATGAACCGGGCGAGATGCCCCGCAGGGGCAGCGCGGCAGGGGCAGCACGGCTGGCATGGCCGCGATGCAGGACGAAGCTACGCGACAGCTTCGTGGGACCTGGCCAGGGCGGTACTCCGCCGTGGCCACTGACTGAGACTACACCGCCCGAGCTGGGTATAGCGGTGATGCTGGGCGCGCGTGGCCTCGCAGCCGGAAACGCCGCGCAAACAGCAAGCGCGCACGGCATGACCGCGTAGCTGGACAAGGCAGGGGCGGCGGCGCGCCGAAGGTTCGTAGGGCTCTGCCGCCTTCGCGGCAGCTGACTGACACTTGCGAAGCACTGACTTGGATGTTGTTGGCGAGTGCTGTCAGAACGTCGTCGGCCTGGCAGGGTTATCAGCCGCGGTGGGATTGGTGGGCATCAAGCGCCGGGACTCCGGTGGGCGCTCAGGACGGCATCCCTGCCACGCATCAACTTGCTACGTCAGTGCCGTGGCAATCACACGCGTCGCGCTGTCAGGCATACACTGTTGACGAGTCCAATATGGATTGTCTGCCGCAGGAGGTGCTCTTGGTTTCTACCGGCTTGGCCTCGCGGCAGATAAACGCTATACGTTAGCCCTCAGAATATGACCGACGAGGAATACCAAGCATTGGTCTCTCGCATTCAGGCGGGTGCGATCCTTATAGGCATTGATCGCGCTATGGCGCGCAAGTTTTATACGGACGTTTCTGTTTCCCATATTGCCGAACAAACAGGTGAGGCACCGTACTTCGAGAAGACGGTGGTATTGGGAGCCTTTGTGGTCGGCCCGGTCGCGCTACTAGCCAGCTTTGTCATGGCCGCACTCGCGTTTGGCTGGTGGGCTGCACTCGCGATTCCCGCGTCGATTGTCGTTTACTTCGTCTTCGCCGGCGCCTCATCCATGCCCAAGCAAGGTATGGCTGGTGTGAGCCTGCTTTTGGGTCTCGCGCTGCTGAGTCTTTACCTCGCCTGGTTCCCTTCTACTTTTGTTGAGTGGTATGCGGTGCTCATCGCCTTTGCTCTTTGGAATGCCCGGCTGGTTTACGCGGCAGCAACATATTTCATCTGTGCCTTTGTAGTTCGGAACCGTCGGGCATACGAGTTTCTTGCTCCCCATATCCACCTGCGGGAGGCGAGCACATGAGGGCTAACCACCCAGTCAACGCGGACGCCGTGCAAGCGGCACACCGCTCGCACGGCGCCGGTTACTGGGAACATTCGGCACCCATGACTTGCCTGTTATTCCTGTACCCCCGTTTGAGCTTACCGTGGTGCCCTTTGGGAATCGTTTCTGGACAGAAGGATATTTGGTGAACTGGTTCGTAACAAAGTTTCGCGGCTACCGCTACGCGATGAATAGAAAGATGGTCGAGATGCGCTTGAGCCAGCTGGAGCTACTTGACCGTGCCGAAGCCGTTGTTGTGGGCTTGGAAACCGTGCAGCGGTTCCGCTCCGACGACACTTTAACCGGCATACTCCTTGAGCGGGCCGTCACCGGCTGGGGGTCCCGAGCTGATATTGCCGCGCAGTTCTATGACACGCTCGAGGACAGCCTGAACCTCGGTCAGAAGATGTTGAAGCAGTCGCGTCCAAACGCGCCTGCCGAGGTGGCGAAAATGGTGCGCGAGGAATTCGAGAGGCAGGAACTCGGCATCAGGCTCCTATTGGTGGCTCTTGGGCGAATCGTTGATCGGGACTTCAAGAAGACGACCAGAGAGGTTGGAAAGCTCCTATTCGATGCGCGGCCTGAGCTTGACAATGCGATGATGCTGCTCGCGCAGAGAAACCGGATTACCAGCAGTATCTCGCCGAGCTCGTGGTCGCCTGACTACGACAGCCTCAAGGTGTCTAGCGACCTGTTCCTGTTGGAGGCTACCCTTTGGTAGCGTTTATCTTTCGGGCTGAGCCGAAAACCATGGTAAAACCCAGTTATGACAAACACGGGCGCACTCGCCAATATCAATGATGATGAAATCATCGACCGAATAGCCAATGGCGAATATCAGTCCCATATAGCCAAGGAACTTGGCATAGCACCCCAAAATCTACACCGTCGTATCTCCAGGCACCCCGCTTACCGCGAAGCACTACTTTGCCGCAACATGGCGAACTTAGATACATCACAAGAGGGTATTTGCTCCGGCGATGATCTCGCACGCGCGCGCGAAGGGTTCAAAGCTGCTGCATGGCGTGCCGAACGCGAATGCCCATTGGAATATGGCAACAAGCAGGAGATTACCATTGCCTTTTTCCCCATCGGTGAGGCGTTGCGCGAAGCCAGAGCGCGAGCTGACCCTGACATCACGCCAATGGCTGCACTTGGACACACCATGCCGGGCAATGGGGGTGTCTCTGTCTTGCAGGACCGGGAAACCTAGCATCCATGCGGGTTAGCGGGCATGATGTGAAGGACTACTTAGCCAGGCCCGGACATGCAACCGCGCGATGTTAGCGAGAGGGGGGGTGGGGGAGTGGGCACCCCCGCTTTTCGACCGGCCCGGCCCGGTTCGGTGTACGGGTACCCCCGCGCGCCATCCGTGCAGTTTTTTTGTAAATTTTTGGAATCCAGATTTTGGGATGGGCGCTTTGGCAGGCGGCGCGGATCACCCGAGTAATATGAATTGCCAGACAGTCGAGGACGCGAAATTAAACAACCGGGAAAAGAGGAATATATGCAAAATGTGAAACTGAATTTGATTCGATCATCCTTGCTTGCGTTGCTCATTTATGCTCATCCTGCGCACAGTAGTATTTGTGATATCTCCCTAATAGTGACACCTGGTTACAACGCAGTGGTTGAGTGCATAAAGGAAATCAAAAGTCGGATCGGTTACATCGACCTACTAGAGCAGAATATCAGCCTGCTACGAATGGAGTTGGGATACTTAAAAGAAGATAAGGCATACTATGAGATGGATATTAATAAACTGAAACGTAGCGTGTTCATCTTAGAAATGGAAGTAGCCTTGCTCCGCTCAGTGAGAAACAAGCCAGCCAACCCAAAAAAATGAAAATAAACGGATAGGCAAATCAATCCCGCTCCTTTCGCGCACACCCGCCGGCCGCAGCGCTCCTGAGCCCAACGGTGAACTGGCAGCGTCGAGTTCGGGGGTAAGAGCACACAGCCAAAGACCGTCGACGGTGCTGCAAGGCAGGCAGCGGGCAGGGCAAGGGGTGTCATAGCAGCATCGCTCAAAGCCCGCTTAAAACGCGAACAGAGGGCAAACACCCAATCCTCGCCGCATGATATAGCCTCACCCCATGCACTATGAGCCCCTGCAAGGGTTGCGGGCAATGAAGCCAACGCCACCGGCACAGCGGATGCGCTCGCAGTGCCCGCAGGACTTCCACCAGGGCGGCAGCCTCGGGCCTGTCGTTGACGCGCCTGGGGGTTTGGATTTCATCCCCCAGCAAGTCAGTATTAAGTGCAGGTTTTGGGGTAGGTACAAAAGGTACACCCCTAAAGGGTGTTGTACCTATCTGTACCTTTTTACCCGTGGGTACAGTTGGGTACGTGTACCTTTTTGTACCTTTTGTACCCGAGTTCATTTGGCAACCCCGGCGATTGACACCATACCGGCAGCCTCATGGATTGCACCGGCTGCTACCAATGCTTTCATGGCGCGATACACCGGGCCTTTTTCGTACCGGCTTTCAAAGTGTTTCACCACTTCGTATTTCCTGATGCCTACCTTATGCGCGGTCAGGAACTCCAACACGGCGCCATCACATTCGCTCAGTTTTTTACCTTTGGGTTTGTCTGGCGCGTCCGCAGTCATCACCACGCAGCTTGTCGCAGCGGCTCCCCACTTGGTAAACCCTAGCGCCACGGCGTCGAGGCGAAACCCGATGCGCTCGCCCTTGGTGGATAGGTCACGCTGCTTGGTGATTTCGCAGCACCGGCCAGCAGGTGAGTCCGTGACTTCGATTTCAGTATCGACAGCGGCCCGGACACCACTCCAGCCGCGGGCACCAGCAGCGGCGGCCTTGCCCGAATGGTGAATCAGCGAAAAGTGTGCTTTGCATTCCGAGCGGATGCGGTCAATCCTTCGAACTATCAGGCCCATGTCCTGCCCGGCGTTCTCGTTCGCGCCAGCACTCAGGCGGGCCAGTGTGTCGCCCACTATCAGCCGGGCCTTTTGGCCTCGCTGTTGCTCTATCTGGCGAACCACTTGAATCACCTTGTCGGTATCGGCTTCACCGTCGAACAGGTCTATCGGGCTTTGCACAATGGCGAAGTTGGGCACCTTCACCCCGTGATGCCGCTGATAGGCTTGCAAGCGGCGGCGCACCGATGTGGGCGATTCAGCGGCCAGGTACACCACCAGCCCCGGCTCTGTACGGCGGCCCAGCCACGGCACGCCTCGGGCCACTGCGCAGGCTATGTCAATCATCAGGAAAGTTTTCCCGCTGTTGCTGTCGCCATAAAGCACACTGCCATCGTCGGTAGTCAGCAGCCCCTCCACCAGTTCATCAGGCGGCGTGAACGTGTCGGGCAGTTCGTCCGCGAATGCCACACTCAAGGGAAGGGGCGGCGGCGGTGGGTTGGTTGCCGATTCCAGCAATGCGGCCAGCACATCGAAACCATCGCGGGCCATCAGGTCACTGGCATCAAAGTTGTTCGCTTCACCCTGGGGCATGTAGGCCACGGCAGCACCAACATCTCGCGCTATCTTGTCGGCGTCTTGTTCCTTGCCAACATCGGGCACCAGCACCAGCCGGGCGCTCGCGTCGCGCTGGCGAAGTGTTGCGGTGACTTTGCCCACGTTGTGCCAACCAAAACAAACCACAGCAGCGGCCCCGGTCGCTTGCCAGCAAGCCCATGCTGTCCCGATACCCTCGCACACATAAACCACGCCACCGGGCACCAGCTCGCCCACCGTGTGCCATCCTTCCATGCTGGCGCCGGGCAGGTTCAATTTACCGGGCTTGTCTTTGACCTTCAAGCGGGCGGCCACCTCGGGCAGGGTGATGAATTGCAGGCTCGATATGGAACCATCGGCGCGGTGTACCGGCACCACCAGTGCCCCGGCCATGCTCTCGCCAGCGATAACCAGCGGGTCGCCGGCAGGCACCACCCGCAAGTTGTCGAGCGACACCCCGGCGGCTTGCTTTGCCGTGATGTATGGATGTTCATTCGTTGCAGGCTCATAGCGCGCAAGCACCTCGGCGGGGCCACAGCCAGGGGCAGGCTTGCGCGGTGGCTCTGCGGCCTTCCTGGGGGCTTGGGCGGGTCTTTGCTGGGGCTTGTCGCCATTCATGCGCCAGCCGTTTTCAGTGGCGATTTTGAACAACGTTCCGGCACCCGTGCCACCCTCGGGCGTGATGGTTTTGAAGGCGGCTCGAACGTCCTGTTCGCTTTTGAAGTTGCTCGCCTCGCGGCTCCACTCAATCAGCGCGTCAACGTCAAGCCCGGCAGCAATGGCAGCGCGTCCCACCTTGTGCCAGTCAGTACGCGGCAGGTCGGGCGGTATCGCGTAAAGCGCATCACGGGCGCGGTCGAGTTCATTCGCTTGCATCGCGCACCCCCACCAGGCGGGCGAAGGCTTGCAGCGCGGCCACGTCTTGGCAATAGCAGCTCAAGCCCCACCGGCTCGCGGTGAAGTCACCGGACCGGCCACGCTGCACCACATGGCCTTCAAGAGCCAGGCGCGCAATGATGGTTGCCGTAGCCTTGTCGGCATCGGCGATAATTGAGGCGTTTTCAGTGCTTCCCTCAGCGTTCGCCCGGCTTGCATCCGGGCGTTCGCACGTCTGGGCAGCGCTCACGGTGCCACCCCCAGCACGCGGCGCAGGCCAGCCACCGGCCAGGCCAAGCGGCCATTCAGCACCAGCGGGCGCAGGCCAGCGGTAGGAAAATCGCCGGCGCAGTGCCATCCGCGTAAAGTCTGCGGGCGGCGGTTCAGGTAGTGGGCGGCGGCGGCAGTGGTTACGTGGCTGCGTTGCTCTTGCGCCAGGGGGGTGAAGGTCGGCACTGTCACTGCCTCCCTTGTCTCCGCGCTGTGATGTGTTGCGGTTTGCATAGATTCGTAATCCGGTATCACTGAAAAGGCTCAGCGATATGGATTTCGTACCTTGCATATCCATGCAGGCAACCTGCAACTTGCCTGCAACTTCAATTCACCAATGAAAAGCCCCTTTCAAATGCAGGCAAATGCAGGCGCTTGCATCAGGCCCGGTGAACGGTTCCGCCTTCGCGTGTAGCGGTTTCGCGGCGGGTTAGTGCGGCTTTTACGTCCGTTGAAAATGCCTGCCTGGACACCCTTTCAATGTCTGCCACATCCCCAACGCCATCGGGCAGGCGCGATAGTGCGGCCTTGTCGTTCATAGGCAGGCCAGCATCAATACATGCCTGCAGGCGGCGGCCCTGTCGCTGTTCTTTGGTTTCACTCGCTGGCACTTTCACCTTGGGCGCATCAGGCTCGGCTTGGGGCTCGGCGTAGGGATAGGTCAACTCAAAGCCAGCGTCAATATCGTGAAGCCACTTATTTACATCGGTCTGTCGAACTGCCTTGTGCCATACGCTACCACGCTGTAACGTATCCGCCTTGAGTGGCACGCCATTCTGGCGAAGCGTTAAAGCGCCAGCGTATGCGGCATCTTCCATTTGCGTGCAAAAGGTCTTGGCATCTACTGCGGGGTTGCTGTCAGCTACTACCTGGGCAGCCTGAAAGAGTTCATAGCGGCCATCGCGCCAGCATGCCAAACGGTCGGTCGCTTCCTTTAAAAACAGTTCTACGGTGAACTCCCCCGAGCTGTTCACCCCGGCGAACTGGCGAGTTACTTGCCTTTGCTTGCCATCATTGCCAACGTGTGCGGCATCCCATATGGCGGCTTCTTTTGCTGGCAGTTGGCTTAATTCCGTGTAACCCATAGCACCCCTTCACAGCGCAGCCCTCAATTCAGGTGCACCAGCAGGCGGGTGAAGGTTTCCCGCTTTTCGGTCGGATTGCGGCCCGGCCTAGCTGGTGCGAAAACGATTTAACCAGCCACCACGCGCAGCGCACCGGGCGCGGCCTTGGGGTCAAACTTCACCCCAGCCTGTTCCAGTATCCACGCTTCAATCTTTTCATGGTGAACGCGCAGCAGGTCGAGCGGGCGCACGGTGTAATGCTTCTCAGCGGTTGCGCTGGGCTTGTGCCCCATCAGTTGCGCCACCACGCCGGCAGGTATCTCCAGCCATTCGGTTAGGCTTTTGAACGACCGGCGCAGGCCATGCAGCGTCAGGCCGTCGATACCAGCAACCTTGCAAGCGTTGACGTGATGCTTGCGCGGTGCGGTCAATGCGCCAGCCTCGGCGGTCGCACTTGAGAAAATCATCTCATTGCGGCGCGGCAGGGTCGCCAGCAGTTGCGCGATATACGGGGTCAGGGGAATAACCCGCGTGCCTTCTACCTTGTCGCGGATGGTCAGGCCACGCCATTTATGGTTGACATCATCCCAGCGCAGCGTAAGCACTTCGCCGGGCCTTGCGCCGGTAAGTAGCATGGTTTGCAGCGCGGCGGCAATGACAGGGTTTTCAATCTGGCGCACGGCATCAAACCACGCTGGCAATTGTTCCTTCAGCAGCGCATCGGTTTTGACTTGCGGCTTGCCCAATGACTCGCGAGCCTTGCGGGTAGCGGCGGGGTTCTTTGCTGGCAGTATGGCGGCATATTCCGGTTGCTCAGCGCACCAGTTCAAAAACACCTTCAGCAGTCGCCATGACAGACGGGCAGCGGTCGGGCGGGTCCTTGCTTCACGTTCGGCCCATGCCTCCACTACCGGCGCGGTCAGGTCGCGCAGTGGCAATGCCATCAGTGGCGCAAGCGGCATATCAATCGTTTTCACATCACGCATACGCTTGCGCGGCGCACCACCAGCACGGGCCAGCTTGATGTGGTCGGCGTAATGAGTGGCGCCCCAATGCTTGCGGCGGGCCTCCAGGTAAACGCTCCAGACTTCCCCCACGGTCAGGGCATGGGCAGCGGCGGCGGCGCTCTGTGCCACCTTGTCGGCGTGTTGCTGGCGCTCCAACTCGCGCGGGTCGGTGCCAGTGTTGAACATCACGGCAAGCCGGGCGGCTTCGATGCGGGCAGCTTCAATGCTCCATGCTCTCACGTCCCCGATGGTGCGGCGTATGGTCTGGCGGTCTAGCTTTTTCTCGAACACGAACGACTTAAAGCCGGTCGGGTGTTTTGCACTTGCTGGCGTTGCACGAACCCGTAAGCCCGGCGCTTTGGTGTCTCGCATGAAAACCTGTTGCTTACCAGCCGGGCAGGCCAGGCGCTCGATTGCGCCAGCGGTAAACTCGATTGCTTGCGCCAGGTCCGGCACTTCGTTTTTCTTTGGTCTTGCCATGTTGATTTCCTTTCCATGTAGCCACCATGTAGCCACTTTTGCCCCATTTTTGGGAATATCAATCAACACTCTGGCTGGTTACATATCCAGTGCAAATTGCGTAACGTGTTGATTTATATTGATTCTATACCTGTAAATCAACACAGGCAAATTGTATTTGAAGGTGAATCATAATCCACAGGTCCGCGGTTCGAGTCCGTGAAGCGCCACCAGTCACAAGCCCTACAGGCATTAGCCTTGACGCTACCAAAACAGTAGCGCGAGGTTTGCTTCCAGGCATCAACAAGCAACCATGTTCAAGCTGCAGCAAGCCAGCGCGCTCATCGATGCCGCGATCGCCGAGGCAAGGCGTCAAGGCTTGGCACCGCTGGCGGTTGCCGTGCTCGATGCTGGCGGTCACCTGATCGCGTACCAGCGCGAAGACGGGGCCGGCATCGTGCGCTTCGAGATCGCGTTTGGCAAGGCATGGGGCGCCCTGGGCATGGGTTTTGGCACCAGGGAATTGACCGAACGCGCCAGCAAGTATCCAAACTTTTTCACGGCGCTCGCAGCAGCGAGTCAAGGGCGCATGATTGCGTCCCCTGGCGGCGTGCTGATCCTCGGCGCCGAGCACGAGGTGCTGGGCGCGGTCGGTATCTCGGGCGATACCGGCGACAAGGACGAGCTGTGCGCCCTGGCCGGCATCAAGGCCATCGGACTGGCAGCGGCAACCGGGCAGCGCGCCTGAAATCGTAACGGCATTGAACCGATACAACAAGAGCTACCGATGTTTCGTACCAAGTACCTCGATCACGCTGAACTCACCACGCAACTCAAAGAGTGGGCCAGGCTGTACCCGGATTTCGTCCGCCTGAGCACCCTAGGCAAGAGCGCCGAGGGTCGCGACATTCCGCTCCTGACACTCGGGCCTGAGCCGCAGCGGCTACGCCCCGCTGTTTGGATCGACGGCAACATACACGCTTCGGAAGTCTGTGGCTCCAGCGTCGCTCTGGCGATGGCCGAAGACGTCATTGCCATGCACCTGGGCAAGAACGAAGCGGGCGCCAAGCCGCTCGCCGCACACCTGGCGGACACGGTTCGTGAGACGCTCTTTTACGTCGTGCCGCGTATCTCTCCGGATGGCGCCGAGGCGGTTCTGAAAACCGGGCGCTATGTCCGTTCCAGCCCGGTGAACGACCGCAGCAACAAGGGGCATTCCTACTGGGAGGCGCAAGACATTGACGGCGACGGCACGATGAACTACATGCGCCAGATCAGTAGCGAGGGGGAATTGGTGGAACTGCGCGGGGAGGATGGCGCGCCGCTGGTTCCGCCGGTCATGGTGCCGCGCCTGCCGGAAGACCCGCCGCCCTACTACAAGCTCTATCCCGAGGGACGGATCGTCAATTTTGACGGCGCTCATGTCCCGGACCCGTACTTTCTCTCGGACAACCTGAACGACTTCAACCGCAATTTTCCGTACCAGTGGGCCAGCGAGCCGGATCAAGCCGGTGCCGGGCACTTTCCCGGCAGCGCGCCGGAAACCCGGGCCGTGATCGAGTTCGCGATCAAGCACCCGAACATCATGACCTGGCTCAATCTCCACACATTCGGTGGTGTGTTGATTCGCCCGCTCGGCGAAAAACCCGACAGCAAGATGGATCAGACCGACCTGGCCATATACAAGCAGGTGGAAGTCTGGATGACCGAGCACACCGGCTACCCCACGGTCAGCGGTTATCACGAGTTCCTGTACGAACCGGAAAAGTCCCTGCACGGAAACATCAGCGCCTGGGCTTACCACCAGCGCGGCTGCCTGGCCTATGTGGTCGAGCTGTGGGACCTGTTCAAGCAGCTTGGCATCGAGCGGCGCAAGCCTTTTGTCGATCACTACACGCATTTGGACCGAAAGGACTTTCTCGCATTGGCCAAGCTGGATCAGGAGATGAACCAGGGGCGCATTTTCAAGCCCTGGCGCAAGGTCGATCACCCGCAGATCGGCGCGGTCGAGGTCGGCGGCTTCGACCCGCGAGTCGGCATCTCGAATCCTCCGTATGAGAAGCTCGCCGAGACCTGTGCCACGCAGAGCGCCGCGTTTCTGCGCGTCGCCGCGCTGGTGCCAAGAATCGCCGTCGAACTGGTCAAGGTCGAGCCCCTGGGCGCGGATCAAAGCCGGATCCGCATACGCGTTGTGAATCGCGGCTATCTCGGCAGCTACGGCCTGTCGTCGGCAAAGAAGCTGCCGCACGCTGAGCCTCTGCGCGCGAGCATCGAGAGTGAAGGTATCACGCTGCTGGCTCCGGCGGGTCCGGTCTGCGAGATCGGCCATCTCGACGGCTGGGGCACGGGCCTGTACGCCGGCGCCAACATTTTCCGGCCCTGGACCCGTGGCACGGGGCACGAAAAATTCCTTTCACTGGTGGTTCAGGGGCGCGGCCAACTGCGCGTGACGGTGGGGAGTTGCCGCGTCGGACATCAGACCATTGAGGTCGAGGTGGGTTAAGACAAGGGTCGCCGCGGGCCGGAATATTCCGCGGCGCCCTGCCTCAGCCGCTCAAGGTTCTACCGATGCCAGGCCAGCGGCGTCGAATGACCCACCAGCAGAGTCCACCGCCCACGGACAGGATCAGCATGGTCAGCGACATCAAAGCTGTCGAATGCAGGATCAGCGGCACAAACACAGCGGACATGACGCCAATGCTGGCGCTGGCGAAAAATGCCTGCAACGAGGACACCATCCCGCGTCTTGCCGGATAAAGGTCAAGCAGCAGCAGCAGGGTCGAGGGCATCACCAAGGCCCAGCCAAAGGCGTGTCCTGCCAACGGAAACAAGGCCCATGTGACATCGGGTTTGAACAGCAGCGTGGCCAGCAGGTTGAGCAGGGCGACGCCGATCATGAGCCCCAGCGCGAGCTGGATTTGACGCTGCGGCGTGATGCGACCGGCCAGTCGGCCGCTGAACCAGGAGCCACCGATGATGCCGATGACGGTCATCACAAACAGCAGAAAAAACTGAGTCGGCCGCAGCGCCAGATGCTCGCCGAGGAAGGATGGCGCCGACAGCACATAAAGAAACCAGGCGCAAAACGGCAGCGAGCTGGTCATGGCGAGCAGGGTCACGCGCCCGTCGGTAAGCAGCAGCCGGTAGGCGCGCAACAGGGGTACCGGCCGGAACGATTGAACATGCTCAGGCGCCAGGGTCTCGGGCAGCGTCTTGTAAACCGCCAGCCAAAGCGCGACCGCAATACCGGTGAGCAGCCAGAAAATGCTATGCCAGCCGACCAGCACATAGAGCCAGCCACCGATCAGGGGCGCCACCGCGGGCGCCAGCGCGTGGTACATCGCCACCTGGCTCATCACCTTCTGCGCATCGGTCGGCGCGAACAGGTCCCGAATCACGGCGCGCGAGACCACGGTCCCGATGCCGATGAAAAGGCCCTGCAAAGCGCGGAACAGCACCAGCTGCTCCAGCGTCTGGGCCAGGGCGCATCCGATCGAGGCCAGCGCAAACATGGCCAGGCCACAGAGCACGACCGGCCGCCGACCGAAGCTGTCGGCCAGGGCGCCATGAAACAGATTCATGACCGCCCAGGTCAGAAAGAATGCTGAGAGCGTCTGCTGCATCTGGGCCGGCGTGGCCTGCAGGGTCTGGGCAATGCCAGAGAATGCCGGCAGGTAAGTGTCGACGGCGAACGGTCCGAGCATGCCCAGCATGGCCAGCAACAGGGCGAGCGCCCAACGCGGCGCGGGCCATAGCGCGGCGGCAACTTGGGAAGGGGTGCTGCCCTGGGGCGTCATGGCGGCTCTCATTGTCGATGGAAAACATACAATCGGGGCTCTTGGGCTCGGCCATGGTTCGGCACACATCCGCCGGGCAGAGCCCCCGCTTCCGT
>JBCKPE010000042.1:0-17641 GCA_038901875.1 Burkholderiaceae bacterium
GAACGCAAAACCGCATGAGTCGTCGCAGCGTGCACACGCGCGACATTCACCTATCGAAGCGCTCGCCAAAGCGCTCGCGGATCGCCGCATCCAGTTTCGGGTGCGCCAGGTAACTCGCGAGGAAGTCACGTTCGCTTCGCCCGCTCTTGGCGCGGGCCAGCTGCACCAGGGCGCTGCGCTCGTCGGTCCGCCATGCGCCGAGGTCGAGCAGCGCAAGGATGGGCGCGAGCCGGCGCCAAGCCTCGCGCTGGTCCGGCGAAAAGCCGCGCAGGGTCTGCAATCCACAAGCGCGCAGCAACTCGGAACTGGTCTCATCGACAGCACGCTCCCGGTCCCAACCCGCCCGTTCGGACAGTGCGGCGCCACAGCATAGTCCCAACTCGGACAACGAAACCAGCGGGTGCGGAAACGCCGGATCGAGGTCGAAGAACAAGTGGCAGCGGGCCAGGCGGCGCAGCCTGGCTGGGCTGGTGCGGTGACGCGCTCGGCGTTGCACGCGCTCCAGCTCCTCGCGCGCCAGCCTGAGCGTGGCCGCATCGCGTGGCCGGAAACCGAGCTTGGCATAGAACCACCAGGCGCCCGATTCAAGCGCTTCATCGTTGTCTTGTCCGAGCTGGTACGGATCGAAGCTGAACGACGTGGTGCCAAACAGGTGCCTGAGCGCCGCCAGCCAGCGTGCCAAGCAAAACGCCGCTTCGCCGCCACGAAAGGTATCGAAGGTGTTGAACGACAGCGCCGCGCTGCGGCCCACGATGTCGGATTGCAGGTAGCCGATAGGAACTCCGTTGCGCAGCAACAGGCCACCGTAGTACGAAGCAAGGGCGTGGCGCCGCTGCGGGATGACTCCGACCAGCGCGATCGCCAGCCCATCGCCAGCGTCGACGAGCCACGCGTCACGCGCTTCGGCGAACGAGAATGCCTCGAGCGAGCGAGCTCGTGTCACCATCGCGCCGCGAGCCAGGTCGACGATCGCCTGACCCTCGCGCACTGGCATCCGGCGCACCGAGCGGGGCGCCCGCGCCATTTCACCACGCAGGTCGGGGCGCGCGCGCGTCGGCGCCGCAGTCCGAAACGCGATGGTTGCCGCGGCGAAACAGGCGCTGGTCCGCGATGGCGTGTCAGGCCCCGCTGCCAGCACGAAGCTTGCATCGATGGTGTCCACATAGGCCTCGCGCGTGAACCCGTTGCCCGGCATCGCAGCGATGCGCCGCAGCAAGAACACGGCGTCGGTATCGCGCTTGCCGCGCAGGCGGTCAAACGCTGCGTACCCCGGCAGCTTGAGCTCGACCAATGCCTGCAACTCGGCGGCTGTCAGCAGGGGCGGCAAGGCGCGCGCGATACGCGCTTCGGTTCCCGCGTCGCTACGATCCAGGCGCAGCCGGTCCGGCCAATGTTGCGCCAACCATTGCGCTTGTCCGGCGAAAAAGCGGGAATGGATCGGCGTGCCGGCGATGCCGCTATCGGCCAGTGACCTGCGTTGCGCGCGCAGGTCGGCGCGACTGGCAAAGCCGTCCAGCATGGCTTGCACCTGCGCCAGCAGCGCCGCGTTGTCGGGGTAAGCCCGCATGAAGCACAGGGCTTCGTGCAGGCGCATGACTGCGCGCGAACTGCGCAGGCTGGCGCGCGCGAGTCGTTTCAAAAGCGCCAACTTCCTGTCCGCCGCTGCGGGCTGGAACTCCAGACGCAAGCGCTCCAGTGCGGCAAGCGATCGCGACGCCTCGGCCGAGAGCTGACTTGCCAGCCTTGGTTGCGGACTCATCAATCGGGGACTGCGGGAGACCAAGGTCCGGCTCAGGCGTTGCGCGCCTGCACGCCCCATTTGGCCAGCGCCGAGTCGTCACCGCTGCGGGCATCGACCCAGCGCGCGCCCTCGGGCGTCTGCTCTTTCTTCCAGAACGGCGCCTGGGTTTTGAGGTAATCCATCAGGAACTCGCAGGCGCGGAAGCTCTCGCCGCGATGCGCCGAGGTGACGGCCACAAGAACGATCTGATCGAGTGGATACAACAGGCCAATCCGGTGAATGACGCGCACGCCAAGGATGTCGAACCTGGCCTGCGCCTCTTTGATCATCGCCTCGATGGCGCGCTCGGTCATGCCGGGGTAATGCTCCAACTCCATGGCAGAGACCTGCGCCCCGTCGTTGCGGTCCCGTACCGTGCCAACAAAGGCACAGACCGCGCCGACGCCAGTGTCCTGCGCGCGCAGCGCCGCCACCTCGGCAGTCAGATCAAAATCACCGGCTTGAATGGAAACCCTGGGCTTGTCCATGCGCGAATTGTGGCATCCGGCGATTGCGACCGGCCAGTGTCTGGCCGTTGTGCTCCTCAGCCTCCGGTGACTGGCGGGAAGAATCCCACTTCGTCGCCGTCAACAAGTGCGGCAGCTTCGTCGCACATGACCTGATTCAGGGACACGCGCAAAGCCTTGCCGCGGGCCAGACTTGCGGCGTATGCACCGCCTCGGGCGATCAGCTCGTCACGCAACTCGGCAGCGGTTCTGGCGTCGCTTTTCAGCGGCTCGGATCCGCATCCGATCGCCTCGCGGACCGATGCAAAGTACCGAAGCGTCAGGTTCATGGTTTCAGCCCAGCAGGCTGGCAAAGGGAATGAACCGCACTTCGTCGCCCGGCGCGATGCTGCGCCGCGGCGGATTGTCGACCAGACCGTCACCCCAGACGGTGGAGGTCAGGACTCCTGAACTCTGGTTCGCGAACAGCTCCAGGGCGCCGTCCGCACGGTAGCGGGCGCGCAGGAACTCACGCCGCGAGTCGGGACGGTCCCAGCGAAAACCCGCCTTCATTGACAGACTCGGCACAGTTAACTGGGTGGCACCTTGCAGGCGCAGCAGGAACGGGCGCACCAGGAGCACAAAGGTGACAAAGCTCGACACCGGATTGCCGGGCAGGCCGATGAATTGCGCGGCACCGACGCGCCCGTAGGCAAATGGCTTGCCCGGCTTGATGGCGATTTGCCACAGGCTGAGCTCGCCCAACTGGGACACGGCCGGCTTGACGTGATCCTCCTCGCCAACCGACACGCCACCGCTGGTCAGGATCAGATCATGCGCGGCGGCCGCCGTCTGCAGCGCCTCCAGCGTCGCCTGCAGCCGATCCGGCACCACGCCCATGTCAGTGACCTCACAGCCAAGGCGCTGCAACAGCGAGCGCAGAAAATAGCGGTTCGAATTGAAGATGGATCCGGGCGGCAAATTTGCCGGCGCCACAGTCCCCGGCATGACCAGTTCATCGCCAGTCGAAAACAGCGCGACCCGGGGCCGTCTTCCAACGCTCAGGCGAGCGTAACCAATGCTCGCCGCCAGCCCGAGCGACGCCGGCGTGAGCCTGGTACCCGCTGCAAGCACAAGCGAACCCAGCTCGACGTCCTCGCCCGCCCGTCTGATCCATTGACCAGGCAGGGGAACCCGCTGCAGCAAGACCTGATCGTCACCAGTGCGCTCGCACTGCTCCTGCATCACCACAGCGTCGGCGCCAGCAGGAATCGGAGCACCAGTGAAGATACGTGCCGCTTCCCCGGGCCCGATTGGGCGTCCGGTGCTGCCGGCAGCAATGCGCTGCGTCACGCGCAGCACAGCACCAACAACCGGCGCGTCGGCGCAGCGCACGGCATAGCCATCCATCGCGCTGTTGTCGCGGGCCGGCACGCTCAGTTCCGACACCAGGTCCCGCGCCAGCACTCGGCCGTCGGAATCAAATGTTGAAACCGATTCGGCCGGGCCAAGGGGCTGAGCCTGGGCCAGCAACTCGGCAACTGCATCGTCGAGCGAGCGCAGGGGCGTGCCTGCCGGGCGCAGCGCCGTGTCCGGTGGCATCTCAGTGGCCATGGCGCTCAATGTAGTCCTTGACTTGACTCGCATCGGCGTCCATCACGACCACTCTTCTTGGCAGTTTTTCAAGTCCGGCGAGCTGCGCCGGAAGTTCCGGCGCATGTCCAAGGGCCTCAACAAGAGTCGCGGCAAACTTGATCGGCAGCGCGGTCTCCATCACCACCATGGGCACACTGGGCCTTTGGTACTGACGCGCCACCTTCAGACCGTCAGCGGTATGCGGGTCAAGCATGACGCCATAGCGCTGGTAGGCGTCTCGAATGGTTGCCAGCCGATCGGCGTGCGTGCTGCGCCCGCTGACCA
Source organism: Burkholderiaceae bacterium (assembly GCA_038901875.1). GTDB lineage: Bacteria > Pseudomonadota > Gammaproteobacteria > Burkholderiales > Burkholderiaceae_C > JBCKPE01. The sequence goes on from JBCKPE010000042.1 coordinate 4,147, forward strand.
TGCCATAGTGGGTCGCAGCCAGCGCGAATACCGGGTCCTGGCTCAGGTCAAAGCGTCCGCTGCCAGCCAGGGCTTCGCCAAACAGTTGACTCACGCGCTCAGCATCGCGCCCGAGCAGGTCGGCGATGAAGCGCTCGAAATTCGACGCCTTGGAGATGTCCATGGACGGGCTCGAAGTCTGAAGGGTATCGGCGCTGGCGCGGACCCGGTAGACACCGGTGCGAAAAAACTCGTCCAGCACGTCGTTCTCGTTGCTGGCCACCACCAGGCGATCAATCGGCAGACCCATCATGCGCGCCACATGCCCGGCGCAGGCATTGCCAAAGTTTCCTGAAGGCACGGCAAAGCTGACCGTCTGCTGCATGCCCCCCTCTCCCTCCGGGAGAGGGCTCGGGCCCTCACCCCAGCCAGTCGCCTGGAAGTAACCGGCAAAGTAATAGACCACCTGCGCCAGCAGGCGCGCCCAGTTGATCGAGTTAACCGTGCCAACGCGCATGCGCCGCTTGAATTCCAGGTCGCCCGAAATCGACTTGACGATGTCCTGGCAGTCGTCGAACACACCGCGGATCGCGACGTTGTGGATGTTCTCGTCCTGCAGGCTGAACATCTGCGCCTGCTGAAACGGGCTCATGCGACCGTGCGGCGAAGTCATGAAAACCCGCAGCCGCTGCTTGCCGCGCATCGCGTACTCGGCTGCGCTGCCGGTGTCGCCCGAGGTGGCGCCCAGGATATTGAGCGTTTCGCCGCGCCGCGCCAGTTCGTATTCGAACAACTGGCCCAGCAGCTGCATCGCCATGTCCTTGAAGGCCAGCGTCGGCCCGTTCGAGAGCGCCAGCAGGTACAGCTCGCCGGATGGTTCACTCCCTCTCCCCCCGGGAGAGGGTTGGGGTGAGGGCTCTTTCAGCTCTCTGAGTGGGGCGATCTCCGATGTTCCGAACACCTCGGCGGTGTAGGTCCGGGCACAGATGGCGCGCAGGTCGGCAGCTGGAATGTCGTCGATGTAGAGCGACAGGATCTCGAACGCCAGATCGGCATACGACAGCGCGCGCCAGCGCTTCAGCTGCTCCGCGCTGACGCGCGGATAGCGCACCGGTTGGTAGAGGCCACCGTCCGGCGCCAGGCCCTCCAGCAGGATGTCGCAGAACGGCCGCGGCGCGGATCGTCCCCTGGTGCTGATGTAGCGCATGATTTGGATTCGAGCGGTGCGCGCCGGACCGCTAGTTCAGGTTTTCCTTGCGAATGCGGACGATCGGCGAGCGCACCGAAGGCAGGGCCTGCATGGTGGCGATCGCGCCATTCATGCGCGACTCCTTGCAGTCGTGCGTCAGGATGATCAAGTCGGTCTGATCCTCGCCCTGCGTCGCTTCGCGCTGCAGCACCGCGTCGATGCTGATGTCTGCGCCGGCCAGGATGGTGGCAACCCGGGCCAGCACGCCGGCCTCGTCGGCGACCCGCAGACGCAGGTAGAAACTGGTCACGACCTCGCCCATGGCAAGCACTGGCAGGTCGCTCATGGCGTCGGGGTGAAATGCCAGGTGCGGCACCCGGTGCGCAACGTCCGCCGCGTGCAGCCGCGTGATGTCGACCAGGTCGGCAATCACCGCGCTCGCGGTCGGTTCGCTGCCGGCGCCCTTGCCGTAGTAAAGCGTGGTCCCGACCGCATCGGCGTGCACCATGACGGCGTTCATCGGCCCTTCCACGTTGGCGATCAGACGCTTGGCCGGCACCAGGCAGGGATGAACCCGCAACTCGACGCCATGAGCGACTCGCTTGGCGATGCCGAGCAGCTTGATGCGGTAGCCCAGTTGCTCGGCGTACTTGATGTCGAGCGACTGCAGTTCGGTGATGCCCTCGACATAGGCCTTGTCGAACTGCACCGGGATGCCAAAGGCGATGGCGCTCATGATCGTCGCCTTGTGCGCGGCATCGATGCCCTCGATATCAAAACGCGGGTCGGCCTCGGCATAGCCCAGGCGTTGCGCTTCCTTCAGCGCCACGCCAAACTCCAGCCCCTTGTCGCGCATCTCGCTCAGAATGAAATTGGTTGTGCCATTGATGATGCCGGCGATCCACTCGATGCGGTTCGCCGTCAGGCCCTCGCGCAGCGCCTTGATGATCGGAATGCCGCCGGCCACCGCCGCCTCGAAGCCGACCATCACGCCGCGCGCTGATGCCGCGGCAAAGATTTCGGTTCCGTGCACGGCCAGCAGCGCCTTGTTCGCGGTCACCACATGCTTACCGGCGGCGATCGCCTCCAGCACCAGTTGCCGGGCGATGCCATAGCCACCGATCAGTTCGACCACGATGTCAATATCCGGGTCGTTGATGACCGCGCGTGCATCTCCGACCACCCTGGCAGCGTCGCCCACGATCGAGCGCGCCCGCTCGACATCAAGGTCAGCGACCATCGAAATCCGAATGTCGCGGCCGGCGCGCCGCAGGATCTCGGCGCGATTGCGCGCCAGCACATTGAAGACACCGCTGCCGACGGTACCTATGCCGAGCAGGCCGACCTGGATCGGCGTAACCGAAATCGAACTCATGGTGCAACAAGCTGCGGTTCGGCCCGGGCGCTGGAGCGGGCGTGGCGGCGCTGGTAACGCTGCAGAAAACGCGCGATGCGACCCAACGCGTCGCGCAGGTCATCTTCGTGTGGCAGGAAAACGATCCTGAAATGGTCCGGCGTCGGCCAGTTGAAACCGGCCCCCTGCACCAGCAGCACCTTGGTCTCCTGCAGCAGTTCGTCGATGAAGTCCTGGTCATCATCGATCGGATAGATATTTCGATCGAGCCGCGGGAACATGTAGAGCGCCGCCTGCGGCTTGACGCAACTGACACCCGGAATCGCCGTGATCAATTGATAGGCCAGGTCGCGCTGGCGGCGCAGCCTTCCCCCCTCGCCAACCAGGTCATTGATGCTCTGGTAGCCGCCGAGCGCGGTCTGGATCGCCGATTGCCCAGGAACATTGGCGCAAAGGCGCATCGAGGACAACATGGTCAGGCCCTCGATGTAGTCGCGCGCGCCGGTCTTGTCGCCCGAGACCACGACCCAGCCGGCGCGGTAGCCGCAGGAGCGGTAGCTCTTGCTCAGCGAATTGAAGGTCAAGGTCAACACGTCTTCGGACAGGCTGCCGACCGCGGTATGGCGGGCGCCGTCGTACAGCACCTTGTCATAGACCTCATCGGAAAAAATGACCAGGCCGTGCTGCCGCGCGATATCGACCATCGCCTGCAGCGTGGCCGGCGAATAGACGGCGCCGGTCGGGTTGTTCGGGTTGATGATCACCAACCCCTTGGTTTTGCCTGTGATCTTGGCCCGGATGTCATCCAGATCCGGCATCCAGCCGGCTGCTTCATCGCAAAGGTAATGGACCGGCGTGCCGCCGGAAAGACTCACGGCCGCCGTCCACAGGGGGTAGTCGGGCGCAGGCAGCAGCAGCTCATCGCCATCGTTCAGCAGGGCACTGATCGCCATCACAATCAACTCGCTGGCGCCGTTGCCAAGGTAGATGTCGTCCAGCGCCACGTCCCTGATGCCGAGCTGCTGCGTGTAGTGCATCACTGCCTTGCGCGCCGGAAAAATGCCCTTGCTGTCGGAATAGGCTGCCGCATGGGGCAGGTTGCGGATCATGTCCTGCTGGATTTCCTCGGGCGAATCAAAACCGAACACGGCCAGGTTGCCGATGTTGAGCTTGATGATCTTGTGCCCCTCTTCCTCCATCAGGCGCGCGCGATCAAGCACCCGACCACGGATGTCGTAACAGACGTTGGCCAGCTTGGCCGATTTTTCGATGATTCTCAAGATGGGAAAGGGACTGCGCGAGACCTATAATTTGACCATAGTTCCTCACCGCGCTCGCGCCGTGCAGGCGCGAATCCTCGATGAAACTTCAACCCGACAGGTTCGACGTGCCAGTGATCAGCGGCTATGGTCCGGGCTGGATCGCGCTCGGCGCCGAGCGCGTCACCGCGAGCCTCGTGATCGGCTCGCGCGGCGAGCGTCTGGCCTGGCCGTGCCGTCGTTTTGAAGACCTGGACAGTTCGCATTTCACCCAGTTGGCAGAGTTGGCGCCGGAGCTGGTCGTGTTCGGCAGCGGCGCCAGGCTGCGCTTTCCCAGGCCGTCCTGGCTGCAGGAACTGATGAACCGGCGCATTGGCGTCGAAACCATGGACACGCAGGCCGCCTGCCGTACCTACAACATCCTGGCCGGCGAAGGCCGGCACGTGGTGGCGGCCCTGTTGCTCGAGGCGCAGACCTGAAGAGGTCGGTTCGAGTTAAAATGAGCCACTCAAGTTGTGCGCTCCTTCAGCCGAAGCCGAGCGTTGCAATTCCCGGCGGCATCGTCCTGTCAGAAAAAGTCTGGTTCCTATGACAATCGTAGTCAACAAGCTCATCCCGGAATTTGAAGCAGTTGCGACGGGGGGCGGCAAGGTATCCAACACATCGCACCTCGGACGGACCGTCATCCTGTACTTCTACCCGAAGGACAACACGCCGGGCTGTACCACCGAGGCGATGCAGTTCCGCGACAAGTACAAGGACTTCGTGAAGGCCGGCGCGAGTGTGTTTGGCGTGTCGCGCGACAACATGAGGTCCCACGAGGATTTCAAGCAAAAGCTTGAACTTCCGTTTGAGCTGATTGCCGACTCCGAAGAAAAAATGTGCCACATGTTTGGCGTCGTGAAGAACAAGATCATGTACGGCAAGAAGGTCAAGGGGATCGAGCGCAGCACCTTTCTGATCGGCGCCGACGGGGTCCTCAAGTACGAATGGCGCGGCCTCAAGGTGCCGGGTCACGTCGACGAAGTGCTGAAAGCCGTCAAACAGCTGAAAAGACAGGCTGAGCCTGCGCCAAGGGTCGCTGTAGCCTGACCGAGGGCCTCATGCATAATGGCCGCATGGTGTTGACCCGCGCCAGCCTGCCCGAGCAACGAAAGCCGCCTTGGCCCCAAGGCGGCTTTGTCGTTTTTCGGACCTGAGTTTCATCCCCACGCTGCTCCATGCCCCTGCCGCCTGCCCCCGCCAAACGCGCCACCCTGCTCTCCAATCAAGTTTTCGAATCGACCCGGCCGTCGCGCCTGGCCCCAAAGACCGAAGTCCCTGAGGCGCATGGGCCGGTCGCGGCATCACCTTTTGTGACATTGCCCGAGGCAGTCAAGGCGCACGGCGGCGCCGTCGTCTTTCCGCTGGAAATACCGGGTCGCGTGCTGGCGCGACAACCGGAGCGCGCCGCGCTGGAGACAGAGGCGCCGGCGCGCAAAGCGCAGGGCGAGCCAGCCAGGCTGGCGTCGAACAAGGCGCCGCGCGCCAAGGCGCTCGGGGTCGCCAAGTTGTTCGTGCTCGACACCAATGTGCTGATGCACGACCCGATGTGCCTGTTCCGTTTTGAGGAACATGACGTGTTCCTTCCCATGATCGTGCTGGAAGAGCTCGACAGCCACAAGAAGGGAATGTCCGAGGTGGCGCGCAATGCCCGGCAGACCAGCCGCACGCTGGACGCGCTGGCGGGCCGCCACGGCCCCGACATTGGCAGCGGATTGCGTCTCGATGCCACCGGTCACCGCGAAGCGGGCGGCAAGCTTTTCTTCCAGACCGAGGCGTTGCATTTTTCCCTGCCCAGCAGCCTGCCCCAGGGCAAGGCCGATAACCAGATTCTTGGCGTGGTTGACGCGCTGCGCAAGCAAATGGCGCCACGCGACGTGGTGCTGGTGTCAAAAGACATCAACATGCGCGTCAAGGCACGCGCCCTCGGCTTGCCGGCCGAGGATTATCAGAACGACAAGGCACTGGAGGACGGCGACCTGCTGTACTCCGGATGGCTGATGCTGCCGGCGGATTTTTGGGCCACGCACGGCAAGACGGTCGAGAGCTGGCAGCAGGGAAGCTCGACTTTCTACCGCATCAATGGGCCGATCGTTCCGCAGCTTTTGATCAACCAGTTTGTTTACTTCGAGGTGCCGGGCGAGCCGGCCCTGCACGCGCGGGTCGTTGAGATTCGCGCCAAGACCGCGGTCTTCAAGACCCTGAAGGACCACAACCACATCAAGAACGGCGTCTGGGGCGTGACGGCGCGCAATCGCGAACAGAATTTCGCGCTGAATCTGCTGATGGATCCGGAGATCGATCTTGTTTCGCTGACCGGCACAGCCGGAGCCGGCAAGACCTTGATGGCATTGGCCGCCGGGCTGACCCAGGTGCTCGACGACCGGCGTTACACCGAGATCATCATGACCCGCGCCACCGTCAGCGTCGGCGAGGACATAGGTTTCCTCCCTGGCACCGAAGAGGAGAAGATGAGCCCCTGGATGGGCGCGCTCGACGACAACCTTGAGGTCTTGGCCAAGGCCGACACCAGCGCCGGCGAGTGGGGCCGCGCCGCCACCAGCGACCTGATCCGCTCGCGCATCAAGATCAAGAGTCTCAATTTCATGCGCGGCCGAACCTTTCTGAACAAGTTCGTCATCATCGATGAGGCGCAAAACCTCACGCCGAAGCAGATGAAGACGTTGATCACCCGCGCCGGGCCGGGAACCAAGATGATCTGCATGGGCAACCTGGCGCAGATCGACACGCCCTACCTGACTGAGGGGTCATCCGGCCTGACCTTTGCCGTTGACAAGTTCAAGGGCTGGCCGCACGGTGGGCATATCACGCTGGCCCGTGGCGAACGCTCGCGCCTGGCCGACTTTGCCAGCGAGGTGCTGTAGGCGCCTAGTAATCGCTGGCGGTCCCTGTTGCCAGGCTCTCGAAGCGGGTGATTTGCTTCATGAAGGTGAGTTTCACCATGCCGGTCGGCCCATTGCGCTGCTTGCTAATGATGATCTCGGCGACGCCGGGTTCCCGGCTGTCCTTGTTGTAGTAGTCGTCCCGGTAGATGAACATGATGATGTCGGCGTCCTGCTCGATCGCGCCCGATTCGCGCAGGTCGCTCATCAGCGGCCGCTTGTCGGTGCGGGATTCGACGCTGCGATTGAGCTGGGACAGGGCCAGGACCGGGCATTGCAACTCCTTCGCCAGCATCTTCAGGCCGCGCGAGACTTCACCAAGCTCGGTGGCGCGGTTCTCGCCGTCAGCGCCCGAGCCGGACATCAACTGGAGGTAATCGACCACGATCAGCCCGAGCTTGCCGCATTGACGCGCCAGACGCCGCGCATTGGCGCGCAACTCGCTGGTGGTCAGTCCCGCCGTTTCATCAATGTGCAGCGGGATGTCGTGCAGCCGATTGATCGCGTCGGTCAATCGCGGCCATTCATCGGCCTTGAGCTTGCCGGTGCGCAGATGCATCTGGTCGATCCGTCCAATCGACCCGACGATGCGCACCGCCAGCTGCGAGGCGCCCATTTCCATCGAGAACACCGCCACCGGCAAGCCTTCGTTCAGCGCCACATGCTCAGCGATGTTGATCGCCAAAGCCGTCTTGCCCATCGAGGGACGCGCTGCCAGCACGATCAGGTCGCCGGCCTGCAATCCCGAGGTCATGCGATCGAGGTCGATGAAGCCGGTCGGCACGCCGGTGATGTCGTTCGGGTTCTCGGACATCTCCTGGACCCGCACCATCAACTGTTCCACCAGGGACTTCATGGGCTGGAAGCCCTGCTTCATGCGCGAGCCTTCCTCGCCAATGTTGAAGATCTTCTGCTCGGCCTCGTCCAGAATCCGGTCGATCCCCTTGCCCTGCGGGTTGAAGGCGTTGGTGGCGATCTCGTCGCTGGCGCCAATCAGTTTTCTCAGTATCGAGCGCTCGCGCACAATTTCGGCGTAGCGCCGGATGTTGGCAGCGCTCGGCACGTACTGCGCCAGCGAGTTCAGGTAGGCCAGGCCACCCGTCTCCTCGGCCTTGCCCAGGTTTTGCAGTTGCTCGCAGACCGTGATGACGTCGGCCGGCCGCGTCGCGTTGACCAGTTGGCTGATGGCCGAATAGATTAGCCGGTGCTCGTAGCGGTAAAAGTCGGAGTCCTGCAGCAGGTCGCCGACCCGGTCCCAGGCGCCATTGTCAAGAAGCAGGCCGCCCAGGACGCTCGATTCGGCCTCGATCGAATGCGGCGGTATGCGCAAATGCGCAATCGTGTCGTCGCCGTTCGGAAGGGGGAAGCCGGAGAGTTGTGCGGACATGGTGGGAACCTGATGCAGTCCCCAATGCTACGACGGGAGGCCCGCCGCGTCACGGTACAAAGCTGTGGATAAGTGGTTCCTTTGCGGTGCACAACCGTTGGCCAGCCGGCGCGGGCCCGGCGAGTCGCGGCTTCTGGCCCGCTTCGGTCAGCGGAAACGATTAGGGCCGCCAGTTTGACCTGCGCGGCCCCCCGGTTCGCGGCGTCTCAATCAGGTCGATTCGCCGTACACCGTCACGGTAATGTCGACCAGCACGTCGGTGTGCAAGGAAACGCCGACCTTGGTGTCGCCCACCGTCTTGATCGGACCCACCGGCAGGCGAATCTGAGATTTGAGGATCTTGTAGCCCTGCTTGCCGAGCTCTTCGGCGATGTCGTGGTTCGTGACCGAGCCAAACAGGCGGCCGTCGACACCGGCTTTCTGCGTCAGCTTGATGGTGGTGCCAGCCAGCTTGTCGCCCAGCGCGCGGGCCTCGCCCAGTTTCCCGGCCGCAACCAGTTCGAGCTCGGCACGCTTGGCGGCAAATTCCTTGATCGCCGTTTCAGTGGCGCGCCGGGCCCTGCCGGCGGGGATCAGGAAGTTGCGCGCGTAGCCGTCTTTCACCCGCACCACTTCGCCCAATCCGCCAAGATTGACGACCTTGTCCAAAAGTATGATTTGCATGTGATGCCCCCTAAATGCGATGCTGGTCGCTGTACGGCAACAGGGCCAGAAAACGCGCGCGCTTGATCGCGGTGTTCAACTGGCGCTGGAAAATCGCCCGCGTGCCAGTCAGGCGCGCCGGGATGATCCGGCCGTTCTCGGCGATGAAGTCACGCAGCGTGTCGATATCCTTGTAATCGATCTCGGTGACCCCGGTCACGGTGAAGCGGCAAAAGCGTTTGCGTTTGAACAGCAGTGACTGGGTATTGCGTTTGGGACGCTTGTCCTTGCTATTGAAACGTTTTGGTCCGGGCATGTTGGACTCCTTGGGTTTTAAGCTTGCTGAAATTCCTGAACGTGCAACACCAGACGCTGACTCTTGCCCGGTGTTGCGAGGAAACCTGTGAACTGCCACTGGCTTCCAACCGGCTGTCGCGCGATCCGCTCGGCGGTTGCGCCAAAGGCGATCGCCTTGACCTTGACTCTCACCGCCCTGGTCTGTCCTGCCTCTTCAATCTCCGACTCATGTTCGAGCTCGAAGTCAATGGCCGGCAGGCCAGCCGGTGTTTGCCTCAGAGGTCTGACCTCCGCAATTTTGGCCATCAAGACGGCGCGGTTCACCGCGGCGAATGGGCCGCGTATTCGGCGCGCTGATCCTTGCGGCTCTCCTCGCGCTCCACCGATTTCATCATGAGCGAGGGCGTGGTCTCGGCCTTCGACATCTGCACCGTTAGATGCCGCAGCACGGCGTCATTGAAGCGGAATGCATGTTCGAGTTCGACCATCACGGCCTGCTCGGCCTCGACGTTGACGCACAGGTAATGCGCCTTCGCCAGCTTGTTGATCATGTAGGTCAGCTGGCGCCGGCCCCAGTCTTCGACCCGATGCACCCGGCCGCCGCCGGCGCTAACCATGGCCTTGTAACGTTCGAGCATGGCCGGAACCTGCTCGCTCTGATCCGGATGGATCATGAGAATGATCTCGTAGTGACGCATGGATTCTCCTTATGGTTGACGTCGCCCGCGGCGTCGAATCGCGGTGCGACAAGGCAAAGCCGGGCATTATAGGTGATCGCCCCGCTCGCCGCGCCGAGTCCGGTGCAAGTGACGCAGAGCACCGCCGGGGCTACGCCGGACTGGCCAGCGCGCGCCAGGTCTGGACGATCGTGTCCGGATTCAGCGAAATCGACTCGATGCCAAGGCCAACCAGCCACTGGGCAAAATCGGGATGGTCGCTCGGACCCTGGCCACAGATACCGACGTACTTGCCCTGGCTCTTGCAGACCGCAATCACCTTCACCAGCAGGGCCCGCACGGCCGGGTCGCGTTCGTCGAAATCGGCCGCCAGCAGCGGCAGGCCGGAGTCCCGATCCAGCCCGAGAGTGAGCTGCGTCAGGTCGTTCGATCCAATCGAGAATCCGTCGAAGTGCTGCAAAAATTCCTCGGCCAGGATCGCGTTGCTCGGCACCTCGCACATCATGATCAGGCGCAAACCATCCTGACCGCGGCGCAGGCCGTTTTGCGCCAGCAGGTCGACCACCTTGGCCGCCTGCCCCAGGGTGCGCACAAAGGGCACCATGACCTCGACGTTGCTCAGCCCCATGTCCGCGCGCACGCGGCGCAGTGCCTCGCATTCCATGGCGAAGGCCGGGCCAAAGTCGGCGCTGAGGTACCTGGCGGCGCCGCGGAAACCCAGCATCGGGTTCTCCTCCTCCGGCTCGTAGCGCGAACCGCCAATCAACTTGCGGTATTCGTTCGACTTGAAGTCCGACAGGCGAACGATCACCGGCTTCGGCCAGAACGCGGCGGCGATGGTTGCCACCCCCTCGGCCACCTTGTCAACATAGAAAGCCCGCGGCGAGGCGTGGCCGCGCGCCACCGATTCAATCGCATTTTTCAGTTCGCCATCGACATTCGGATAGTCCAGGATCGCCCTGGGATGGACGCCAACGTTGTTGTTGATGATGAATTCAAGCCGGGCCAGTCCAACGCCGGCGTTCGGCAGTCGAGCAAAGTCAAAGGCAAGCGCCGGGTTGCCGATGTTCATCATGATCTTGGTCTTGATTTCGGGCAGGCTGCCACGCTCGACCTCGATCACTTCGGTCTCGATCAGGCCGTCGTAGACAAAGCCGGTGTCGCCCTCGGCGCAGCTCACTGTCACCAGCATGCCTTCGCTTAGTTGCTCGGTCGCCTGGCCGCAACCCACCACGGCGGGTATGCCGAGTTCGCGCGCAATGATCGCAGCGTGACAGGTGCGTCCGCCGCGGTTCGTGACGATTGCCGCAGCCCGCTTCATGATCGGCTCCCAGTTTGGATCGGTCATGTCGGTGACCAGCACGTCGCCGGCCCGGACCCGGTCCATTTCGGCTGCGTTTTGCACCAGACGGACCGGACCGGTGCCGACTTTTTGTCCAATCGCGCGGCCTTCCGCCAGCACCGTGCCGCGCGCCTTCAGGCGAAAGCGCAGATCGGCCTTGCTCTGTTGCTGGCTCTTCACGGTTTCCGGCCGGGCCTGAAGAATGTAGATCAGGCCATCGACCCCGTCCTTGCCCCACTCGATGTCCATGGCGCGGCCGTAATGCTCCTCGATGATGAGCGCCTGGCGCGCCAGTTCCTCGACCTCGGCCTCATTCAGGGTGTAGCGGTTGCGCTGCTCCGCGGCCACCTCCAGCGTGCGAACCAGTTGCCCGCTTTGCTGGCGCTCCTCATCGGTCGCAAACTCCATCTTGATCAGCTTCGAGCCCAAGGTACGCTTGATGACGGAGCGTTTGCCGCGGCGCAGCGACGGCTTGTGCACATGGAACTCGTCGGGATTGACCGCGCCCTGCACCACGGTCTCGCCCAGGCCGTAGCTCGAGGTGATGAAAACAACGTCTTCAAACCCGGACTCGGTATCGATCGTGAACATCACGCCAGACACGCCAAGGTCGGAGCGCACCATCCGTTGCACACCGGCGCTCAGTGCCAGCTGAACCTTGTCGAAGCCCCGGTGCACCCGGTAGCTGATGGCGCGGTCGTTGTAGAGAGAAGCAAATACTTGCTTGATCCGCTGCAACACCCCGGCCAGGCCAACGACATTCAAAAACGTCTCCTGCTGCCCGGCAAACGAGGCGTCGGGCAGGTCCTCGGCCGTCGCCGAGGAACGCACCGCAAAACTCGCGCCGGGGTGCCCGTTCTCAAGCCGGGCAAACGCCTGCTCGATGGCACGTTGCAGGTCGGCCGGAATCGGCTGCTGCAGCATCCAGGAGCGGATCTGCGTGCCGGCCAGGCTCAGGGCGCGAACGTCGTCGGTATCGACCTCGCGCAGCAGCGCGTCGATGCGTTGATCCAAACCACCTTGACTCAGGAAAAGCCGATAGGCGTGCGCGGTGGTGGCAAAGCCGCCGGGAACGCGAACGCCGGCGCCGCTCGGCAGTTGCGAAATCATTTCTCCGAGGCTGGCATTCTTCCCGCCGACCACCTCGACATCGGTCATCCTGAGTTGTTCAAACGGCACGACCAGGGCGGTCGCCTCAAACAGTGCGGACATGGGGAAGCTCCAAAGTGACAAACGGGGGAGGCAGCGGCACAGCGGCAGGGGCTGGCGACCGCGCCGATGCCGTCGCAAGGCGAACACAAACGGGGGCAGTTCGGTGGCACGGGGCTCGGCTGGTGTAGTGCTTCATTCTGTTTGGAACTTAAGCGACTATTGGCGCGAATGACCTTCTGCAGGATATCGCGGGCGCTTTTTGTCCAGATGAATGGCTTGGGGTTGGTGTTGTGGTGAGCAACGTATTCGTCAATGGCTTGGACCAATTCTGGCACGCTGGTGAACACACCTCGGCGCAAGCGATTGACCGAGATGTCGCGAAAGAAGCGCTCAACCATGTTCAACCAAGAGGCCGACGTGGGCGTGAAGTGCATATGAAAGCGCGGGTGCTTGTCCAGCCAGTTCTGCACCACCGGATGTTTGTGGGTCGCGTAGTTGTCGGCGATTAGATGCAGTGCCTTGTCCTTGGGCGTCTCGCGGTCAATTTGCTTGAGGAAGTTCAACCACTCGGTGTGGCGGTGGCGCTTTTGACACTGGGCGACAACTTGACCGTCGAGCACATTGAGGGCCGCAAACAAGGTGGTCGTTCCGTTGCGTTTGTAGTCATGTGTCATGGTTGCCGCACGCCCCTTCTTCATGGGCAAGCCGGGTTGCGTACGGTCCAAAGCCTGCACCTGACTTTTCTCGTCGCAGCACAGCACCAGCGCGTGCTCCGGGGGCGACATGTACAGGCCCACGACATCTTCAAGCTTCTCGACAAACTTCAGGTCGCGCGAGACCTTGAAGCCGCGCACCAGGTGGGGCTTGAGGCCATGTTTGCGCCACACCCGATGCACCATGGTGTCACTCACGCCGACCACCTTGGCCAGCGTGCGGGTGCTCCATTGTGTGGCCGCTTCAGGCGCGCTCTGGGTCGTCAGTTGCACGATCTGCGCCTCGATGGATCGATCGGCGGGACGCCCACCGCGCGGGAGGTCTTTCTCGATATCGGCCAGGCCACCAACACAGAAGCGTTCGCGCCAGCGTGCAACCTGAATGCGTCCGATACCCAGCATCTCAGCAATGGTGAGGTTGTCATACCCGTCATCGGCCAGCAACACAATGGCGCAGCGCCGTGCAAGTCGCACGCTGGCCGTCTGCGAGTGCGCGACCTTGAGCAATTTGGTCCGCAGTTCGCTGCCCAATTCAATCGTACTGGCTATGCGCATCGAA
>JBCKPE010000043.1:0-17533 GCA_038901875.1 Burkholderiaceae bacterium
CGTCTCGGCACTGCCCATGTAGCCATGCTGGGAGGTCAAATACTCGCACGCCAAGGTGGGACCAAAGTCGCTGTAGTGCTGACGCACCAAGCCGACAAATTGCTCGCGCACGGACACCGCAATACGCCGGTTGCTGGGCACCCCCCAGCGCTTGGAAACAGCTCCTTGTGCACCGTCTTGACGGATGGCGCGTACCAGTCGCTTGACTTGCCTCACCGAGATATTGAGCCACCGCGCCGCATCAGATTGACCCATAGTGCGTTCAATCACCTGCGCGATCACTGCGTACCGATCCGCTTCTTTCAAACTCATCTGTACCGCCTCCGCCATATCCACACCCCTTAAACACAAAAGGGGACATTTGAATCTGGCCAAAAGGGGACATTACGACTTTGCGCTGTCATGAAACTCTGTGGGCTTGTCTTTGTCCAACGTTGACGTACAGTGTTGACGGGGAAACGCCGATATCGTTGGTTAGGAGCCGGTGCGGGGTATTCTGAGTTTGCGACATATTGACCGCGGCTGAACAGGCCGGCGCCATAACCTAAGGAGATTCCATGGATGTTGTCCGCAATTTCCTGACGCGTTACGAGCAGACGCGCGAGGAGGAACTTTCGCTGGAAGAGTACCTCGACCGGTGCAAGCGCGACCCGCTCGCCTACGCCACCGCCGCCGAACGCATGCTGGCCGCCATCGGCGAGCCGCAGCGGGTCGATACCCGGCACGATACGCGCCTGTCGCGCATCTTCGGCAACAAGGTTGTGCGCCTCTATCCGGCGTTCAAGGATTTTTACGGCCTGGAAGAGCCAATCGAGCAGGTGGTGAGCTACTTCCGCCACGGCGCGCAGGGGCTCGAGGAGAGGAAACAGATCCTCTACCTGCTGGGCCCGGTGGGCGGCGGCAAAAGCTCGATCGCCGAGCGGCTCAAATCCCTGATGCAGGAGGTGCCGCTGTACGCGCTGAAGGGTTCGCCGGTGAACGAGTCGCCGCTCGCGTTGTTCGACCCGGCCGAGGATGGCGCCATTCTGGAGCGCGAGTACGGCATTGCGCAGCGCTATCTGAACCGCATCCTGTCGCCCTGGGCGGTCAAGCGGCTGGAGGAATATGGCGGCGACATCCGAAAGTTCCGCGTCGTCAAGCGCCATCCGTCGATCCTCAAGCAGATCGCCATCGCCAAGACCGAGCCGGGCGACGAGAACAACCAGGACATCTCCTCGCTGGTCGGCAAGATCGACATCCGCAAGCTCGAAACCTACGCCCAGGACGACCCCGACGCCTACAGTTTCTCCGGCGGCCTGTGCCTGGCGAACCAGGGCCTGCTCGAGTTCGTCGAGATGTTCAAGGCGCCGATCAAGGTGCTGCACCCGCTGCTGACGGCGACGCAAGAGGGCAACTACAAGGGCACCGAGGGCTTCGGCGCGATTCCGTTCGACGGCATCGTGCTGGCGCATTCGAACGAGAGCGAGTGGAAGTCGTTCCGCAACAACCGCAACAACGAGGCGTTCCTGGACCGCATCTACATCGTCAAGGTGCCCTACTGCCTGCGCATTTCCGAGGAAGTGAAGATCTACGACAAGCTGCTGCGCAGTTCATCGCTGTCGCAGGCCATCTGCGCGCCCGGTACCCTGAAGATGATGGCGCAGTTTGCCGTGCTGACCCGGCTGAAGGAACCGGAGAACTCCAGCATCTTCAGCAAGATGCAGATCTACGACGGTGAGAACCTGAAGGACACCGATCCGAAGGCCAAGAGCTATCAGGAATACCGCGACTACGCTGGCGTGGACGAGGGCATGACCGGGGTCTCGACGCGGTTTTCCTTCAAGATCATCTCCAAGGTGTTCAACTTCGACTCGACCGAGGTGGCGGCGAATCCGGTGCACTTGATGTACGTGCTGGAGCAGCAGATCGAGCGCGAGCAGTTCCCGCCCGAGACCGAGAGCAAGTACCTGGCCTTCATCAAGGAACACCTGTCGCTGCGTTACGCCGAGTTCATCGGCAAGGAGATCCAGACCGCCTACCTGGAGAGCTACAGCGAGTACGGCCAGAACATCTTCGATCGCTATGTCACCTACGCCGACTACTGGATCCAGGACCAGGAGTACCGCGACGCCGACACCGGCGAGATGTTCGACCGCAACTCGCTGAACGCCGAGTTGGAAAAGGTCGAGAAGCCCGCGGGCATCTCGAATCCGAAGGATTTTCGCAACGAGATCGTCAACTTCGTGCTGCGCGCGCGCGCCGGCAACCAGGGCAAGAACCCGCTCTGGACCAGCTACGAGAAGCTGCGCGCGGTGATCGAGAAGAAGATGTTCTCCAACACCGAGGAACTGCTGCCGGTGATCAGCTTCAACGCCAAGGCCAGCGCCGACGACGCCAAGAAGCACGAAGCCTTCGTGAACCGCATGGTCGACAAGGGCTACACACCGAAACAGGTGCGGCTGCTGTGCGAGTGGTACCTGCGCGTGCGCAAGAGCTCATGAAGCGTGGTTCGATGAACCGGTCGGAGCAAAACCTTGCAGCAGATCATCGATCGCAGGCTGGCCGGCAAGAACAAGTCCCTCGGCAACCGTGAACGGTTCCTGCACCGGCACAAGGAGCAGATCCGCGAGGCGGTGAAGCGCGCCGTGCAGGGGCGCGACATCCGAGACATCGCGCAGGGCGAGGAGGTGCCTATCCCGCGGCGCGACATCAGCGAGCCGGTGTTCGGCCACGGCCCGGGCGGCCGGCGCGAACTGGTGCACCCGGGCAACAAGGACTTCGTGCGTGGCGACCGCATCGAGCGGCCCGCCGGTGGCGCTGGCCGCGGTTCCGGGTCCGCCAGCGATTCGGGCGAAGGCGAGGACGATTTCGTCTTCCACCTCAGCAAGGAAGAATTCATGCGCGTCTTCTTCGATGACCTGGCGCTGCCGAACCTGGTGCGCACCACGTTGGCCGAGGTGCCCGAATACAGGACGCACCGCGCCGGAATTTCGAGCGACGGCAACCCGAGCAACCTGCACGTGGTGCGTTCGATGCGCGGCGCCATCGGCCGACGCATCGCGCTCGGCGGCAAGGCGCGGCGCGAACTGCGCCGGCTCGAGAAACTGCTGGAGGAAATGCGCCAGCAACCCGACAGCAGCGCGCGCCGGCACGAGATCGAGGCGCTGACGCGCGACATCGAGGCGCTGCGCAAACGCATCGCGCGCATTCCCTACCTGGACCCGATCGACCTGCGCTACCGCAGCCGCGTTCGCGTGCCGGTGCCGTCGGCCAAGGCAGTCATGTTCTGCCTGATGGACGTGTCGGGCTCGATGGACGAAGCACGCAAGGACCTGGCCAAGCGTTTCTTCATCCTGCTCTACCTGTTCCTGACCCGACACTACGAAAAGATCGACATCGTGTTCATCCGCCACCACACGCAGGCGGAAGTGGTGAACGAACACGAGTTCTTTCACGCCACCGAGACCGGCGGGACGGTGGTGTCGAGCGCGTTGCTGCTGATGGCGCAGGTCATTCAGACCAGGTACCCGCGCGGCGAATGGAACATCTATGGCGCGCAGGCCAGCGACGGCGACAACTGGCACCAGGACAGCCCGCGCTGCCGCGAACTGCTGGAAAAAACCATCCTGCCGCTGTGCCGCTATTTCGCCTACATCCAGGTGGTCGAGCAGGAACAGAACCTGTGGCAGGAATACGCGCTGCTGGTGCGGCAGTCGGAGGCGTTCGCGATGCGCAAGGCAAGTGAAGTGGCGCAGATCTACCCGGTGTTCCGCGACCTGTTCCGGCGCCAGGGGGTGCCGGCATGAGCGCGACGCTGGGCCGCTCCCGAGTCGCGCTGCGCCCCGCCGGGGCCGGGCACGCAGTGCCCTGGGGGCCGTCATGACCGACGCCATGAACCGGCGCAAGGTCGGCACTGCCGCCACGCCCGAGGAGTATGGCGGTCGCCGGCCGCCCGACCCGCAGCACCGGGCGGCGCCGCCCATGGAGCGGCCGGCGCAGCGCCTGCCCGGCCCGAGCGACTGGACCTTCGAGCTGATCGAGCAGCACCACGAGGTGATCCGTGCCACGGCGCGCCGCTTCGGACTCGACACCTACCCGAACCAGCTCGAAATCATCAGCGCCGAGCAGATGATGGAGGCCTACGCGTCGATCGGCATGCCGGTGCATTACCGGCACTGGAGCTACGGCAAGGAATTCATCTCGACCGAGAAGAACTACCGGCGCGGCCAGATGGGGCTGGCCTACGAGATCGTCATCAATTCCAACCCCTGCATCAGCTACCTGATGGAGGAGAACACGATGGCGATGCAGGCGCTGGTGATCGCCCACGCCGCCTACGGCCACAACAGCTTCTTCAAGGGCAACTACCTGTTCCGCATGTGGACCGACGCCTCCTCCATCATCGACTATCTGGTCTATGCGAAGAACTACGTCGCCGAGTGCGAAGAGCGCCATGGCCTGGAGGCGGTTGAGTTGCTGCTGGACAGTTGCCATGCGTTGATGAACTACGGCGTGGACCGTTACCGGCGCCCGAGCAAGCTGAGCTTCGCGCAGGAACTGGCGCGCGCCAAGGAACGCGAGGCCTACGCGCAGCAGCAGGTCAATGAGCTCTGGCGCACCCTGCCGCGCAAGGCGAGCAAGGACGGCGCCGACAAGGAGGCGCCGCGCTTCCCAAGCGAGCCGCAGGAGAACCTGCTTTATTTCATCGAAAAGAACGCGCCGCTGCTGGAACCCTGGCAGCGCGAGATCGTGCGCATCGTGCGCAAGATCGCGCAGTACTTCTACCCGCAGCGCCAAACGCAGGTGATGAACGAAGGTTGGGCGACGTTCTGGCATCACCATCTGCTCAACACCATGTACGACGACGGGTACCTCGAAGACGGCATCATGATCGAGTGGCTCAAGTCGCACACCAACGTGGTGTTCCAGCCGCCGGTGGACCACCCGGGCTACCGGGGCATCAACCCCTACGCGCTGGGACTTGCGATGTACAGCGACATCAAGCGCATCTGCCAGGCGCCGACCGAGGAGGATCGGCAGTGGTTCCCCGAGCTCGCCGGCCGCGACTGGCTGGAGACGCTGGACCACGCGATGCGCAACTTCAAGGACGAGAGCTTCATCGGCCAGTACCTGTCACCCAGCGTGATGCGCGCGCTGCGGCTGTTTGCCGTGGTCGATGACGAAACCGAGCCCACGCTCGAAGTGTCCGCCATCCACGACGAAACCGGCTATCGAAGCCTGCGCGAGACGATGTCACGGCAATACGACCTTGGATCACGAGAGCCCAACATTCAGGTCTGGAACGTGAACCTGCGCGGCGACCGCTCGCTGACGCTGCGCCATGTGCAGGACCATGAGCGCCCGCTGAACGAGCGCACCGAGGAGGTGGTCAAGCATGTGGCGCGGCTCTGGGGCTTTCGCGTCCGGCTGGAAAGCGTGGACAGCCGCGAGCAGGTGCGCCAGAACTGGGAAGTGACGCCGGCGCAGGACAGCGCCTGATACGGTATTGCGTTCAAAGACCCAGCTGGCGAGATCAGGCCGGCGCGGCACTCAGCTCCGCGAATGTCCTCCGGCCTTCGGCCTCCCCCTTTATTTCGCTGCGTGAGCGCCCCACCGGCCTGATCCTGCAAGCATGGTGGGCGCGCGGTGCGCCAAGGATGCGCGTTGCCAAAGAGGCTGGGTGGGTGGCGCAGCGAAGTAGAGGAGGAGGGACGGGCGCAGCCCGTTCCGGGGGACATGAGCGGAGTCGCCCACCCAGCCTCTTTGGCTTGCCAATGCCCTCAGGCCGTTGCCGTGCGCTCCGACAGCCGCGCCTCGCGGATCGGCAGGTGCACCAGCGCAGCGCCGACGGCAAGCACGATGTCGATGTACCAGACCCAGTCGTAGCTGCCGGTCGCCTCGAAGACTCGGCCACCGAGCCAGGCGCCGAGGAAAGCGCCGATCTGGTGCGACAACATGACGATGCCGAACAGCATCGCCATGTTGGACAGGCCGAAGAATCTCGCCACCAGGCCAGCGGTCGGCGGCACGGTGGAAAGGAAGGTCAAGCCCATCACGGCGGAGAAGATCAATAGCACCAACTCGGTCTTGGGTGCGAACAGGAACAGCAGCACGGCCAGGCCGCGTGCCGCGTAGATCAGCGACAGCAGCGACTTCATGCGCCAGCGCCCCATGGCCCAGCCGACCGTCACGCTGCCGACGATGTTGAACAGGCCAAGCACGCCCAGGGCCCAGCCACTGGTTTGCGGTGGCAGGCCGCAGGCGGCGATCACGCCGGGCAGATGGGTGGCAAGGAAGGCGACATGAAAGCCGCAGACAAAGAATCCTGCGGCCAGCATCAGATAGCTGGGATGGCGCAGCGCGGTGCGCACGGCGTCCATGCTGCTCAGCACTGGCGCTCCGCTCGGCGCTGTTGCATGGCGGGCCGTGCCTCGCAGCAGATAGGCCGCCGGCAGGGCCAGCAGCACCAGCAGCGCCAGCACCTGCATCGCACTGCCCCAGCCCAGCGTTGCGATCATCCCCCCAGCCAGCGGCGCCAGCAGAAACTGTCCCAAAGAGCCGCCGGCGTTAACCACACCGTTGGCAATGGCGTGTTTCGCTGGTGCCAGCAGCCGGCTGGTGGCGGCCATCAAGACCGGCGGGCCGATCAATCCGGCCCCGGTCATCGACACCAGGCCGATGGCAAAGACCAGCCCGGCGGTACTTGTCATGTAGGGCGTGACAAAGGTTCCCAGGCTCAGCAGCAGGACGCCGACAAGGATCACCCGCCCGGTGCCGAACCGGTCAGCCGCGGCGCCGGCGAAGGGTTGCACCAGGCCCCACCAGATCTGCCCGACGGCGAAGGCCAGGCTGATGCTGCCCAGCCCGAGACCGGTCGACGTATTGAGTGGCCCAACGAACAGCCCCATGCTGAGGCGGTTGCCACTGGCCAGGGCAAAGGTGCCGGCCGCTGCCAGCAGCACCAGCCACAGCGCGACCGGCCTAATCATTTCGGTGAGCGGCAAAAAGCGTCGAAGAACATGCAGCGCGGGCGCCTCGCCGGCCCGTTTCGTCGAGGGTTCTTTCGCACCGATTCAAAACGGAATCTGCCATGCGCGATTGTTGCACCTACAATTTTCTTAGTCCTATCGTTTCGGAGTCCTCGTGGAAAAAGTGAATCTATTGGCGCAATGGCTGGCCGAGGAGCAGGCCGTGCTGGCGGCGATGGCCGGTGGCGCCGGGCCTGGCGTCGCCACGCGCGAGCAGATCGGCGGCATGAACGGCCTCGAGATGATGCAGGCCATGCTGCGCGGCGAACTGCCCCATCCCACCATCGCGACCACGCTGGACTTCCTGCTGGTCGAGGTCGGCGCGGTCCGCGCGGTGTTCCAAGGGACGCCGGGGCCACAACTGTTGAACCCGCTGGGCACGGTGCATGGCGGCTGGGCCGCGACGCTGCTCGATTCGGCGCTCGGCTGCGCCGTGCACACCATGATGCCGCCGGGCCGCAGCTACACCACGGCGGAACTGGGCGTCAACCTGGTGCGCGCCCTCACGCCCAAGGTGAAGCGGGTACGCGCCGAGGGCAAGGTGCTGCATTGCGGGCGCCAGCTTGCCACCGCCGAGGCGCGACTGCTCGGTCCGGACGGCACCCTGTACGCCCACGCCACAACGACCTGCCTGGTGTTTGAGCTGCCGGACGGGCGCTGATTCTTCCCGCACGCTCACAAAGGAGTTCTGCATGCCCAGCGTTGCCCAAGTCCAGCAGTGGATCGATCCCCTGTTCCCCGGCTTGATGGGGGTGCGGATCGTCGAGGCCACGCCCGAGCGGGTCGTCGGCGAGATGCTGGTGCGCCCCGAGCTGTGCACCGCGGGCGGCATCCTGCACGGCGGCGCCTACATGGCGTTTGCCGATACGCTGGGCGCGGTCGGCACGGTGATGAACCTGCAGGAAGGCCAGCGCACCGCCACCACCGACTCAAGCACCAAGTTCATGGCCGGCGCCAAACTGGGCAGCATCGTCAGCGGCGAAAGTGTCGCGCTGCACCGCGGACGCACCACCATGGTCTGGCAGACCAGCATCCGCAGCGCCGAAGGCAAGCTGTGCGCGCTGGTCACCCAGACGCAGCTCGTCCTGGCGGCCTGAGACGCTTGTCCGAATCGACCCTCACCCCTGCCCTCTCCCGCAAGCGGGAGAGGGAGAAAGAGGCATCTGGCTGCCTCTCCCTCCCTCTCCACCGTACCCGGGGGAGAGGGCTGGGGTGAGGGGGTAGGGAGGCAGGAAGTCAACCCAAAATAGAAATGTCCCCTTTTTCACAAAGTAGAGATGTCCCCTTTGGGTGAGATGGAGTTGGGGCTGGTTCATGGAGGGATGGTGAGGATGGAGCGCAGTGCAAAGCTGCGAAGGGCGTAGCCCGAAGCGGCTTTGCACTGCCTCGGGTGGTGGCTCAGGCGGCGCGGCGCTGGGTTGCGCGCTGTGTGTTCTCGGCCGTCACACGGGCTGCCAGGCGCTGCAGGCGAGCGGCCACAGCTTGTCGGCGAACGGCAGCAACTGGTCGCCCGTATAGAAGACCAGGCCCCTGACGAAATTCTGTCCGTTCGCTTGCGCCAGGTCTTGCAGGCCGCCATAGTCGCGCACGTCACGCTGCAACAGGCTGGCCAGGTAGGCGTGGAACCAGGCTGCGCGTCGCTGAAGATCTGCGCGGTCCAACACCTCAGGGAAACCGCTTGCACACAACCTGCGCACAAGATCCGCGCGCTCGGTGCCAACGGTGCGCACCGTCCAGCGGGCAACGCCGAACAGGGCGTCCACCAGATTGTGGGCCGAGCCCTGGATTTCCGCTTGCGAAAAGGGTTCGAGCGTCAGCACCTCCACGCGTCGCGCCAGAGACTCGGATACCTTGGGCAGCATGAAGACGTTCGCCGAGCCGACCTTCCTCGAAAAATGCGTGAACTGCGGGCGGATTGCCCAAACCTTCTTCAGGCTCTCAAGAAACACATTACAAGCTACTGATTTATATAGGCTTTTCAAGCGGGTTGTTCGGCAGCGATAAGCTTCATCCCCATTTTTTTGGCACGCTGGGACAGTTGCCGTAAAACGCGTTCCCGATAGCGTTCTTCGTAATAGTTCTGTCCTTGGTCGACGTATTCTTCCCCCTTGGTGAGCATGGTGTAGATCAGCCGCGCGAGTTTGTGGGCTGCCGCTGCGACAAGCCTTTGGCTTGTCCATGCGCGCGCACATGCGCCTGTAGTAGGCGCCCAATGCGCAACTGGCTTGGGCGCAGAGCTGTCGCCGCCAAACGCAATGCCTGGGCGGCATGATTGGCGCATCGTTTGGTTTTACCGCTCATCACCTTGCCCCCGGTGATTTTGGTGCCAGGGCACAAACCCAGCCAACTCGTGAAGTGCCCTACCGCCCGCAAAGCATGACATGTCCGTGCCCGTCTCGCTGATGACCGCCAGCGCCGTGGTGACATCGATTCCATCGATACGGGTCAATTCGACACCGCACATCTTGAAGAGTTGGGTGCGCAAATCGAACTTCGGCGCATTGCGAGAGCGCCCACGCTGCTCGGCCTTTGGCAGGTTCACCGTCGTGCGCCTGCAAGCGTTGGAGTTGCTGCTCAATGTCGCCGTCGCACTCGCTCAGTTGCGTGCCGATGAAGTCGAACGCAGCCAGCGCCTGCTTGAGCGCGAACAAGTGTTCGGCGCGCCAGTTTCCCTCTAGGCTTTTAGCGATTTCGTCGATGCTGGCGCGGATACGGGCGTTCTTCATCGCGCCCAGGATGTGACCATCACGTTGGCCTGCCACGATCGCGCGCAGAATTTTTTGGCCGGTCTCGCCCGCAATGTCGGAGATGACGTTGGCCAGTTGGACATTCATTTGCGTGAGCGCCTTCTGCCTGTGCTGCACGTGCCGACCTTGGCTCCTGAGCAACGTTGCACGCTGGCGCCACAGCGAGCGCAGCACGCACACTTCGGTCAGCTGGAGGAAATGCCCCGCTGAGCAAGCCATAGGTCATGAGCTGCTGGATCCACTGGCAGTCCAGCACGTCAGACTTGCGCCCGGAGACTCCTCTGACATGACGCGCGTTGACCAGCAGCACCGTGAAACCGCGCGACTCCAGCAATTCGAACAAGGGGATCCAGTACACGCCAGTGGACTCCATGGCAACGGTGTCGACTTTGCACGATTTCAGCCAGTCGGCGATGGCATTGAGGTCCACTGTGAAACTGGGAAATTCGCGCACCGGCGTGTCGTCTCGATCCGGTGGCACGGCCACAAAATGGGCCGCGCTCACACGCGGGCATATAGCACCATTGCCTAATCGGTCTTCAGCGGCTCCGCGCTCAACTTTGCCACAACGAAGGCACACAGTGTTTCTTCGGCGCGATTTGCGGCAGTGGGCCAATTACTACGCTCATACCTCGTTGGAAAGGGCTAACACTTGACATTTGCTCATTGTTATCCAACACTGCCTCCCACTCATCCAAAGTAAACTGTGTGCGACACGCGCACAAATCAGGAGAAATCGGACATGGCTGCACAAAACTGGCGCACGGAAGACTGGACGGCGGTTTACCTGGGGGGGTTGATCATTGCGGTTGGCATTGCCCTTTTCAGTTGGAAAGTCGTAGACCTCAGGGACATCGTCCCCACCTACCGCTGGACGACGGACGGGCAGATCGCCTCGCAAGCGCCGGGGTGGATCAGCACGCTGGATGCCATCGGGAAGGATGCCGAGAAAAGGGGAGAGGCCGGGGTCGTCACGCGGGTAGGCGACCTCAAGCAAGCGCTTGAGAAAGGCGACAGAAAGGAGATCGAAAAAACTGCCGACCGGCTGACGCGTCTGGGCCGGGAAACGGTCGCGGGAGCGACGGGCGTGATAATCCACGGGCATGCCGCGGCCGACCCCGCAGCGAAAGTTTTCACCTGGGACAACCTCTCCAAGGTTCTCTACCTGGGGATCGCCTGGCTCATCCTCGCCGCCATCGGAATCAAGTTTATAGGCGGCAAGGCAGGGGCGTTTATCGCGGCCTTTCCAGCGATTTTTCTCCTCGCCTGGCTCTCCAGGTTCCTGGCCGGGAACGGCATGTTCATAAACTTCGGCATCGAGTATGTCGTCTTCGCCCTCCTGCTCGGCCTTTTGATCAGCAACACCATCGGCACCCCCGAATGGCTCAAGCCGGCGGTGCAGACCGAGTTCTACATCAAAACCGGGCTGGTCCTCCTGGGGGCGAGCCTGCTCATGTTCGAGATCCTGCAGGCGGGCGCCCTGGGGATCATCCAGGCAGTGGTCGTGGTGCTCGTCATCTGGTCTTTCTGCTTCTGGCTGTGCCGCAAGCTCAAGGTGGATGACGACTTCGCCGCGATCCTGTCCTCGGCGGTGGCCATTTGCGGCGTCTCGGCGGCCATCGCCGCCTGCGGCGCGATCAATGCGGACCAGAAAAAGCTCTCCTATGTCGCCGCGCTGGTGCTGATCGTCGCGGTGCCGATGATGGTGGTCATGCCGTGGATCGTCAATGCAACCGGGATGGACCACCTCGTGGCCGGCGCCTGGATCGGCGGCACCCTGGATACCAGCGCCTCGGTGGTCGCCGCGGGGGGCCTCATCAGCGACGCGGCCATGAAGACCGGCATCATCGTCAAGTTCTCCCAGAACGCGCTGATCGGGGTGGCGGCGTTCATTCTGGTGATCTGGTGGACCTACAAGAACGCGGGCGTCGCGGGCACGGGCGAGCGGCCGAGTCCGAGCATCATCTGGGAGCGTTTCCCCAAGTTCATCCTGGGGTTCCTGGGGGCCTCGCTAGTGTTCTCGTTCTTCCTGCACATTGACCTGGTGGGCGGCACCCGGGCACTGTTTGGCGAGTTCCGCACCTGGTGGTTTGCCCTCGCGTTCATCTCCGTCGGATTGGATGCCCGCTTCATGGACCTGGCGAGGATGGGCGGGGGCCGGCCGGCGCTGGCCTTTGTCGCAGCGCAGACCGTCAACGTGTTCTGGACGCTGCTGCTCGCCTATTTGCTGTTCGGCGGCGTCATCTTCCCCCAGCCGGATATCCGGTAAGGGGGTAACAGCGTGATTCCCGGCGGCGTGGAGACGAGGTGGTTCACCGCCGGTGGTCGCAAACGGAGCAAAGTGAGAGTCCATAAACCGATAGGAGATTACCCATCATGAGAAAGAGTCTGAGTAAGAGTTTGCTGTTGGCTTTTTTTGCCCTGTCCTTTGTGGCAGGCCCAGGGGTGGCGTTCGCGCAGCAGCAGTATTCGGCCGCCACGCTCGCCCAGATCGAGGAGCTGAAGATCCTGTCCCGGGACAAGAAGGACATGGTCGAGTCGATGCCGGGAATCAAGAAGATCACCGGAGACGAGCTCAAGTCCTGGCTGGATCAGGGGCGCAAGTTCGTGCTGCTGGACAACCGGGTGCCGGGCGACTACGAAAAAGAGCACATTCCGGGCGCGCTTCGGCTGGCGCCGGATGACCTGCAGCCCAACCCCAAGCTCGCCGAGAAGTTCGGCAAGGACGATGTCATCGTCAACTACTGCAACGGAATCAAGTGCTGGAGGTCCTCCGGCACGATAGTCCTGATGCAGGATATGGGGTACAAGAACATCTACTGGTATCGCGATGGCGTGCCGGAATGGGTCAAGAAGGGCTACGCCACGGTGGAGGGCAAGGAGCCCGGCGCCTGGAAGAAGTAACCGGCAGGTTCTCAACACCGGGCCCCACAGCCCGCCGGCTCCTCAAGCCGCGCGGCGCCGCTGGGGTCTTTTTTTTGGTTCATGGTCCAAGGAATGCTGAGCTGGTTCAGAAAACGTGAGACCGGACGGCCCTTCGAGGCTTTCCAGATCGAGGTCACTTCGCGCTGCAATCTGCGCTGCGTCATGTGTCCGGTCACGGTTTTGGCCGAGCGCTGGCCGGCGCTTGACCTTCCCTGGGAGAGCTTCGAGCGCATCTCCCGCGCCTTCGAGCGGACGAAGTGGGTCTATCTCCAGGGGTGGGGAGAACCGCTGCTCCACCGCCGCATCTTCGACATGATCGCCTTGGCCAAGAGCGCCGGCTGCCAGGTCGGCTTCACGACCAATGCCACGCGGCTGACCCACAAGGCGGGCGAGCGGCTGCTCGATCTCGGCCTCGACATTCTGGCGGTCTCGATTGCCGGCGCCACCAAGCACACCCATGAAGCAATCCGGGTGGGCTCCAACTTCGAACGGCTGGTTGAAGCCCTGCGCCGGTTTGTGGGCCAGAAGGCGCAACGCAAGAGTACGCTCCCAAAGGTAGAGATCTTTTTCCTCATGACGACGGCGAACCTGGCGGAACTGCCCCGGGCGGTCGAGCTCGCCGCGGCGCTGGGAGCCGACGAACTGG
The DNA here is from genome assembly GCA_038901875.1 of Burkholderiaceae bacterium. Lineage (GTDB taxonomy): Bacteria > Pseudomonadota > Gammaproteobacteria > Burkholderiales > Burkholderiaceae_C > JBCKPE01. The sequence goes on from JBCKPE010000043.1 coordinate 13,326, forward strand.
TGGCCACCAACCTGGACTATGTGATCACGCCGCAACTGGACGAGCTCAGAGCGTTCGCCTCCTCCCCGCCGGCGCGAGCGTACCGGGAGGCGATGGAAGAAGCTCGGACACTGGCCCGGCGGCTCGGCGTCGGCTTCCGTCCTTATCCGCTGGAACCCAGAGAGATGGCCGTCTGCGACCTGAACCCGTTAAAGATTCTCTTCATCTCCGCCGACGGGTCGGTCTCGCCGTGCGTGTACACGGCGCTGACGGGGCAGACCGAGATTCCGCGTTTCTTCGACGGCAAGCCGGTCTCGATCCGGCCGGTGCGTTTCGGCAACGTCAACGAGCAGGATCTGATGCAGATCTGGGAGAGCCCGGCGTACCGGGCCTTCCGCCGGCAGTTCACCGAGCGCCTGCTGGCGACGGCAAGGATGGCCTTCGGCGCAGTCGGCGGCGCGCGGGTCTCGGCGCAGGAGGCGCCGGCCCCGCAACCCTGCCGCACCTGCCCCAAGCTCTACGGTCTCTGAGTGATCACCGCACCCGAAGCAGGCTACATCGCGAGCCACGCCCATGTCCCTGAGCATCTGCCCGGCTATGTCACCGCCATCTCCTCGGCCGAGCCGTATCTCATCGATGACTACCTCTGCTATCGAGGCGCAGGCTCTATCGTATTTGTCGGCTATCCGCTGCAGTCGCGCTTCGACGAGGTGGCAATGATGGCGGCGCTCGAAGCGGCCATTGCCCGGTTTGCGCCAGAGTGGGTGGCCCTTACCGCGCCGGCGGTTTCGATGCTGGGGGCAACGTGCCGCGCGCGCGAGTCTGATCGTTACTACCGGCTCGATCTCTCGCAGCTCCGCCTCAACCGGAACGTCGAAGGGATGATACGGCGGGCATCCCGGGAGCTCAACGTGGAAAGCGGCGGGCGGATTGAGGAGGAGCACACGCGTCTGATTGCTGAATTCCTCGGTTCCCGCCAGTTCGGTGAAGAGGCCAGAACCATTTTCGAGAACATTCCTGCGTATGTCTCGTCCGTGTCAAGCGCGCGGATTTTCAGCGCAAGGGATTGGGACGGCCACCTCGTCGCCTTCGATGTGGCCGAGTTCGGCGCGGAAAACTATGCCTTCTATCAATTCAATTTTCGCTCCCGGACCCACTACGTTCCCGGGGCCTCGGACCTCCTGTTCTCCGAGATGGTCAATCTCGCCAGGGAGTGTGGAAAAACCTACATTCATCTGGGACTGGGAGTCAATGAAGGGATCCGGGCGTTCAAGAGGAAATGGGGCGGGGTTCCCTCGCTGCGCTACGAATTTTTCGGGCACAGCTCCGGACGCCTTCACATCTTCGAGTCCCTGGCGTCGAAGCTATGAACGTGCTGACCCGCGTGCGCCGCTTCCTCTCAAAAGAGCGAGACCTCAGGATGATATGGGAGGTCGAAAGACAAGGGAGAAAATCGCTCCTGGTCGGCGCCTCCCATTTCTTCCCCTATCACTTCAGGGGTTCGCTCCGCCGGCACATCGCCGGCGCGAACACGGTGTTGCTCGAAGGCCCGCTGGATGACGGCGCGATGCGCAAGGTGATCGAGTCCGGCTCGGGACGGGATCGCGTCTCGCTCTACGATGCTCTCGACGCCCACACCATTCAGAAGCTCAACCAAGCGCTCGCGGTTTCGTCCCCGCCGTTCAGCGCTTCTCAACTCTATTGGGACATCTTACAAGGTGCGCCGGAGGACGGGTTACGCACCGAGATCAGAGGGATGAAGCCATGGATGGCGTTCTTTCACCTCTGGGCACACTATCGGCGGCGCGACGGATGGACCTGCACGATCGAACTTGACGCCGCAAGGATCGCGGCCGAGATGGGGAAAGACGTGCATTACCTCGAGACGATCGAGGAACAGATCGAGGCCCTGAACCGGATTCCTCTGGAGCGGATCGTGAGCTTTCTGAAGAACGTGGACTGGGAAATCTACCGCGACGATTTCGCGCGGCATTATCTCGCCGGAAATCTGCCTGCCTTGGTAGCGACGGCAAGCGTGTTCCCGACCTTTTGCGAGCCGATCATCGACAGGCGCGACCCGGTCCTCCATGAGCGGATGAGCCGCTTTTTCGCGCAAGGCAACGCCATCGCGTTTGTCGGGGTCACACACTGTCAGGGCATCATCGGGCTGCTGCGGGCGCAGGGGTATGCGGTGACACCGGCGGCCGGACGCTGAGAGCATCAGCGCTCAAGCAAACTGCTTTTTTGAAAGTTCCGCGCCGCGCCGCAGCGCATCGTTGTTCTTAGGGCCGGGTGAGGATGAGCTCGTGCCAGCCGACGGCGACGGTGCGCCCGTCGTCGGCAACCGTTACGCTGCGCAACCAGTCCGTGACACCAGCCGGTTCCGTCTGCCACCGGATGCCGTCTTTTGAGGTGAGGACGGTTCCGTTTTCTCCCACCGCCACAAAGCTGCCGTTACGGAAGGCGACGCCATAAAGATAGTGAGGCGTTCCCGATGCCTGCTGCGTCCACACATAGCCGTCGGGCGAGGTGAGGATGGTGCCGGTGCCGCCGACCGCGACAAACCGGTCGTGACCGTACGCCGCGCTGATCAGCGAGTTGATCCCGACTGCCTGAGCGGTCCAATGAACGGCATCGGCGGAGGTGAGTATGGTTCCGCCGCGGCCGACCGCCACAAAAACCCCGCGGCCGAAAACCACCCCGTCCAGGGAGTCTGCGGGTCCGCGATTCCGCTGGACCCACATGACGGCATCCGCCGAGGTCAGAATGGCCCCACGCTCTCCGACCGCCACAAAGAGGTCCCGGCCGAAGGTGATCGCCTGGAGGGAATCCTCGACCCCCGAGACACGAGGGGTCCATGTCCGGGCATCAGGTGAAATCAATATCGTCCCCTTTGTGCCCACGGCGAGGAAGGTCTTGTTCGCGTAGGTGATGCCGTTCAGCCAGGCGTCGGTTCCAGAAACCCGAGGGGTCCAATGCACGCCGTCGCCAGAGGTCAGAATAGTGCCGTTGGACCCGACTGCCGCGAGCACATGATCGCCCGCCGCGACGCCGTAGAGATAGTTGGCTTTTTCACCGCTCACCAGGCGCCACCACGCGCCGTCCTGCGAGGTCAGCAGTGTGTTGCCGTCTCCTGCGACAACAACGACGCCGCCGCCATGCGTGACCGCGTAGAGGCGGTTCGTGGTTCCAGAAGCGCGCCGCTCCCAGTGGATCGCGTCCTTGGAGGCGAGGATCGTGCCGCCCTGACCAGTGGCGAGAAAGGTCCGATTGGCGAACGTTACCGCAAGCAGGCCCTCCCCCCCGGATCTGCGCTGCGTCCAGTTGACCGCGTCGGAGGAAGTGAGGATCGTGCCGCCATGACCCACTGCCACGAAGGTTCCCTGTCCGTAGGTCACCGCCGTTAACGCGGAGGCAGTGCCGGCGCGGTGCGCGGTCCAATCCAACCCGTCCGGGCTGGTCTGCACGCTCCCGCCTCGTCCCACCGCCACGAACCGTCCGGCCCCAAAGGTCACGCCATAGAGATGGCTTTCCGAGGGTCCGCCATCCGCTCTGCGCGTCCACGTCATCCCGTCGGAAGACGTCAGGACGCTCCCCCAGTAGCCGACGGCCACGAACAGTTCGTTGGCGTAGGTCACGGCATAGTAATGGCGCGTGCTTCCGGACTCACGAGGGGTCCAGTTCACACCGTCTGCCGAGACAAGGACCGTGCCTCGCCCCCCCACCGCCACAAAGGTCTGCCTCCCGAATGCCGCACCGAAGAGTTCATTTCTGGTCCCCGGGAACCGGGGCGCCCATCGCGCGCCATCATCGGAAGTGTAGATGGAGCGACCCTCTCCGACGGCTACGAAGCGGCCGTTTCCGTGGGTCAGCGCGAAGTGCGGAGGGTTGTGCCGCCCAAGCGTCCACCCGCCTGATGGAGCTGCGAGGTCTTCCGGCAACCGGTGGTCGGCTCCGGCGGGCTGGGGGTCGGCCACGATCAACAAGGCGAGCGCCGCCCGCAGCACCCAGCCATGAAAGGAACGCAAGGGCCCGGATAACCGCCACTCGATGCGTTCATCGATCGTCTTGTTATGAATGTCCATGCTCGGCTCCCTGATGCAGTATTTTCCAATTCAGGTATGAGCCTGAAGGCGGCTTGAGTTAGCGACTTCTGCTGTTCGGCTTGACCGGGTTGAAAGTTGAAGTTTAAAGGGGCCGGTTTTTGTCTTCTGATTTTCTTCCATCCA
>JBCKPE010000044.1:0-17485 GCA_038901875.1 Burkholderiaceae bacterium
ATCAGTGACGCCCGGATATCCGATCTCCTCAAGTTCCTTCAACGCATCCGAGAAGTCGGTGGCAAGGCGCTTACCGAATACGGTTTGCGCCGCATGAAGCGCCTGAAGAGCGTCTAGGTCCTTGGCCTCCGGCGTTTTAAAGGGATCGAGATGCTGCACGTAGTAGGAACGGAGCTGGCCTGACAGCTTGGAGGCGCTGCGCTGGTCGCGCTCCTCAGCCGGAACGTCCCCACGCGTCGCGGAGCGCGCGGCGAAACCGAAGCCGCGCTGCGCACTGATCTCGTCGATGCGGATGAGCCCCTTGAACGGGTCTCCGTCGATTGGTTCGCTCTCGGGTGGCAATGTCTGCGGCTTGGCGATGCCATCCTTCGGCGAAACGAGTTTGGCAGGATCGAGCAGATAGGCCCTCATTTCAAAGGTCGCCCGCAGGCGACGCGAGAGAAAGTCCATCATCGAGCGCGGCCAGAGAGCGAACGCATCTCTGGCCGTTGCGGGCTCCGGCTCGTCGCCCTTGCCAGCACCCGCCGCGCCCATGACAGTCGCGGCGGCGCGCTTCGCGGTCAGGTATTCGTGCCTCAGCGCCAACGCGTCCTTGGGTTCGTAACGCAGGCGCACGCCGATGCTCGACCCATCCCAGTCGAGTGTCGGCAGGAGCTTTTGCACGTAGTGCAACTCGACAATCGGTACATTTAGCCATACATCGACGAAGGGCAGCACCTCACCCCAATCAACCGGAATGGGCTCGTCGCCCGGCGGCTGCGCTTCCCATGCATTCGCGACAGCGTCGAGCTTGTTCCAATGCGTGAGCGTGAAGTCGTTGACTGAAAAGTCCGTCCGATCGAAGAGAAACCTGCGGAGTGCCACCATCGCGGAAGTCTTGCCGCTGTTATTTGCGCCAACGAAGATCGTTGTCTGCTCCGAGAAGTCGATTCGAACGGCCTGGAGCTTTCTGAAATTGCCAACCTCGATGTGTTGGATATGCATTGTTCGTGTTCCCTTTGTAGCGCCTCGGACGGAGCGTCGAACGTATCGTACTCCGCCGCCTATCGACCGCTGCCTGCCGCGCCGAGACCCCTTGCCCGCAGGCACAAGCGGCCAATGGATTCCGATCACCAACTCGGTCGACCGCAGAAGTGGCTCCGCAAATCTGAACAGCGCGATAAGTGGAAACTCTGGGCATGAAGCCGGGCCGGACAAACCCGGCGGAGTTCGCGACCGGCCCTTTGGCAAGTGAACGGTAACAAGATGGGCAGTGATTTCACACTTCCACCTTCCAGTTCTCAGAATCAGGTGTTCCGGGGCGGCATCATTCAGACCATAGGCTTTTCATCGCCCGGGTAAAAGCGTCGCGCTGCACCGCATCGGACGCGCCGGGGCCTGGCCGGCCCGCAGCATCCGCATGCGGAGTCCCCGCGCTCGCAACACATCGGCCCGCCACCCAGGTCTGGCTTATCGCCCCTGCCGCGCCAGAAAACACCAGCGCATCGAGCAGATGATCGGGGGGCAGCCCCAGCAGCGAGGGCGCGTCGCCGTCGAGCACGAGGAAGTCGGCGCGCTCGCCGGTGGCGATGCCGCCGACGGCCTGCCCGGTGGCCGATTCGCCCCCGGCAAGCGCAGCCTCGAACATTGCCGCCGCGCTGCTGTCTGACCCAAGCGCCAGGGCCGCGATGTTGCGCCGGCGCAGGGTCAGCCGTTGCGAATACTCAAGCAGTTGCAGTTCCTGCGGCCAGTTGCGCGTGACATGGCTGTCCGATCCGATCGACCAGCGACCCTGTCGTGCCGCATAGGTCGGCAGATCGAACACGCCGTCGCCCAGGTTGGCTTCGGTGCTCGGGCAGATGACAATGGCCGCGCCGCATTGCGCAACGCCGGCCAGCTCGTCGGCAGTGGCGTGGGTCGCATGGACCAGGTTCCAGCGCGCGTCGGGTTGCGCATGGGTCAGCAGCCACTCAATGGGCCGTTGCCCGCTTTGCGCGCGGCAATCCTTCACCTCCTGCAGTTGTTCGGCAATGTGGATATGCACCGGCCAGGCCTTGCGCGCAGCCTGCGCCGCCACCTCCCGCAGTGCCAACGGATCGACCGCGCGCAGCGAATGCAGGGCGAGGCCGACGTTCGTGCTCGTGGCTGCCGCCTCGCGCTCGATCCGCTCTGCCAGGCGCAGCAGCCGCTCGGGCGTCGAGGCAAAGCGGCGCTGGTCCTCGCGCAGGCCCTGCGCGGCAAAGCCGGACCGCATGTACAGCGTCGGCAACAGCGTCAGCCCGATGCCGCTGCGCCGCGCCGCACGCAGTAGCGCCAGCGACATCTCGGCCTCGTCGGCATAGGGCTTGCCGTCGATGTCGTTGTGCAGGTAATGAAACTCGCAGACATGGGTGTAGCCGCCGGCCAGCAGTTCGCGGTACAGGTAGCTGGCGATGGCTTCCATCTGCTCTGGCGTGATGCGATTCGCGGCCGAATACATGCGCTCGCGCCAGCTCCAGAAATCGTCGCTGCGTCCGGCGCCCGAGTTGCTGCGCCGCTCGGTCAGCCCGGCGATGCAGCGCTGGAACGCGTGGCTATGCGCATTCACCAACCCGGGCAGAACCGGGCCTGGCAACAGTGTTGCGGCGGCGCGCTGCTCGGCCGGCACGCCAGAGCGGATCTCGGACCAGCGGCCATCAGCCGCCACCGTCAACAGCACATCGCTCGCCCAGCCGCCGGCGACCCAGGCCCGCTCGGCGAACAGCCGCATCACGTCATTGCCCATGGCAGGCGGCGCAGGCTTTGAATGCGGCGCTGACCATTAGGCGCAGCACCGGTTTGATGGCGTCGGCCAGCGCCGGCTGATAGGCAAAGGGCGGCTCCTCCTGCATGTAGGTGCACTGGCATTGCTCAAGTTGCAGCGCGTGCACCTGGCGCGCCGGGTCTCCGTAATGCCGGGTGATGTAGCCACCCTTGAAGCGGCCGTTCAGCACATGGGTCAGGCCCGGCGCATTGCGGCAGGCCATAGCAGCGGCCTCGGTAATGCGCGCATCGGCGCTGGCGCCGTCCGCGCTGCCAATGTTGAGATCGGGCAGGCGCCCCTCGAACAGCCAGGGAATGCGTGAACGAATGCTGTGCGCGTCCCACAGCAGCGCAAAGCCATGCTCGTTTCGCAACCGCTCAAGTTCTGCAGCGAGCGCGTCGTGATAGGGCTGCCAATACTTTTCACGTCGCCGCTGCCGCTCGGCCGCTCCAGGCTGCTGACCTTCCAGGTACAGCGGGTCGCCGGTGAAAAAACGCGTCGGGCAGAGTTCGGTGTTGGCGGCGCCCGGGTACATCGGGGCGTCGTCCGGCGGGCGGTTCAGGTCGATCAGGTAGCGCGAGTAACGTGGCACCAGGACGCTCGCGCCAAGGTCGCCGAGGAAGTCGTAAAACTGCGGCAGATGCCAGTCGGTGTCCTCCACATCCTGGGCCCGCGGCTGAAACCGATCTCGCAACCGAACCGGGATATGGGTGCCGACATGCGGCATGCTGACCAGCAGCGCAATGCGACCGCGCTGCAAGGTGAAGATCTGATCGTCAGACATGGTCTGCTCCTTCCTGCGGGTTCCGGTATTCACCGGCCAACACGGTCGCCGTCCTTGGGTTGGCGCCAATTGCGTAACAGAGTTCGGCCGGGCGCGCGACATTCCAGGCGACAAAGTCAGCGCGCATGCCGGCGGCGAGCACACCGCGGTCGCGCAGTCCCAGTGCCTGCGCCGCGACCCGGGTGGCGCCGGAGAGCGCCTCCTCGGGCGTCAGCCGAAACAGGGTGCAGGCCATGTTCAGCACCAGCAGCAGGGAGGTGCAAGGCGAACTGCCGGGGTTGTTGTCGGTCGACACCGCAATCGGCACACCATGGCGGCGCAACATTTCGACCGGCGGCGCCTTAGTTTCGCGCAGGAAGTAAAACGCCGCGGGCAGCAGCACCGCCACCGTCCCGGCCTGCGCCATCGCCTGCGCGCCGGCCTCGGACAACCATTCCAGGTGATCGCAGCTGAGCGCAGAGTAGCGCGCCGCGAGTTGCGCGCCACCGCTGTCGCTCAACTGCTCGGCGTGCAGCTTGACCGGCAGGCCGAGTTCGCGCGCCGCCGCAAAGACCCTTTCGGTCTGCGCCGCGCTGAAAGCGATCCGCTCGCAAAACACATCGACCGCGTCCACCAGGCCCTCGGCATGCAGCAGCGGCAGCATGCGCAGCACATCGTCAACATAATCGTCGCTGCGTCCGGCAAATTCGGGCGGCACGGCATGGGCGCCGAGAAAAGTGGTTCGAACCGAGATGCCGGTGCGCTGGCCGAGCGAGCGAGCCACCTGCAGCGTCTTGCGCTCATGTTCCAGCGCAAGCCCGTAGCCGGACTTGATCTCGAGCGTGGTGACACCTTCGTCGAGCAGCCGACGCAGCCGCACCATGCTCTGCGCCTCCAACTCGTTCGCGCTGGCCTCGCGCGTCGCCTTGACGGTGGACACGATGCCGCCGCCGGCCTGCGCGATCTGCTCGTAGCTGGCACCGTTCAGTCGCAGTTCGAATTCCGCCGAGCGCTCGCCGCCATGCACCAGATGGGTGTGGCAGTCAATCAGGCCGGGCGTCACCAGCGCGCCGCCAAGGTTGTGGCGCTGGCTGCAGCCCTCGGCCAGCACCTGCGGCAATTCCATGCGCGGGCCGACCCAGCGCAGCCGTCCGGCCTCGCTGACCATGGCTCCGTCATCAATCAGGCCATAGGGCGTCGCTGCGCCGGCGACCATGGTGGCGAGCTTGCAACCGGTCCAGAGTGTCCGGGTCATGGGCGGATTTCCATCCATAAGGCCTCGGGGGCGACCAGCCGCAGCGAAGCGCCAGCGTCGAGCTGCCGCCAGACCAACGTCTGCTCCGGCAGTTCGACCTCCTTGCCGTCCAGTTCAAGCGTCGCCGGACCGCGGGCCAGGTAGATCGCCAGCGCCGTCGGCGCATCCAGCGTGACCTGTCTGGCGCCATTCACGCGCAGCATCGTTGCCTGCGCCCGGTCCTTGCGCACCATCAAGTTGAAATCCTGCGTCGCACCGTCCAGCAGCGAACAGAAAACCGGCGCGGCGCCGTCAAAACAAAGTGGCGCGCTGTCGCTCGTCAGGCGGTGACTGCGGCCGGCAAAATCCAGCCGCACGCCACTGCCAGCGAGCACGGCAAACCAGCGTTGCACCGAGTCGAATTTCGAGAACGGGCCATCGGACGCCACCTCGGCCACCGACAGACGCCAGCTCCAGTCGTCGGCCTGCGGCCAGGCCACCAGCTCGCGCGTCAGCCCGCCGCCGTTGCGCCAGGGCGTGGGTGACACCTGGTTCAGATCGACCCGGTTCCAGTCCATTGGGTTCACGCCTGAAATTGCCCGGAAAAACTGTAGCGCGACCCGGGATAGACCTGGCGCGCGACACTGGCGACGTTGGCGCCGCTAACGGTGCGCCGCATCATCACCAGGCAGGGTTCGCCACGCGGGATTTCCAGATGCTTCGCCTCATGCGCGCTCGGCAGGCAGGCCTCGATCGAGTAGCTCGCCTCGGTCAGCGGCGCGTGGCGCAGCAGATGGTGCGTTGGCGTGCTTTGGGTGAAATCGGTATTGAGGTACTTCGGCGCCACCGCCGGATTGACGTAACGGTCCTCGTACTGGATCGGCAGCCCGTTTTCCAGGTGTATCAATACCGTGTGGAACACCCGGGCGCCGCCACGCAGGCCGAGCGTGCGCGCGACCTCGGCACTGGAGCGGCGCGCTTCTGCCAGCAAGACGCGGGTCGCGTGCAGATGGCCGCGCTCGACCACCTCCTCGTGGATGTCGCGTATCGTGAGCGTCGAGGAAATCCGGTGCAACTCGGCGACAAAGGTGCCGGAGCCCTGGATGCGCCTGACCATCCCTTCGTTCATCAACTCGCGCAGGGCGCGATTCACCGTCATGCGGCTGATGCCGAACTGCTGCATCAGCGCGGACTCGCTCGGCACCGGATCGCCCGGCTTCCAACTGCCGCCGCCGATGTGCGACTTGATGAAGGCCTTGACCTGCCCGTAAGCAGGCAGGGCGGCAGGGGATGTTTCCTTGTTCAATGGCGCAATGTTTCGCTGGCAGGCCGCCAGCATAACCCAGGCATTCCAAGTTGTATAGACAATTAGGGAAAACCCGGATACCATCAAGTTGTATAGACAACTAAACTTTGCCGAGCACGCCAGCCTGACACGCCAGACGCTCGCAACCGCTTGACGACCCAGGAGCCCCGCCATGTCCGACCTCTCGCTCACTCCGTTCTTTGACAGCAAGGCGCGCCCGGTTCGCGCGCCGCACGGCACAAAACTGAGCTGCGCCAACTGGCAGATCGAAGCCGCCTACCGCATGATCCAGAACAACCTGGACCCGGTCGTGGCCGAAAACCCGGACCAGCTGGTGGTGTACGGCGGCATCGGGAAGGCGGCGCGCAACTGGCCCTGCTACGACGCCATCCTCGACAGCCTGCGCCGGCTGCGGCCCGACGAGACCCTGCTGGTGCAATCGGGCAAGCCGGTCGGCGTGTTCCGCACCCATGAAGGCGCGCCACGCGTGCTGCTGGCCAACTCCAACCTGGTTCCTAAATGGGCGACCTGGGAGCATTTCAACGAACTCGATCGCGCCGGCCTGATGATGTACGGCCAGATGACCGCCGGCAGCTGGATCTACATCGGCTCGCAGGGCATCGTGCAGGGCACCTACGAGACCTTCGTCGAAGCCGGTCGCCAGCATTACAACGGCGACCTGGCGGGCCGTTGGGTGTTGACCGCAGGGCTCGGAGGCATGGGTGGCGCGCAACCGCTGGCCGCGACCTTTGCGGGGGCAAGCTCGCTGAACATCGAATGCCAGCAGTCGCGCATCGACTTTCGCCTGCGCTCGCGTTACCTTGACGAGCAGGCGGTCGATCTTGACGATGCCTTGACGCGGCTTGCCAGTTACACCGCGCAGCGCAAGGCGGTATCGATCGGACTGTTGGGCAACGCCGCCGACGTCCTGCCCGAGCTGGTGCGCCGTGCCCGGTCGGGCGGCCTGCGGCCCGACATCGTGACCGATCAGACCTCGGCGCACGACATCATCAACGGCTACCTGCCCGCCGGCTGGAGCGTGGCAGAGTGGCAGGCCGCGCAACGCGACGCGTCGCAGCATGCCACGTTAAGCGCCGCCGCCGGCAAGTCCTGCGCAGTCCATGTGCGTGCCATGCTTGAGTTTCACGCCATGGGCATTCCCACCGTGGACTACGGCAACAACCTGCGCCAGGTCGCCAAGGACCATGGCGTGGCCAACGCTTTCGACTACCCCGGCTTCGTGCCAGCCTACGTGCGGCCGCTGTTTTGCCGCGGCGTCGGGCCGTTCCGCTGGGTCGCGCTCAGCGGCGACCCGGAAGACATCGCCAAGACCGACGCGAAAATGAAGGAGCTGTTCCCCGACAACCGGAATCTGCACCGCTGGCTCGACATGGCGGGCGAACGCATCGCATTCCAGGGGCTTCCCGCGCGCATCTGCTGGATCGGTCTCGGTGAGCGGCACCGGGCCGGGCTGGCGTTCAACGAGATGGTCAGGAGCGGCGAGCTGAAGGCGCCGATCGTCATCGGGCGGGATCATCTGGACAGCGGGTCGGTGGCTTCGCCGAACCGCGAGACCGAGAGCATGAAGGATGGCAGCGACGCCGTCAGCGACTGGCCGCTGCTGAACGCCCTGCTCAACACCGCGAGCGGCGCCACCTGGGTCAGCCTGCATCACGGCGGCGGCGTTGGCATGGGCTATTCGCAGCATGCCGGCGTCGTCATCGTTTGCGACGGCAGCGCCGAAGCCGCGCAAAGAATTGAACGCGTGCTGTTCAACGACCCGGCCACCGGCGTCATGCGACACGCTGATGCCGGTTATGACATTGCGCTGCAATGCGCGCGTGAACAGGGCCTGAACCTGCCGATGCTCGGCAACTTTGCGCAATGACCCACATCCTGCAGCCCGGCGCGCTGGGACTCTCCGACCTGCGGCGCCTGCACGCTGGCGGTGAACCGGTTGAACTGGCCGCCTCTTCACGCGAGCGCATCGAGCGTGCGGCTCGCGTGGTGCAGGCGGCGGCGGCCGGCGACGCAGCCGTGTACGGCGTCAACACCGGCTTTGGCAAGCTGGCGAACCAGCGCATCAGCTTCCAGCAACTCGACACCCTGCAGCTCAACCTGATTCGCTCGCACAGCGTCGGTGTCGGCGAGCCGCTCTCGCCTCCCGTGCTGCGGCTGATGCTCTCGCTGAAGGCGGCCAGCCTGGCGCGCGGACATTCCGGCGTGCGCCAGCAGGTCGTTGACACGCTGCTTGCGGTGTTGAATGCGGGATTGATTCCCTATGTGCCGGCGCAGGGCTCGGTCGCCGCCTCGGGCGACCTGGCGCCGCTGGCCCACATGACGCTCGCGCTGCTGGGCGAAGGCGAGATGCTGGTGCAGGGAAAACGCGTGCCGGCCGGCCCGGTGTTGGCAGCGGCCGGAATCGCGCCGCTGCGGCTGGCGGCCAAGGAAGGCCTGGCGCTGATCAACGGCACCCAGACTTCGACCGCGCTGGCGCTGCACGCGCTGCTGCGCTTCGAGCCGGTGCTGGAGGCAGCGCTGGTGGTCGGCGCCCTGACAGTTGACGCGGCCAGGGGCAGCGACGGCCCGTTCGATCCACGCATTCATGAGATTCGCGGCCAGCCCGGGCAGATCGACGTTGCGCGCTATTACCGGGCCCTGCTGGCGGGCAGCGCGATCCGCCAATCCCACGAGACTGGCGATGACCGGGTGCAGGATCCCTACAGCCTGCGCTGCCAGCCGCAGGTGGTCGGTGCCTGCCTGGACCAGATGCGCTACGCCGCCGACGTGCTGCTGCGCGAGGCCAACGCCGTGACGGACAACCCACTGATCTTCATGCACGACGACCTCCAAGCGGACGCCACGGATCCGGCTTTGCCGGGCCGTCGGCGTCGCCCCCCTGGGGGGGAGGCGGCCGAAGGCCGTTTCGGGGGGGAGATCATCTCCGGCGGCAACTTCCACGCCGAGCCGGTGGCGCTGGCGGCGGACGCCATGGCCGTGGCCATTGCCGAGGTCGGCGCCATCGCCGAGCGGCGCATCGCCATGCTGATCGACAGCAGCGTGTCGCGCCTGCCGCCCTTCCTCTCGGCCGACGCCGGGCTGAACAGCGGCTTCATGATCGCCCATGTCACCGCCGCCGCGCTGGCTTCGGAGAACAAGTCGCTGGCGCACCCGGCCAGTGTTGACAGCCTACCGACCAGCGCAAACCAGGAGGACCATGTGTCGATGGCGACCTTCGCCGCGCGCCGCCTGCTGCCGATGATCGAGAACACGGCGCACATTCTTGGCATCGAGTTGCTGGCGGCGGCGCAGGGCATCGAGTTCCTGCGACCGCTGCGTAGTTCGACCGCGCTGGAAGCCGCGCATAGCCTGTTGCGCAAAAACTGCCCGGCCATGCCGCAGGACCGTTACTTCGCGCCAGACATCGAGCACGCCACCAGCCTGGTGCTCGACGGTTCACTGGCGCGCATCCTGCACACCCTGCCACCAGCCTCAGGGCTGGCGCCGCTGTGGCGGGAGGCTTGATGGTCAGGCCCGAGCAGGTGCAGGCCTATCGGCGCGACGGCGTGGTCTGCCTGCGCCAGGTCTTCACACCGCGGGCGATCGCGCAGTTGGCGGAAGGAATCGATTGGAACCTGGCGCATCCGAGCGAGCGCGCGATCGTCGCCAGCACGCCAAACGACCCGGGCCGTTTCTTCGAAGACTTCTGCAACTGGCAACGGATCGACGCCTACCGGCGCTTCATTGAGGAGTCCCCAGCCGCCGCGCTGGCCGGCGCCCTGATGGGTGGACGGCAGGTACGCCTGTACCACGACCACCTGCTGGTGAAGGAGGCGCTCACCGTGCAGCGCACGCCCTGGCACCAGGATCAACCCTATTACAACGTCGCAGGAACGCAGAACCTCAGCATGTGGATCCCAGTCGATCCGGTGGCCCGTGCCGCGACGCCAGAGTTTGTCGCTGGTTCACAGCTTGGGCCCTGGTTGATGCCGCGCACCTTCCAGGACCTGCAGGCGAAGTGGTTTCCCGAGGGCAGCCTGGCCGACCTGCCCGACATCGAGTCCGATCGCGCGTCCTTCCCCATTCTGGGCTGGGAGATGCAGCCGGGCGACGCGGTCTGCTTCAACATGCTGACGCTGCACGCCGCCCCTGGCAGCGCGGTGCGCCGGCGCGCCTTCTCGCTGCGCTTTCTGGGCGACGACATGCGGCACGCGCCACGGCCCTGGAAAACCTCGCCGGATTTTCCCGGGCTGGAGCAGGAACTGCCGGCGGGTGCGGCGCTGGACCATCCGCTGTTCCCGCTACTATTGGAAAACCCTGCCTGAATCGACTCCATCGACGCGGCTCCCAGCCGCTGTCAATGCGAGAATACGGACAACATTTCTTACCCCAATCCAACAGGAGACACACATGAAAAAACTGCTGCTGGGCGCCGTCGCCGCCCTGGCCATGACCGGACTGCAGGCCCAGGAAACCAAGATCAGCATCGGCATGTCCGGCTGGACCGGATTTGCGCCGCTGACCCTGGCCAAGGAAGCCGGGATCTTCAAGAAGAATGGTCTGGACGTCTCAATCAAGAAAATTCCGCAGAAGGACCGGCACCTGGCCATTGCCTCGGGTGACCTGCAATGCGCGGCCACCACGGTCGAAACTTGGATCGTCTGGAACGCCAACGGTGTCGCGACGACGCAGATTTTTCAGCTCGACAAGAGCTATGGCGCCGACGGCATGGTGGTGAAACACCCCATCAGCAAGATCAGCGAACTCAAAGGCAAGACGGTCGCAGCCAGCGCGCCTGGCACGGCGCCCTACTTCACCCTGGCCTGGATGCTGAAGAAAAACGGCATGTCGATCAAGGACGTGACCATCGTGAATCTGGAGCCGCAGGCGGCGGCCAACGCCATCATCGCCGGCATCACCGGCATTGATGCGGCGATGACCTATGAGCCGTTCCTCAGCGCGGTTCGCGCCAAACCCGAGGCCGGCAAGATCCTCGCCACCACGCTGGACTATCCGATGATCATGGACACCTTCGGCTGCACGCCAAAGTTCCTGTCGGAGAACCCGCGGGCGGCAAGAGCGCTGGCCGACAGCTACTTCGAGGCGGTCGCATTGATTGCCAAGGAGCCGAAGAAAAGTTTCGAGATCATGGGCGCCGACGTGAAGCAAAGCGGCGAACAGTTTGAAGCTAGCCAGAAATACCTGCGCTGGCAGGACCGCGCCGCGAACCTGAAGTTCTTTGCCGGCGAACACGCGCAGTTCAGCAAGGAAGCGGCCGAACTGCTGCTCGAAACCGGAATCATCAGGTCCCTGCCCGACATGGGCAAGCTGGCCGACACGCGTTTCATCCAGTAGATCGATGACCAGGCTGCCCGGCGGCTTGGCGGCACGAGACACCGGGCGGTCGGCATGAGGCCGCTGCAGCCGGTCAGCCCCGGCCTGCGCATTGCTCTGGGCATCAGCTTCTTCGTCCTGTTCGTCGCCCTGTGGGCGGCGGTGACATTGGGTGGCCTGGTTTCCAAGACCTTCCTGGCCGATCCCATCACGATGGTGCTCTCGGGCTACGACCTGCTGCTCAACAAGGGTTTTGCCAAGGACATCGGCATGACGGTCTGGCGTGTCTTCGGCGGTTTCGCCATTGCCGCGCTGATCGCCGTCCCGCTCGGTGTGCTGATGGGCGCCTACAAGCCGATCGAGGCGTTCTTCGAGCCGTTCGTCAGCTTTGGCCGCTATCTGCCGGCCTCGGCCTTCATTCCGCTGCTGATTCTCTGGGCTGGCATCGGCGAGGCGCAGAAACTCTCGCTGATTTTCATCGGCTCGTTCTTTCAACTGGTGCTGATGATCGCCGTGACCGTCGGCAACACCCGGCGCGACCTGGTGGAGGCGGCCTACACCCTGGGCGCCACTGATCGAGGCATCGTCACCCGGGTTCTGCTGCCCAGCGCCTCGCCTGATATTGCCGAGACGCTGCGCATGGTGCTGGGCTGGGCCTGGACCTACGTCATCGTTGCCGAACTGATCGGCGCCTCCAGCGGCATCGGGCACATGATCACGGACAGCCAGGCCCTGATGGCGACGGATCAGATCATCTTCGGCATCATCGTCATTGGCTTGATCGGACTGGTGACCGACTTCGCCTTCAAGGCCTTCAATCGTTCGCTCTTTCCCTGGGCAAGAATATGAGCCCCCACGCTTGCCACTTCGTGTGCTGCGCTGCCCCCCGAGGGGGCGCTCGCGGCTTGGGGCGGCCCGGCGCCGCTCGATTGGCTGCGCCGTGACCATCCTGCAGATCAAGGCGGTCTCCAAGACCTTTGTCTCGAGCCACGGCGCGACCCATGCGCTGCAGGCGACCGATCTGAACGTGGCCGAAAACGACTTCATCACCATTCTCGGCCCCTCGGGTTGTGGCAAGAGCACCCTGTTGCGCATCGTGGCC
This sequence comes from Burkholderiaceae bacterium, assembly GCA_038901875.1. GTDB lineage: Bacteria > Pseudomonadota > Gammaproteobacteria > Burkholderiales > Burkholderiaceae_C > JBCKPE01. The sequence continues at coordinate 12,501 of JBCKPE010000044.1, forward strand.
GGACTCGACAGCCAGTCCACCGGCGAAGTCCTGCTGGATGGGCGACGCATTGCCGGACCCGGCGCGGATCGCGGCATGGTGTTCCAGAGCTACACGCTTTTTCCCTGGCTGACTGTGCTGCAAAACGTCTGCTTTGGTCTGCGCGAAAAAGCCATGCCGTTGCCCGAGCAGCAGGCGACCGCGCGCGAGTTCCTGCACAAGGTCGGGCTGGACGGGTTCGAGCAACATTTCCCGAAACAACTCTCAGGCGGCATGCAGCAACGCACGGCGCTGGCCCGGGCCCTGGCCAACCAACCGCGCATCCTGCTGATGGACGAGCCGTTCGGCGCGCTGGACCATCAGACGCGCGAGCTGATGCAGGAACTGCTGCAGGGCATCTGGGAAGCGGAACAGAAAACCGTGCTGTTTGTGACGCACGATATCGACGAAGCCATTTTCATGGGGAACCGTGTCGTGGTGATGAGCGCGCGCCCGGGCCGCATCAAATGCGACCTGCCGGTGCCGATCGCGCATCCGCGCCATTATTCGGTCAAGACCTCGCCCGTTTTCACCGAGCTGAAGGCGCGCCTGATGGAGGAGATCCGCGTCGAGGTGCAACGCGCTGCCGCCCTCGCTGCGGCCCACCCATGAACCGTCAAGACAACACATCGGTCGCGTCGATCCTGACGCCACAGGAACTCCTGGCAGGGGTCGCCCCAGGATTGGGCGAGAATGCGCCGGTGTCGCTGCTTAGCCGTCTCCAGAACTTCGCATTGGACGGCGACGATGTGCTGACCGAGTACCGGACCCGGATCACCCTGCCGATGATGTTCACGGTAGCCGTCCTGTTGCTGCCCTTTCCGGTCATCAACTACCTGGCCGGCCGTTATCTGGCGACCGGCGCGACCAGCCTGGTCATCCTGGCCGTCGCCTGGGACGTCTTCAAGCTGTACCGCGGCCAGCCGGCGACCATACCGCTGGCGATGCTGTTGGTTCCGGTGGCAGCCGCGATGGCGGTGGCGATCGAGGCCGTCGGCATGTATGGCGCGCTCTGGGCCTATCCGGTCATGATGTTCTGCTACTTCGTCCTGTCGCGGCGCAAGGCACTGGTCTGCGCCAGCCTGTTCCTGTTCGGCACCACGGCGATGGTGGCCCATTACGTCGGCGCCGGCATGGCCGTGCGTGTTTTTGCCTCCCTGCTGTTGACCATGCTGATGTTCAACATTGTGTTGCATGTAATGGCCGAGTTGCACGTGAAACTGATGCAGCAGGCCACCACCGACCCGTTGACCGGCGCGTCGAACCGGCGCCAGATGGACATCGCGCTCGGTGAGCTGGTCAAGCGCGCCAGGGGCCGGCCGGTCCCCGCCTCGATCCTGCTGATCGACATCGACAACTTCAAGCAGATCAACGACCGGCACGGACATGGCGCGGGCGACGCGGTTCTGATTGGCATGGTCAAACTGATCACGACCAGAAAGCGGACGGTCGACTCGCTCTATCGAATTGGTGGGGAAGAGTTTCTGCTGCTGCTGCAGGAGACATCGGCCGCCGCCGCATCGAACGTGGCCGAGCAACTGCGCGCGTTGATCGAGGACTCCCGCGTCGTCCGGGATCTTGCGGTCACGATCAGCATCGGCATCACCGAGTGTGCGACCGGCTACACCCCGGAGCAATGGCTCAAGGCGGCGGACGAGGCGCTGTACCGGGCCAAGAGAATGGGGCGAAATCGCGTCGAGCACTCGACTTTTGGCGATTCCGTTCAGGACGCTGGCGGCTGAGGCCGGCAGCGCCGACTGCCCTGGGGTGCTCGATCCACGCTTCGTTCGCTGCGCTCTCTGCGCTGGAACAGATCAGACCGAACGACGAGCCTATTCGCACGGTCACCAGCGAATTCGTATCAATGCACCACGCGCTCGAACTTGAACACGCCCGGGTCGCGCACTGGATCGACGCTGACCGGGATCACCGATTTGGGCGGAAACTTGCCTTCGAGGATCAGCTTGGACAGCGGATTCTCGATCCGCTGCTGGATGGCGCGCTTGATCGGGCGCGCGCCGTACGCCGGGTCGAAACCGACCTTGGCCAGTTCGGCCAGCGCAGCGGGCGAGACGTCGAGCTGCAACTCCATCTTCTGCAGCCGCTGTTGCAGGAATCCAAGCTGGATCCGCGCGATCGCCTCGATATGCCGCGCGTCCAGCGCATGGAACACCACCGTCTCGTCGATGCGATTGAGAAACTCCGGCCTGAAATGGTTCTTCAATTCGCCCCAGACCGCGTCCTTGATCTCCTCAGCGTCGCGCCCGACCATGGCCTGGATCATGGGTGAACCGATGTTGCTGGTCATCACGATGACGCAGTTCTTGAAGTCCACCGTGCGCCCCTGGCCATCGGTCAAGCGGCCGTCCTCCAGCACCTGCAGCAACACGTTGAACACGTCGCTATGGGCCTTCTCGACCTCATCGAGCAGCACCACGCTGTACGGATTGCGCCGCACCGCCTCGGTCAGGTGACCTCCCTCGTCGTAGCCGACGTAGCCCGGTGGCGCGCCGATCATGCGGCTGACCGAATGCTTCTCCATGAACTCGCTCATGTCGATGCGGATCAGGTGCTGTTCGCTGTCGAACAGGAACGACGCCAGCGCCTTGCACAGCTCGGTCTTGCCGACTCCGGTGGGACCGAGGAACAGAAAGGAGCCGGTGGGCCGGTTCGGGTCCGACAGGCCGGCGCGGGAGCGCCGGATCGCGTTGGCGATCGCAAGAATGGCTTCGTCCTGGCCGACGACGCGCTCGTGCAGCTTCTGTTCCATCTGCAGCAGCTTGTCGCGCTCGCCCTGCATCAGCTTGGCCACCGGAATGCCGGTGGCGCGTGCCACCACCTCGGCAATTTCCTCGGCGCCGACCTGGGTGCGCAACAGCCTGGGTGACCCCTTGTCGCCCTTGTGAGCCTCCTTCGCCTGGGCTTCGCGCAACTGCTTCTCCAGCTCCGGCAGCCGGCCGTATTGCAGCTCGGCCACCTTGTTAAAGTCGCCCTTGCGCGTCAGCTCCTCGACCTGCTGGCGCAGCTTGTCGATCGCCTCGCGCGCCTGCTGGCTGCCCTGGGCTTGCGCCTTCTCGGCGCGCCAAATTTCGTCCAGATCGGCAATCTCGCGCTTGAGCCTGCCGATCTCCTCTTCGATCAACTCAAAGCGCTTCTGCGACGCTTCGTCCTTTTCACGCCGCACCGCCTCGCGTTCGATCTGCAGCTGGATCAGCCGCCGGTCCAGCCGGTCCATCACCTCGGGCTTGGAGTCGATCTCGATCTTGATCTTGGCCGCGGCCTCGTCCATCAGGTCGATTGCCTTGTCGGGCAGGAAGCGGTCCGTGATGTAGCGCTGGCTGAGTTCGGCGGCGGCGATGATCGCCGGATCGGTGATCTCGACACCGTGGTGCGCCTCGTAGCGCTCCTTCAGGCCGCGCAGGATGGCGATGGTCGCCTCCACTGTGGGCTCACCGACCAGGATCTTCTGGAAGCGCCGCTCCAGCGCGGCGTCCTTTTCGATGTACTTGCGGTATTCGTCCAGCGTGGTCGCGCCGACACAATGCAGCTCGCCGCGCGCCAGCGCCGGTTTCAACATATTGCCGGCGTCGATCGCGCCCTCGGCCTTGCCGGCGCCCACCATGGTGTGCAACTCGTCGATGAAGACAATGGTCTGGCCTTCGTCCTTGGCCAGTTCCTTCAGCACCGTTTTCAGCCGTTCCTCGAACTCGCCGCGGTACTTGGCGCCGGCCAGCAGCGACGCCATGTCCAGCGCCAGCACACGCTTACCTTTCAGCGACTCCGGCACCTCGCCGGCCACGATGCGCTGCGCCAGACCTTCGACGATGGCCGTCTTGCCCACGCCGGGCTCGCCGATCAGCACGGGATTGTTCTTGGTGCGCCGCTGCAGCACCTGGATCGCGCGCCTGATCTCATCGTCACGGCCGATCACTGGGTCGAGCTTGCCCTGGCGCGCGCGCTCGGTCAGGTCCAGGCAGTATTTCTTCAGCGCCTCGCGCTGCCCTTCGGCGTCGGCGCTGTTCACGCTCTGGCCGCCGCGCACCTGCTCGATGGCGGCCTCCAGCGCCTTGCGCGAGAGGCCGTTGGCCCTGGCCATCTGGCCGGTCTCACCCTTGTGGTCGGCCAGCGCCAGGAAGAACAGCTCGCCGGCAATGAATTGGTCGGACCGCTTGATCGACTCCTTTTCGGTCTGCTGCAGCAGCGCCGTCAAATCGCGCCCAACCTGCACCTGTTCCTGGCCCTGCACCTGGGGCAGGCGCTTGATGGCGCTGTCCGCTGCCGCCAGCAGGCCGCTGTTGTTGACGCCGGCGCGCAACAGCACATTGGCTGGCCCGCTGTCTTGCCGCAGCATGGCAGCGACCATGTGCGCCGGCTCGATGTAGGCATGGTCGTTGCCAAGCGCCAGCGACTGCGCGTCGGCCAGCGCTTCCTGGAACTTGGTGGTGAGTTTGTCGGTTCGCATGAATTTCCTCCAGATGGCCGTGCACGCTTGGCCCAGCCTGCCCCAAGCCTGACATGGGTCAGTCCGACCCTTTGAAGGAACGTGAGGCGCTTTGGGCGATTTTCAAGACGGCGGGTCAACGCCTCCTGACTAGAATCAAGCTCATGCAGATTCATCAACTGTCGTTGAGTCACGTTCGCGAGCAGGACCGGATCCTGGTGCGCATCAAGAGCACGACCTCCGATGAGTTCAGATTGTGGCTGACGCGGCGCATGTCGCTGCGACTGATCCCGATGCTGGAGAAGGTGGTGGCCGACCAGTTGGCCAAGAGCGGTTCGCCCGACACCAGTCACCTGATCGGCGCCGATGAGCAGACGCGGCAGTTGATGTCCGAGTTCCAAGGCTCGGAAGCACTGAAGCAGGCGGACTTTGCCACGCCCTACGACAGCGACGTGCGGAATCTGCCGCTTGGGGTTGAGCCCCTGCTGGTGACCGACATCAGTTTCACGCCGCTGAAGAACGATCA
>JBCKPE010000045.1:0-17275 GCA_038901875.1 Burkholderiaceae bacterium
CCAAAACCGGAGGTTGGGGGTTCGATGCCCTCCGCCCCTGCCAGCTGACAGACGGATCCTGAAGTTCACCGCCTTGATTTCATCCGGGCCCGAGCAAACCAAGCCGTCTTGTCAGACCAAGCAAAGATCAGCACCAGGAACCGCCATCGATGGCAAGCTCTCAAGTTGAAACCGTAAGCACCTCGGCCGACAAGGCCAAGTTGGCGCTGGCCGCTGCCTTGGCCATCGGCGGCCTGGCGGCCTTCTACCTGCTCGGAACGTCAGGGACGCTGGCCCAGTGGGGCGCCTTGTTGGGTGGGTTGGCAGCGGCGGCGCTGGTGTTTCTGCTGTCCGAGCCGGGCCGGCAGCTGGTCGGGTTCGGCCGCGACGCAACGCGCGAGGTACGCAAGGTGGTCTGGCCCAATCGCAAGGAGGCCCTGCAGATGACGGCCTATGTGTTTGGCTTTGTGTTCGTCATGGCCCTGTTTTTGTGGTTGACCGACAAGACGCTCGAATGGGTTTTTTACGACCTTGTTCTGGGGTGGAGAAAATGATGAGTGATGTTGCCAACATCCCGGAGGCAAAGGCTCAGCCGCTTCCCGCAGCGAGCAACCCGGATCTGCGCTGGTACGTGGTGCACGCTTATTCGGGCATGGAAAAGGCGGTTGAACGCAATTTGATTGAGCGCATCACCCGCTCCGGCATGCAGGACAGGTTTGGCCGGATCATGGTGCCGACCGAAGAGGTGGTCGAGATCAAGAACGGGCAGAAAAAGACCACGGAACGCCGCATCTTCCCCGGCTATGTGCTGGTTGAAATGGTGATGGGTGACGAGACCTGGCACCTGGTGAAACACACCAACAAGGTGACCGGATTTGTCGGCGGCGCGAAGAATCGCCCAGCGCCGATTTCCGAGGCCGACGTCCAGAAGATTGTCAGCCAGATGCAGGAGGGGACGGAAAAGCCCCGGCACAAGGTGGAGTTCGAAGTCGGGGAGTACGTGCGGATCAAGGAGGGCCCTTTCACCGATTTCAACGGAACAGTCGTCGATGTCAATTACGACAAGAACAAGGTTCGTGTCTCGGTCACGATTTTTGGCCGGGCGACGCCGGTCGAACTCGAATTCGGGCAGGTCGAAAAGACTTGAGGATGGAGCTTTCGCGCTTTGCGACTCGGCGCGGAACAGGTTGCAGATTGAGTCGATCGTGGATGGACGCCCCGGGGAGCCGCAGTTGAGTCTGCGGCGCTGGAACCCGCAAGGAGAAAGTTATGGCGAAAAAAATCGTGGGCTTTGTCAAGCTGCAAGTGCCAGCTGGCAAGGCCAATCCCTCACCCCCGATCGGTCCGGCGCTGGGTCAGCGCGGCCTCAACATCATGGAGTTCTGCAAGGCGTTCAATGCCCAGACCCAGGGGGTTGAGCCGGGTCTGCCCTTGCCTGTGATCATCACGGCCTACGCGGACAAGAGCTTTACCTTCATTATCAAGACAGCGCCGGCGACGACGCTGATCAAAAAAGCCATCAAGCTGGAAAAGGGCTCGGCGACGCCGCACACCACCAAGGTCGGCAAGATCACCCGCGCCCAATTGGAAGAAATCGCCAAGACCAAGATGAAGGACATGAATGCCGCCAGCGTCGACGCTGCCGTGCGCACGATTGCCGGATCGGCCCGCTCCATGGGCGTCATCGTGGAGGGTCTCTAAATGACTCGTCTGAGCAAACGCAGCAAAGGCTATGCTGGCAAGGTCGACAGCAACAAGCTCTACCCATTGGTCGATGCGCTGAACATCGTCAAGGAATGCGCGACCGCGAAGTTCGACGAATCGATCGATGTCGCGGTGCAACTGGGGATCGACGCCAAGAAGTCGGACCAGGTGGTTCGCGGTGCGGTGGTCATGCCCAATGGAACCGGCAAGATGAAACGGATTGCGGTGTTTGCGCAGGGCGCCAAGGCTGAAGAAGCCAGGGCCGCTGGCGCTGACATCGTCGGCATGGAGGATCTGGCGGCCCGGGTCAAGGCCGGTGAAATGCCGTTTGATGTGGTGATCGCCGCGCCGGACGCGATGCGCGTCGTCGGCACGCTTGGACAAATCTTGGGCCCGCGCGGCCTGATGCCCAATCCCAAGGTCGGAACCGTCACCGCGGACGTGGCGACGGCGGTGCGAAACGCCAAAGCCGGTCAGGTGCAATTCCGTGTTGACAAGGCCGGCATCGTGCATGCCACGATTGGCCGGCGCTCCTTTGACACGGAAAAACTCAAGGGCAACCTGCACGCTCTGATGGACGCGCTGACCAAGGCCAAGCCGGCCGCCAGCAAAGGTGTTTATCTGAGAAAGGTCGCAGTTTCTTCAACCATGGGAGTGGGCGTGCGTGTGGACACGCAAAGCCTCTCCGCGTAGCTGTTGGTGGCGCCTGGGGCGCCTTGAAAATTCAACCTCGCCGCAAGGTGGGGCTGGTGTGGTGGGCCAGGGCTCTCGCAGGAGAGCCCCGGGCCATCCGAGACCGTTGGTGACCGGCCTCTGGCCGGACCTAAATCCGCAATTGCGGAGCCAACGCAGATGGCGTGCCCGCTGCCAGGTTTTCCTGAACAGTTGGTCGCTGCAGTGAAGCGTGTTTGCCGGCGTCGCATCAAGGATTCGAGCCCACAGGCACTTTATAGGAGTAGACCTTGAGTCTTAGTCGCAGTGAGAAAGAAGCGGTCATTGACGAAGTGACCCAACTCGCCGCCAATGCGCAAACGCTGGTGTTGGCCGAGTACCGCGGCATCACGGTCGCTGACCTGACCAAATTGCGCACGCAAGCCCGCAACAACGGCGTCACCCTGAGTGTTCTCAAGAACACGCTGGCGCGCCGTGCCCTGGCTGGCGGCCCGTTTGCCTCGGTCACCGATCAGATGACGGGTCCGCTGATCTATGGCTTTTCCGTCGACGCTGTGGCCGCCGCGAAAGTGGTGGTCGACTTCGCGAAAACCAACGACAAGTTGGTGGTTCGCGCCGGTGTGTATGGCGGAAAAGCGCTGGACAGCCATGGCGTGAAGCAGTTGGCAAGCATTCCCTCCAAGGAGGTTCTGCTGGCCCAGTTGCTTGGCCTGATGCAGTCGCCAATCACGCGCATCGCGCGCGTGCTGGCGGCGCTGGCGACGCAGCGCGGCGAGGCGCAGGCGCAGGCGGCCTGAGGCCGGCGGCCGGCAAGGAATTAACCGAACCGGGTGGTGCGCACCTGCTGGTGGCGCCGACCCCGAGCAACTTGAAATTTTTGGAGAAAGCAGAATGACATTCGATAAAGACACATTTTTGACCGCGCTGGACAGCATGTCGGTCATGGAGCTCAATGGCCTGGTCAAGTCCATTGAAGAGAAGTTTGGCGTGAGCGCGGCGGCGATGGCGGCCCCAGCGGCGGCGGCCGGCGTCGCAGCGGTGGTCGAGGAGCAGACCGAGTTCACGCTGATGCTGGACGAAATTGGTGCGAACAAGGTCTCGGTCATCAAGGTGGTGCGCGAAATCACCAGCCTGGGACTGAAGGAAGCCAAGGATCTGGTGGACGGCGCGCCCAGGGCGGTCAAGGAAAGCATGCCCAAGGCCGACGCCCAGACTGCCAAGAAGAAACTCGAGGACGCTGGCGCCAAGGCGTCGCTCAAGTAATTGGTTTGCGGTCGCGGTCAGGCCAGGATGGGCTTGATTGCCGCCTCAGACTTTGCTGCGACGGGCTGGTTGACGGACCGGCCTTTCGCACTTTCAGAGCGCACCAGAAAACCGGGTCCTTGACCCTGTTTTCCAGTGTCTTCTGACCCCGACTGCGGAAGACGCCTTGGTCCGGGTTGCGTGCAATGCGCAACCGTCTGCCAACGGCTGGTAGTGGCCAGCCACCAAGATTTCGGAGCCGCGGCTCCGGAAGAGAAGTCGTCGCAGACACAGGACTCATGTCTTTGCCCGGAGATCTCATGACCTATTCGTACACCGAACGCAAGCGAATTCGCAAAAGTTTCGGCAGCCGCGACAGCGTGCTCAAAGTTCCCTATCTGTTGCAAATGCAGAAGGACGCCTATACCGCCTTTCTGCAGGCCAACATCGCGCCGAAGAAGCGCACGGTGGAGGGCTTGCAGGCGGCTTTTGAGGCCGCTTTTCCGATCATCTCGCACAACGGCTATGTCGAGATGAAGTACCTCGAGTACAACCTCGCCAAACCGACATTTGATGTGCGCGAGTGCCAGACACGGGGCCTCACCTACGCCTCGGCGGTTCGAGCCAAGGTGCAGTTGTTCATCTACGACCGCGAGTCCTCGACACCGCAGTCCAAGGTGATCAAGGAAGTGAAGGAGCAGGAGGTCTACATGGGCGAGGTGCCCCTGATGACCGACAAGGGATCGTTCATCATCAATGGCACCGAGCGCGTGATTGTTTCGCAGTTGCACCGCTCGCCGGGTGTCTTCTTCGAGCACGACAAGGGCAAGACGCACAGCTCGGGCAAATTGCTCTTTTCGGCCCGGATCATTCCGTATCGCGGCTCCTGGCTTGATTTTGAGTTCGACCCGAAGGACATTCTGTACTTTCGCGTCGATCGTCGGCGCAAGATGCCGGTCACGATCCTGCTGAAGGCGATTGGCCTGAATCCGGAATCGATCCTGGCGAACTTCTTCGTCAACGACAACCTGCGCCTGATGGACAGCGGCGCGCAGATGGCGTTTGTGGCTGAGCGCCTGAGTGGCGAGGTGGCCCGATTCGACATCACCGACCGGTCCGGCAAGGTGGTGGTGGCCAAGGACAAACGCATCACCGCGCGCCATGCGCGCGACCTTGAACAGTCGGGAACCACCCATATCAGCGTCCCCGAGGATTTCATGGTCGGCCGGGTCGTTGCGCGCAATGTCGTCGATCCGGAGACCGGCGAAATCCTGGCCCGGGCGAACGACGAACTGACCGACGTGCTGTTGAAGAAAATGCGCGCCTGTGGCGTGCAGGACCTGCAGTGCATCTACACCAACGAGTTGGATCAGGGCACCTACATCTCGCAAACCCTGCGCATCGACGAAACCGCCGACGAGTTTGCCGCCCGCGTCGCGATCTACCGCATGATGCGGCCCGGCGAGCCGCCGACCGAAGACGCGGTGCAAGCCCTGTTCCAGCGCCTGTTCTACAACCCGGACACCTATGACCTGTCGCGTGTCGGTCGGATGAAGTTCAACGCCAAGGTCGGTCGTGACGAATCGACCGGGCCGATGGTCCTGACCAACGAGGACATCCTCGCTGTCGTGAAGATCCTGGTCGATCTGCGCAATGGCCGCGGCGAGGTCGACGACATCGATCATCTGGGCAATCGACGCGTTCGCTGTGTCGGTGAGCTGGCGGAGAACCAGTACCGCACCGGTCTGGCACGTATTGAGAAGGCGGTCAAGGAGCGGCTCGGGCAGGCCGAGCAGGAGCCCCTGATGCCGCACGACCTGATCAATTCGAAGCCGATTTCTGCGGCGCTCAAGGAGTTTTTTGGCGCGTCCCAGCTGTCGCAGTTCATGGACCAGACCAATCCGCTTTCGGAGATCACCCACAAGCGGCGCGTTTCAGCCCTGGGCCCAGGTGGCTTGACCCGGGAGCGCGCCGGCTTTGAGGTTCGCGACGTGCACGTGACCCACTATGGCCGTGTCTGCCCGATCGAAACGCCGGAGGGCCCGAACATCGGCCTGATCAACTCGCTGGCACTGTACGCGCGCCTGAACGAGTATGGTTTCATCGAAACGCCGTACCGCCGTGTCATCGACGGCAAGGTGACAATGGAGATCGACTACCTATCGGCGATCGAGGAGGGCAAGTACGTGATCGCGCAGGCCAACACAACGCTGGATCAAGCTGGGCGATTGACCGGTGACCTGGTATCGGCGCGCGAAAAAGGCGAATCGATCCTGGTTGGCGCGGCTCGGGTTCAGTACATGGACGTGTCGCCGGCGCAGATAGTGTCGGTGGCGGCCTCGCTGGTGCCGTTCCTTGAGCACGACGATGCGAATCGGGCCTTGATGGGCGCCAACATGCAGCGGCAGGCGGTTCCGGTGCTGCGACCGGAAAAAGCCTTTGTCGGCACCGGCATCGAGCGCGTCGTCGCGATCGACTCCGGCACGGTGGCCACGGCGCGCCGGGGTGGCCTGGTGGACTATGTGGACGCGACCCGCATCGTGGTGCGCGTCAATGACGCGGAAACGGCCGCGGGTGAAGTCGGCGTCGACATCTACAACCTGATCAAGTACCAGCGCTCGAACCAGAACACCAACATTCACCAGCGACCGATCGTCAAGAAAGGCGACCTGCTGGCCAAGGACGACGTGATCGCCGATGGCGCTTCCACCGACCTGGGCGAACTCGCGCTGGGGCAGAACATGCTGGTCGCCTTCATGCCATGGAACGGCTACAACTTCGAGGATTCGATCCTGATCAGCGAACGTATCGTGGCCGAGGACCGCTACACCTCGATTCACATCGAGGAACTGGTGGTGATGGCGCGCGACACCAAGCTTGGCGCCGAGGAGATCACCCGGGACATCCCGAACCTGGCCGAGCAGCAACTGAACCGGCTCGACGATTCCGGCATCATTTTTGTCGGCGCCGAAGTCCAGGCAGGCGACACCCTGGTCGGCAAGGTGACGCCCAAGGGCGAAACCACACTGACGCCGGAAGAAAAACTGCTGCGGGCCATCTTCGGCGAGAAGGCCAGCGACGTGAAAGACACCTCGCTGCGGGTCGAGCAGGGCTCGCAGGGCACGGTGATCGACGTGCAGGTGTTCACCCGGGAAGGGATCGTGCGCGACAAGCGCGCGCAGCAGATCATCGACGACGAGCTCAAGCGCTACCGCCTGGACCTGAACGACCAGCTGCGTATCGTCGAGGGCGACGCGTTTGCCCGCATCGAGAAGCTGTTGCACGGCAAGATTGCCGATGGCGGACCGCATCGTCTGGCCAAGGGCAGCAAGATTGACAAGGCCTACCTGGCATCGGTCGAGCGCTTCCACTGGTTTGACATTCGCCCAGCCGATGAAGAAATTGCCGCGCAACTCGACAGCATCAAGGCCTCGCTGGAGCAGACCCGCCACAGCTTTGATCTGGCGTTTGAGGAAAAGCGCAAGAAGCTGACCCAGGGCGATGAGCTGCCGGCCGGAGTGTTGAAGATGGTCAAGGTCTACCTTGCCGTCAAGCGCCGGCTGCAGCCGGGTGACAAGATGGCCGGTCGCCACGGCAACAAGGGCGTGGTGTCGAAAATCGTGCCGGTCGAGGACATGCCCTACATGGCCGACGGCACACCCTGTGACATCGTGCTCAACCCGCTGGGTGTGCCCTCAAGGATGAACGTCGGGCAGGTGCTCGAAGTCCATCTGGGCTGGGCCGCCAAGGGAATTGGCCAGCGCATCGGCGACATGCTGCAAGCCGAGGCGCGAGTCGCTGACCTGCGCAAACTGATGGATTCAATCTACAACAGCTCAGGTCGGCACGAGAACCTGTCCAAGATGAGCGACGAGCAGATCATGGAGATGGCGGGCAATCTGGCCAAGGGCATGCCCTTTGCGACGCCGGTGTTTGACGGCGCTTCGGAAGACGAGATCCGGACGATGCTGAAGCTGGCCTACCCAGACGCTGTGGCGCGCTTGAAGGGCCTGACGCCGACCCGAACCCAGGCCCATCTGTATGACGGCCGCTCTGGAGACGCGTTCGAACGCCCGACCACCGTGGGCTACATGCACGTGCTGAAACTGCACCATCTGGTGGACGACAAGATGCACGCCCGCTCCACCGGCCCATACAGTCTGGTGACGCAACAGCCGCTGGGCGGCAAGGCGCAGTTTGGCGGGCAGCGTTTTGGCGAGATGGAGGTTTGGGCGTTGGAAGCCTACGGCGCGGCCTACACCTTGCAGGAGATGCTGACGGTGAAGTCCGACGACGTGCAGGGTCGCACCAAGGTCTACGAAAGCATTGTCAAGGGTGAGCACACCATCGAGGCCGGCATGCCCGAGTCGTTCAATGTTCTTGTCAAGGAAATCCGTTCCCTTTGCATCGATATCGAACTCGAACGCTCATGAATCAAAGGAAAGAAGCACCATGAAATCGCTACTCGACCTGTTCAAGCAATTCACTCCTGACGAGCACTTCAATGCCATCAAGATCCGGATGGCGTCGCCCGAGAAGATTCGTTCCTGGTCTTTCGGCGAGGTGAAGAAGCCCGAGACCATCAATTACCGTACCTTCAAGCCCGAGCGCGACGGTCTCTTCTGCGCCAAGATCTTTGGCCCGACGAAAGACTACGAATGCCTGTGCGGAAAATACAAGCGCTTGAAGCATCGTGGCGTCATCTGCGAGAAGTGCGGGGTTGAAGTGACCCAGACCAAGGTGCGGCGCGAGCGCATGGGTCATATCGACCTGGCCGCCCCGTGCGCCCATATCTGGTTCCTGAAATCGCTGCCGAGCCGGCTCGGCCTGGTACTGGACATGACGCTGCGCGACATCGAGCGCGTGCTTTACTTCGAGGCCTACGTCGTCACCGACCCCGGCATGACGCCGCTGAAGAAGTTCAGCATCATGTCCGAGGACGACTACGACGCCAAGGCGCGCGAGCACGGCGACGAGTTTGTCGCCCGCATGGGCGCTGAGGGTATCAAGGACCTGTTGCAAGGCATCGACATCGACAGCGAAATCGAGAAGCTGCGTGGCGACCTGACCGGCTCCGAGATCAAGATCAAGAAGAATGCCAAGCGGCTCAAGCTGTTCGAGGCGTTCAAGAAGTCGGGCATCAAACCCCAGTGGATGGTGCTCGACGTGCTGCCGGTGCTGCCGCCGGACCTGCGTCCGCTGGTTCCGCTGGACGGCGGCCGCTTTGCCACCTCGGACCTGAACGACCTGTACCGTCGCGTCATCAACCGCAACAGCCGGCTGCGCCGCCTGCTTGAACTCAAAGCGCCCGAAATCATTGCCCGCAATGAGAAGCGCATGTTGCAGGAGGCGGTTGACTCGCTGCTGGACAACGGACGCCGCGGCAAAGCCATGACCGGCGCCAACAAGCGTGCTCTGAAATCCCTGGCCGACATGATCAAGGGCAAGAGCGGACGCTTCCGCCAGAACTTGCTTGGCAAACGGGTCGACTATTCCGGCCGCTCGGTCATCGTGGTCGGTCCGACCTTGAAGCTGCATCAGTGCGGCCTGCCCAAGTTGATGGCGCTCGAACTGTTCAAGCCTTTCATCTTCTCCCGCCTGGAGACGATGGGGATCGCCACCACCATCAAGGCGGCCAAGAAGGAAGTGGAATCGGGAACGCCGGTGGTGTGGGACATTCTGGAAGAGGTGATCCGCGAACACCCTGTGCTGCTGAACCGCGCGCCCACCCTGCACCGGCTCGGCATCCAGGCGTTCGAGCCGATCCTGATCGAGGGCAAGGCGATCCAGCTGCATCCGCTGGTCTGTGCCGCCTTCAATGCCGACTTTGACGGCGACCAGATGGCGGTGCACGTGCCGCTATCGGTCGAGGCGCAGATGGAAGCGCGCACGTTGATGCTGGCCTCCAACAATGTGTTGTTTCCGGCCAATGGCGAGCCCTCGATCGTGCCGTCGCAAGACGTGGTGCTCGGTCTTTACTACGCCACGCGCGATCGCATCAATGCCAAGGGCGAGGGCCTGATTTTTGCCGACACCGGCGAGGTCCAGAGGGCCTTCGACGCAGGCGAGGTCGACCTGACAGCGCGCATCAACGTGCGCCTGACCGAGTACACCAAGGACCGCATCACCGGAGAGCTTGTGGCTTCGACCACGTTGGTGGAAACCACCGCCGGCCGTGCCCTGCTGAGCGAGATCCTGCCCAAGGGGCTTCCTTTCTCCAACATCAACAAGGCGTTGAAGAAGAAGGAGCTTTCGCGACTCATCAACGTTTCGTTCCGCAAGTGCGGCCTGAAGGAAACCGTGGTGTTCGCCGACAAGCTGTTGCAATACGGTTTTCGGCTGGCGACCCGTGCCGGGATTTCGATCGCGGTGGACGACATGCTGGTGCCCAAGGAGAAGCCAGCCATCATCGAACGCGCCGAAAAAGAGGTGCGCGAGATTGAACAGCAATATGTGTCTGGCCTGGTGACTTCCGGCGAGCGCTACAACAAGGTGGTCGACATCTGGGGCAAGGCCAGCGACGAGGTGTCCAAGGTCATGATGGCCCAGCTGGCGAAGGAAAAGACCATCGACCGCCATGGCAACGAGGTCGATCAGGAGTCGTTCAACTCGATCTACATGATGGCCGACTCCGGCGCGCGCGGCTCGGCGGCGCAGATTCGCCAACTCGCGGGCATGCGCGGCCTGATGGCCAAACCTGACGGTTCCATCATCGAGACCCCGATCACGGCCAACTTCCGCGAAGGATTGAATGTTCTTCAGTACTTCATTTCCACCCACGGCGCGCGCAAGGGCCTGGCCGACACGGCGTTGAAGACGGCCAATTCGGGCTATCTGACGCGCCGCCTGGTGGACGTAACGCAGGATCTGGTGGTGACCGAGAGCGACTGCGGCACCTCGGATGGCACCGTGATGCGGGCCATCGTTGAGGGCGGCGATGTCATCGAATCGCTGCGGGACCGCATGCTGGGACGCACGGCGACCGACGATGTGCTGCACCCGGAAACACGCGAAGTGCTGCTCAAGGGCGGTGAAATGTTCGACGAGGATGTGGTCGAGGCGCTCGAACTGGCCGGCGTGGACGAGGTCAAGGTGCGTACGGCATTGACCTGCGCCACCCGCTACGGCCTTTGTGCCAAGTGCTACGGCCGCGACCTGGGTCGCGGCGGCCTGGTCAACATCGGCGAATCGGTGGGCGTCATTGCGGCCCAATCGATTGGCGAGCCAGGCACCCAGCTCACCATGCGCACCTTTCACATCGGTGGCGCGGCCTCACGTGCGGCCGTTGCTTCCAGTGTCGAAGCCAAGTCGGCCGGCAGCATCGGCTTCAACACGACCATGCGCTACGTCGCCAACAGCCGCGGCGATCAGGTGGTGATTGCCCGCTCCGGCGAAATCGTGATCCAGGACGAGCATGGACGCGAGCGCGAACGGCACAAGGTTCCCTATGGCGCCATCCTGGCGGCCAAAGCCGACCGGAGCGTCAAGGCCGGCGCCATCCTGGCGACCTGGGATCCGCTGACGCGACCCATCATCACGGAGTTCGCCGGCACGGTGCGGTTCGAAAACTTCGAGGAAGGCATGACCGTGGCGCGTCAGATGGACGAGGTGACCGGGCTTTCCACGCTGGTGGTGATCGACCCGAAGCGACGGGGTTCGGCCAAGCTGGTGCGACCGCAGGTCAAGCTGATTGACGCTTCGGGCAACGAGGTGAAGATTCCCGGCACCGACCATTCGGTGACGATCGGATTTCAGGTCGGTGCCCTGATTCAGGTGCGCGACGGTCAGGCCGTTGGCCCCGGCGAGGTGCTGGCCCGGATCCCGGTCGAAGGGCAGAAAACGCGCGACATCACCGGCGGCCTGCCGCGTGTGGCCGAGTTGTTCGAAGCCCGTACGCCAAAGGACAAGGGCACGCTGGCCGAGATGACCGGAACCGTGTCGTTTGGCAAGGAGACCAAGGGCAAGGTTCGCTTGCAGATCACCGACCCCGATGGCGTGGTCCACGAAGAACTCGTGCTGAAGGAAAAGAATATCCTGGTGCACGAGGGGCAGGTGGTCAACAAGGGCGAAAGCATCGTCGACGGCCCGGCCGACCCGCAGGACATCCTGCGCCTGCTTGGCATCGAGGAACTGGCGCGCTACATCGTCGACGAGGTGCAGGACGTGTACCGGCTGCAGGGCGTGAGGATCAACGACAAGCACATCGAAGTCATCGTGCGGCAGATGCTGCGCCGCGTTGTGGTCGACCATCCGGGGGACGCCAAGTACATCGGCGGCGAGCAGGTCGAGCGCAGCGAAATGCTCAATACCAACGATGCCTTGCGGGCCGAGGACAAGATGCCCGCGACCTTCACCAACCTGTTGCTGGGCATCACCAAGGCCTCGCTGTCGACCGACTCCTTCATCTCGGCGGCATCGTTCCAGGAAACGACGCGGGTGTTGACCGAGGCGGCGATCATGGGCAAGCGCGACGAGTTGCGTGGCCTGAAGGAAAACGTCATCGTCGGCCGGCTGATTCCCGCCGGCACCGGTCTGGCTTACCACCAGGCGCGCAAGGCCAAGGACTTGATGGACGACGCCGAGCGCCGGGCCATCGCCGAAGCCGAGGCGGCCGAGTTGGCGGGCGCGAGCAATACCTCGGAGGCAAGTCAGGACGCGGCGACTTGAGCGCCAGGAGCAGGGCGTCCTCAGCGTGATTTCTGCCGCCTCGCGTCCCGACGGTGGGGTGGCGCGCGCGGTTCCTCTTTGGCGCCAGTTGCAAGCCACCGCCCATGCCGTGCGGGCGGTCTGCGACGGGCGTTCGGCCACGCTTGCCCTGGATCAGGTCGAGTCCGAGTTGCGTCCTGGCGTCAAGGCGCTGACCTATGCGGTGCTGCGTCAATGGGGCCGGGCCCGGGCGCTGCGCGTTTGCCTGGTGCGCCGGCTGCCACCGCCAGCTGCGGACAGCTTGCTCTGTACCGCGCTGGCGCTGGCCTGTAGCGAGCAAGATGCGAGCTACGACCTCCACACGTTGGTGAACCAGACCGTCGAGGCAGCCAAGCGAGACACAGGCACTGCAAGACAGGCCGGCTTCATCAATGCCTGTCTGCGCCGATTCCTGCGTGAACGCGATGCGCTGCTGGCCCGCGTCCAGGATGACCCCTGCGCGCGCTGGAACCATCCGCTCTGGTGGGTGCAGCAACTGGAGCAGGATCATCCCTCGAAATGGCAGGAGATTCTTGAAGCGGATGGTGAGCGAGCGCCGATGACCTTGCGCGTGAACGTGCGGCGCAGTTCGGTCGCCGCATGCCTGAATTTGTTGGCTGAATCGGGCATTGCCGCGCGACCCTGCGGCCGTTTTGGCTTGCAACTGGAGCGGCCGCGACCGGTGCATGAGATTCCGGGTTTCTTGGAGGGTTGGGTTTCCGTGCAGGATGCAGCGGCCCAGCTTGCTGCGCCGCTGCTGCTCGAAGGTCTGTCGCTTGCCGGGCCGCCGGCACGGGTGCTTGACGCCTGCGCCGCTCCGGGCGGAAAGACCGGCCATCTGCTCGAGTTTTCGGACTGCCCGGTGACGGCGCTCGACGTCGATGCCCAGCGCTGCGAGCGCATCGGGCAGAACCTGGCCCGCCTTGGTCTGCACGCGCAAGTGCTCGTGGCTGACGCCGCTCGGCCCGATCAATGGTGGCCGGCGTTGGGCAGCGTACCCTTTGACGCCATCCTGCTCGATGCGCCATGCACGGCGTCGGGCATCGTGCGTCGACATGCCGATGCACGTTGGCTGCGCCGCAAGGACGACATTGCGCAGCTGGCCCAGGTTCAACAAAGGCTGCTGGAAGCACTGTGGCCTCTGCTCAATCCAGGGGGCAGGCTGCTCTATTGCACCTGTTCGGTATTCCTGGCCGAAGGCGCACAACAGGTCCAAGCGTTTGTTACAAACAACAACGACGCCGTTTTGCGACCCGCACCGGGTCAATTACTCCCGCAAAGGTCGGCTGATACCGACCCGGTCCGGGACAATCCCCTGGGTAACCATGACGGATTTTTTTACGCGTTGTTGGAGAAGCTGCCGCGCTAGGCTCGGAGCCCTGGTATTGCTCGCCTTGTCTGCGGCGTGGCTGGGGCTGCCAGCGGCGGCGCAAAATGAAACGCCCGAAGTGGTCCAGTTCCGGGTTGAGCGCGAGGAAGATGGTCTGCTTCTCTCCGCGCTGGTGCGTCTGGAGCTGACGCCGGTGGTTGAGGACGCGCTGCTCAAGGGCGTTCCGATGTTCTTTCTGGCCGAGGTCGAAATTTTCCGTAGCCGCTGGTACTGGTACGACCAGAAGGTGGTTGCCGCGAGCAAGGGCTTTCGGCTGGCCTACCAGCCCCTGACGCGGCGCTGGCGCTTGAGCGCGGCGCAGGGCAGTCAGAGTGACGGTGGCGCCGCCATCCTCAATCAGCATTTTGAATCGCTGCCCGAGGCGATGGCGACGCTGCGCCGGATCACGCGCTGGAGGATTGTCGAGGCGGCGGAGGTCCCGGCCGGATCGGGCCACTACGTGAACTTCCGCTTTCGGCTCGATGTTTCACAACTGCCACGGCCGTTTCAGATCGGAGCCGTCGGGCAGGCCGACTGGAACATTGCTGCGTCGATCAGCCAGCGCTTGTCCGCGGAGTCGCCATGACGGCGCCAGCGGGCAAGGGCGCAAAGAAAAACTTGCGCCAACTCTACCGCAATTCCGCGGCGCTGCGCTGGCTCGTTGGCAGTGGCGCGACCATCATGGCCGCCATTGGGCTGGTGCTGTTTTTCCTGTTGACCCAGGCCACCAGGAATCGCGAGGCCTACGAGCGTGTCTACGACAAGCTGGTGCTGGTCAACATCCTGGTCGCCGTGCTGCTGGCAGCGGTGATCGTCTGGATGGCGGTTCGTCTGCTGATTCGGTTGCGCAAGGGCAAGTTTGGCAGCCGCCTCCTGCTCAAACTCGCCGCCGTCTTTGCGCTCGTTGGAATCGGGCCGGGGCTGCTGATCTACGTCGTGTCCTACCAATTCGTCTCGCGCTCGATTGAGAGCTGGTTCGACGTCAAGGTCGAAAATGCGCTCGACGCCGGCCTGAACCTGGGCCGGGTGACGCTGGACGTCTTGTCCAATGACCTCTCGGCCAAGACCCGTGCCGCAGCCAAGGAGCTGGTCGAGGTGTCCGACGCCAGCGCGGCACTTGCCGTCGAGCGCTTGCGTGAACAGTTGGTCGCCAGCGAAGTTGTTCTCTGGGGCCCGGGCGGACAGGTCGTTGCCAGCTCCGGCACTTCGCGCTTTGACCTCAATCCGGAGCGGCCGAGTGCGCAGCAATTGCGCAACCTGCGCAGCCAGCGCCTGAGCGCGGTGATCGAAGGACTGGATGACACCAGCGGGCTTGCCACAGCGGCGAACGCGCGCATCAAGGTGCTGGCCGTTGTGGCGAGTCCGAACATTGGCCTGGTCGGTGAGCCGCGCGTGCTGCAGGTGACGCAGTCGCTGCCGAGCAACCTGGTGGCCAACGCGATCGCGGTGCAGGAGGCGAACCGCGAGTACCAGGAGCGCGCGCTCGGGCGGCAGGGGTTGCGCCGCATGTACATCGGCACCTTGACACTGAGCCTGTTTCTTGCCGTGTTTGGTTCGGTGCTGGTCGCCGTCTTGCTGGGTAACCAGATTGCGCGTCCGCTGCTGCTGCTGGCTGACGGTGTGCGCGAGGTGGCGGCCGGGGACCTCAGCCCGAAGGCGGCCCTGCGCGGCAAGGACGAGCTCGACGGCTTGACGCGCTCGTTTGCCGACATGACGCAACAGTTGGCCGATGCCCGGGCGGCGGTCGACCAGAGCATGGGCCAACTGAGCCAGGCGCGCAGCGCGGTACAGACCATCCTGGACAACCTCACCGCAGGCGTCATCGTTCTGAGTCCCAAGAATCTTGTCGTTTCGTCCAATCCCGGGGCCACGCGCATACTGCGGGCGCCGCTGGCCGCGTACGAGAACCGGCCGCTGTCTGAGGTGCCCGGGCTGGCCGAATTCGCCGGCATTGTGCAGGAGCAGTTTGCCGAGTTCATGGGTGCGCGCACTTTGCATGGGATGGAGCATTGGCAACAGTCGATGGTGCTCAATACCGGCGGACCCGAGGGACGGCCCAACGTTGTCAACCTGGTTGCGCGCGGCGCGCCCTTGCCGGACGGCTCGCGCCTGCTGGTGTTCGACGATATTTCCGAGATCGTATCGGCGCAGCGGGCGCAGGCCTGGACCGAGGTGGCGCGTCGACTGGCGCACGAAATCAAGAATCCCCTGACGCCGATTCAGCTGTCAGCTGAACGGCTTGAAATGAAACTCGCGGCGAAACTCGACGAGTCCGGGCAGTCAATCCTTTCGCGCTCGGTCAAGACCATCATCGACCAGGTTGATGCCATGAAACGGCTGGTCGACGAGTTTCGCGACTATGCGCGCCTGCCCAACGCCGAGCTCAAACCCACCGACCTGAATCTTGTGGTGACCGAAGTGCTGCAGCTGTATGGCGCGGAGAACGCGCTGGTGCAGGTGCATAGCGATCTCGATCCCGGCATCCCCAGCATCCGCGGCGATGCGCAGCAGCTGAGGCAGGTGTTGCACAACCTGTTGCAAAACGCCCAGGACGCGATGCAGGGGATGCCGCGAGCTGGCACTGACGCCGGAGTGCGGGTGCAGACCCGGTTCAGCGAATCGGGCCAGCGGGTGCGCTTGAACATCATTGACGACGGCTGCGGCTTTCCCGATCACATCCTGAAGCGAGCGTTCGAACCCTATGTCACGACCAAGGACAAGGGAACCGGATTGGGCCTGGCGGTTGTGAGGAAAGTGGCCGACGAGCATGGCGCGCGCATTGAACTTTCGAACCGGATCGTCGATGGCGTCGTGCGCGGTGCGCAAGTGTCGCTATCATTCGCCATTGCAGGCTGAAGGCCCGGCGCCGGGCCCAGTCAATTCAAATCCAAGCAGCGAGTCAAGGGAATCCGTTCAAACATGTCCAACATCCTGGTGGTCGACGATGAGCTGGGGATTCGCGACCTGTTGTCGGAAATACTTAATGACGAGGGGCATAGCGTCGAAGTTGCTGAGAACGCAGCGCAGGCGCGCAGCGCGCGGCAGCGCGGGCGGCCAGACCTTGTGCTGCTGGACATCTGGATGCCCGATACCGATGGTGTGACTCTGCTCAAGGAGTGGTCGGCAACCGGCATGTTGACGATGCCGGTCATCATGATGAGCGGGCACGCCACCATCGATACGGCGGTCGAGGCCACCCGCATTGGCGCCCACGCGTTTCTGGAAAAACCGATCACGTTGCAAAAGCTGCTGAAGACCGTCGAGCAGGGGCTGACGCGCCATTCGACTGGGCGCCATGACGCCGTGGCTGCTGGCGCCCACGCCAGCGGAGGGCGCGACACAACGGTTTTTCCGGCCGGTTCGCCGATGCATCCAGTGGTTGACAGCGGACCGCAGTCGCGAAAGGTGTTTGATCTGGATCGCCCGCTGCGTGCCGCCCGGGATGGTTTTGAGAAGGCCTACTTCGAGTTTCACCTGGCCCAGGAGGGAGGCTCGATGACGCGCGTCGCCGAAAAAACCGGCCTTGAGCGGACCCACCTTTATCGCAAGTTGAAGCAGCTTGGCGTCGATCTTTCACGCGGCAAGCGTGGCGCGAGCTAGCGTCGCACCGAGCCGGCGCTGCAG
>JBCKPE010000046.1:0-16587 GCA_038901875.1 Burkholderiaceae bacterium
AACCTGCTGGCGGCCGTCGCGCGTGGCCGCTTCGACTCGGATGCGAAGTATTGGGCTTACCCGCGCCAGGCCCTGTTCCATCCGATCGGCGCGCACACGGCGGTGCTGGAGACCGACATCTCGGGCAACTGGGTGGCTTCCTCCTTCATGTGGGCCAGCGCCGCGGACTGGGCGCGCTTGGGTGAGCTGCTGCGCAACGACGGGCGCTGGGGTGACCGCCAGGTGCTGCCCGCAGGCTTCCTGAAACTGGCGCAGACGCCGGCCGCAGCGAGCGGCGAAGGCCGGGCCTACGGCGCGCAGAGCTGGTTGATGGGTGAACCGAGCGAAGGCAGTTGCCGCGGCAAGGGGGTGCCCGAAGATACGGTGTCGATGGAGGGCCACTGGGGCCAGATCGTCGCCGTGGTGCCGTCACGCGAAGCGGTGATCGTGCGTCTGGGCTGGACCTTCAAGAGCGGCCGGTTCGACAAGTGCAAGCTGGTGGCTGACATCCTGCAGGCTCTGCCAAAGTAGGCCGCAGATTCGACTTGGCCGCAGCGTCGCGCCCGCTCGACTGCGCGGGGCAGGCGACTCATTCGATCACCTCGTTGGCACGCAGCAGAATACCTTGAGGAATTTTCAGTCCCAGACTCTTGGCCACCTTCATGTTCAGCAGCATGGTGAAACGTGTGGGTTGCTCAACCGGCAGGTCCGAAGGTTTTGCGCCGCGAAGGACTTTATCGACCAGATGTGCCGAGCGCCGGAACAGCGCGGAGAAATCCGCCGAGTAGCTGACCAGCGCGCCCGCATGCACCAGATCGGGCATGCCGGCGAACAGCGGCAGCCGGAAGCGACCCGCCTGCTCAACCAGGATGTCACGGTAGGCCAGCATCTTCGCGTCAGCCCGCACCATCACGGCATCCGGTCGACGCCGGCCCATCTGTTCGAAGCGCTGCACCAGGGCTTCGGCATTCTCGATGGCGAAAGGTTCCAATGCCAGACCCAGGGCCTTGGCGCTTCGGCGGGAGACATCCACCTCGTCGGCCAGGGCCCTGCCATTGCTGCCGGAAAGCATCACGACATACTTGGCCGAGGGCAAAATTTCACGCAGCAACTGCAGGCGTTTTCCAGCCAGTTCAGTCGAGAGGGAGGAAATGCCCGTGATGTTACCGCCCGGTTTGGCAAGAGATTTCACCAGGCCGCTGCCTACCGGGTCGGGATGGTGAGCGAAAACGATCGGGATGCGGCTGGTCACGGCCTGCGCCGCCGTTGCCGCCACCCCGCTGGTCGCGAAAATCAGATCGACCCCGAGTTTGACGAGTTCCTGGGCCAGGTCTGGCAGGAACTCGAGCGTGTTTTCGGCCGAGCGGTATTCGATAAGCAGGTTTTTCCCGAGCAGGTAGCCAAGTTTGCCAAGCTCGTCGAGAAAGGCCGCACGCTCGGCGCTTGGCGGCTCGGTCAGCGGAGACTGCACGAGATAACCGATTCGGTAGGGTCGGCGTTGTTGCCCGAGTGCCGCCAGCGGCAGTGTCGCCTGCAGCAGGGCTAAGACGGCGTTCCGACGTTTCATTCGATTACCCTGGTCGCCTGCAGCAGCACGGGCGGCGGAATGGTCAGGCCAAGCGTCTTGGCGGCGCTTGCGATCTGCGCCATCTCCAGGGCCTTGACGGGAACCGCGGCGTCCCACAACACGGCGACCCGCGCCAGAGCGGGCTGCAGCTCTCTTAGCAGTTGCAGCCGCTTGCCGGCCGGCTCTACCGAAAGGCCACCAAATCCGGTGACGTTGCCGCCCGGGCGGGCCAGGCTGGCGACCAGTCCGGCGCCGACCGGGTCGCCACTGACCATGAGGATGGGGATGGTTGTAGTTGCAGCCATCGCGGCGCGTGCGGCAAGGGCGCTGGGCGCCCAGATCAGGTCCACCTTGAGTCGCACCAACTCGGCAACCAGTTCGCGCAGGCGCTGCGGTTGGCCCTCGGCGCTGCGATGCTCGTGCACCAGGTTCCGGCCCTGCACATAACCCAGGCGCTCGAGATCCTTCAGGATGTCGTCCATTCGCTCGGGTCCGAGCGTGAGCGAGCCGATGCGGAACACCTTGGTGTTTTGCTGCCCCAGCGCAAAGGGTGGCCAGACTGAAGCCCACAGGGCGCCAGCGCCAAGCGACGCGACGCTGGGGCGACTCAGGCCGGAACGTGGTGCCTGCGAAGCTGCACAGTGCAGGCCTGAGTTTGAGTCGCCTACGCTGCGCCGTTGCGCAGGTGCTTGCGCTGGGCAACTCATTCGATCACCCGTCGCGCTGGATTCTGCGCATTCATCGGCTCGGGAAACACCGCGCGCGCAAGTTCATCGCCGTAGAAGCGCCGGCACGGTTCACGCCGCCGGTCCGGCTCGCTCAAGGCCGGATCGAGCGAGGAGAGCACTATCTGCTGTGCGGTCTCGAACATCTGCAGCGCCATCAAGGCGCGCTGCGAGCCGCTCATTGCCGCATACCGCGCGCTGAGAAAAGCTTCCACTTCGGGGCTGGTGTCATTCATCACTTGCCTCCTTCAGCATCGCTTCCAGGTTCAGGCTGCTGGCCCACTGCTGCAGGTAGGCGCGATCCAATGGTACGTTGAGCAACTGCTTGACATCGTTGCGCTGTTGCTCCGAGGCAAAGGCAACTTCGGCGCATCGGTCGTTCCAGCATGGGTGCTCCAAAGAACAGGCTCAGATCGGTCGCCTCGGTTCATTATGCTCGGGCACTTCGAGCTGCACCATACCGACGGACCCGCTGCCTGGTCTTCAGCGGACCATGGCCCTGCATTACAGTCGATGCATGAACGCCACAGCCGCCCGCGTCGAGCACCTGCGCCAGGTCTTGTTGTGGCCGCTGCGCTTGATGACGGTGGGCGGCGGGGCCGCGGCCCGGCGCGAACCCTAGCAACTGTTGCAGGACATGGGTGAGGCCTCGCCCTGGCGCGAGGAGGTGGATGAATACACCGGAGGGGCCGACCAGTTCCACGAACGGCATTACAACGAGTTCGTCACCTTCCTGCCCTATGTGCAGCGTTTCCTCTACGGCGAGGGGCGCGCTGGCCGCGCCCCCGGCGACACGGAGTTCGATTCGCCGATGCGCGTGTTTCGCCGGCACGACGTGCGTCAGGCCCGGGTCACCCTGCGGCCCGGCGCTGAAGCGCTGCTGCTCGACATCGTGCATGTCGATTTGTACTTCTTTCTGGACGTCGATCTGGTGCTGCTCAATGTCGAGATCAGCGCCGACCAGCTAACGCTGGAACAGGCGCAGGAGCTGCTGTACCGCTTCGGGCGCGGCTATCCGGCGGGTTGGCAGGCTGACGGTCAGGCCCTGCACTCCCCGAGCGACGTGCAATGGCTGGGCCGGGACGGCCAGTGCCTGGCCAGCTCGGACCGCAGGAGCGCAATCTTTTTCTGGCCCATGTCGCCCGGCACCGCGCGCCGCGCATCGCCGCGCACTGGGCCTGGCTGTTGCAGCCTCTGGTGAGCGACCACTCGGTGCAGAGCGGGGCCCTGCGCTACCGTCAAATCGAGTACTACCGGATGCCGCTGATGGCCTATCTGGCGCTGGATGACCCCAAGCTGCTGACGCGCAACGACTTCATCCGGCTCGGGCTGGTGGTCGGCGCCGGCACGCCCGGCAGCGACGGCGCAACCAATCTGCCTTACGCCGAGCAGCACTTAAGCGACTTCGAGGCGCGCTACTGCTACGACCGTTTCTGGGCTGCCGGCGGCGCCGCGCCCCACACCCGTTACCTGTGCAGCGGCTATTCGCTGGTGGTTCTCGGTGCGGCCGCTTCCGAATTTTTCGCCTGTCGCGACCGCGGTGTGCTGGCGCAGTTTCGGCACCAGCATTTCCTGCTGTTCCTGATCGCGCATTTTCAGAAGGCCGCACTGCTGATGTTCTCGGACAAGCTGGTCGAGGCGCTAAGGCCGCTCAAGGTAAACGATCTTGCCAGTGTGCGCCGCTTCAAGCGCGACATACGCGCGAGCTTCGCCGGCTTCCTGCGCTTCACGCACCGTTACTGGTTTCACGAGGTGGCCGAGCAGGCCCAGGCGCGCGCCCTGTTCAACATGTGCGCCGGGCATCTTGGCCTGGACCCGCTGTACGCCGAGGTCAAGGAGCGCATCGCCGACATGAACAGCTACCTCGAAGCCGACAGCCTGCGCCGGCAGGCCAACACGGTGGTGCGCCTGACGGTGGTGACGATCCTGGGACTGATCGGCACCGTGACAACCGGCTTTCTCGGCATGAACCTGTTGGCCGAAGCCGACGCGTCGATGCCCCGGCGCATCGTCGTTTTCAGCCTGGTGTTCGTGCTGACGATCACCTTGACGATGTACACCATCATGAAATCGAAACGGCTGTCGGACTTCCTCGATCTGCTGTCGGACGAGCACCTGTCGCTCTGGAGCAAGACCAAGGCGCTGGCAGCGGTCTGGCAGCGTCCGCGCGAGTGATGGAGTGCGCGGCGCGGCGGCCTCAGCCGGCGCCGTGTGAATAAGTGTATTATCGTAATACCGCAACTTCTCCCCACTCGATGACATGACTCTCACGGTCCGCCTCCCGGCGCACTTGCGCCAGCAACTCGACAGCTATTGCAAGACACGCAGGGTCACCAAGACCCATTTGGTCACCGAGTTGCTGAGCGATCATTTGTCTTCCTCGTCCAGCAACGGCAAGACCCCGTATCAGCTTGCGCGCGAGTTTGGTGTGGTCGGCAGTTTCGCCAGCGGCAAGGGCGATCTTGCGCAGAATCGCAAGCGCTATCTGGCGGAGAAATTGCGTGCCAAGCATCCTCGTTGACGCCGGGCCGCTGATCGCGTTCGCGGACCGTTCCGACAAACACCACCGCCGAGTCGCGTCCTATTTGCGGCGCTTCGATGGCCGCATGGTGACGACCTGGCCGGTGCTGGCCGAGGCCTGCCACTTTCTGCCCGAGCGGGCGCAAATCGATTTCTTGCGCTGGGCCGACGCCGGCGGCATCAGCCTGGTCGAATTGCACGAGTCCGCGCTTGCCGCGCTCGCCGACTGGAAGGAAAAGTACCGCGATTTGCCGATGGACCTGGCCGACGCCTCGCTGATTTGGGTCGCGCAGCAGACCGGCATACTTGACATTCTGACCATCGATTTGAAGGACTTTTCGGTCTATCGCCTGCCCAACGGAAAGGCGCTGCGTCCGGTGTTCTAGCCGACTCAGGCCGGAACGTAGTGTCCGCGAAGCTGCTCAGCGAAGGCCTGAGAGTGAGTCGCCTCCGCTGCGACGACTCATTCAATCACCCTGGCCGGCGGCTGCGGTCTTCAAGCCCGTGCGGGCCGTTGTGCAGATTGGTCAGCACATGCTCCTGGTGCTTGAGGCGCCAGGACAGCATCTTCTGCGCCATCTCCAGCATCACGTCACGGCAGGCTGGGTCGCGTGACAGGTCATTCATTTCATGCGGGTCGTTATGCAGGTCGAACAGCAGCGGCGGCAGGGCGGCGAAGAACACGTATTTCCAGCGCTCGCCGCGCAGGATGGCAAGCTGGCACTCGTCGGGTTCCAGACCGAGCGCGGTCTCGCCGTCGTAGCTGCCCCAGGGTCCGGAGCGAAAATCCAGCTCCATGTGCGCCTCCTGGCGCCAACCGCTTGGCGTCTTGCCCTCGATGAACGGCAGCAGCGAGCGGCCGTCGCATTGCGCCGGGATCGGGGCGCCGAGCCAGTCCAGCATGGTCGGCATCAGGTCCACCGACTCGGTGAAAGCCTCGGCCTGGCGGCCACGGCCGGCGTCCGCCGCCCGGCGCGGGTCGCGGATGATGAGCGGAATGTAGAAGCTCGGGTCGAAGTAGGTCTCCTTGCCCCAGGTGTAGTGGTCGCCCGCCATCTCGCCATGGTCGCAGGTGAAGATGATCAGCGTGCTTTCATATTCGCCGCTGGCCTTCAAGTGCGCGACGATGCGGCCCACCGCGTCGTCCACCTCATTCATCATGCCGTAGTAGCAGGCGCGCATCTGGCGCAGTTCCAGCTCGGGCATGGTCACCAGATTGTTCGGGTTGTGCTCGTCGTAGGTGTTCGGTCTGGCGAAGCACTTGATCCACTGCGCCAGATGCGGGTGCTGCGCGGCCTCTGCCTCGGGCGTCGCCTTGCGCTGCGGCAGTTCCACTTGGTCCGGGTGGTACAGCGCGTTGTAGGGCTCGGGCGTGATCACCGGCGGGTGCGGTCGCAGGAACACGCAGTGCATGAACCAGTCCTGCTGCCGGTGCTTGCCGAGCCACTCGATGACCCGGTTCGCCATGAAACTGGTGTCGCTGTCCTCGGCGCTGTAGATCGTCGGGACGAAGCGGTGACCCCGATCAGCGGGTTTCTCGAAACCGGGCCGAGGCTGGTACACGTCCTTCCTCCCGGTGAACCGGTAACCCTTGGCTCGCAGGTCGTTCATCCAGGCGGCGATGTAATCCGGGAACAGCAGGCCGACGTGATAGCCGGGCAGCGGGCCCTCGAAGGTGCGCAGTGCCGGATCGTCGGGCGCAAGGCCGCGCGGGTCGGCGCTGGTGTCGGTGTAGCCAAACAGCATCGGATCCAGCCCGAGCTTGCGCACCTCGTGCGCGATGTTGCCATGGCGCGCGTCCAGCGGCGTGCCGTTGCGCCCGGAGCGGTGGTTCATCAGGTACAGGCCGGTATGCATGCTGCAGCGCGCCGGACCGCAGGGCGAAGTCACCGAGAAATGGCGCTTGAACAGCGTCGAATCCGCGGCCAGCGCATCCAGTTGCGGCGTCTTGACGACCGGGTGACCGAGCGCCGAAAGACACTCGCCGCGCCACTGGTCGGCCGAGATGAACAGGACTTTGCGCGGTGCGGTCATGGGCTGGCGCCATGATCATTGACAATGTAGCTACTGGTAGCTACATTACCCGCGATGCAACCCATCGGCATTAAAACCCTGAAAAACAAGCTCAGCGAGTACATTCGCGCCGTCGCCGCGGGCGACACCGTGCTGGTGACGGACCGGGGGCGGGTCGTGGCAGAGCTCGTGGCCCCGCGCGTGCGGGAGGATGCGTCGCCCGCCGAGCAGCGGATGGGCGAGCTGATCCGGGAAGGCCTTTTGACGCCAGCGAAGGTTCCGTCCAAGGCGCGCCTTCCGCGGCGCAAGCCGGTTGCCGAACTCGGCGAAGTCCTGCGCGACCTGGATGAGAGCCGGGCCGAGCGTTGATCTATCTGGATACCTCGGTCGTGCTGGCGCGGCTGTTCGCCGAAGGCCGCTCGCCACCCGATGCGTTTTGGTCGAAGACTCTTGTTTCGAGCCGACTGCTCGAATTCGAGGTGTTCAATCGCGTTCATGCCCGCGGCGCCGGACTCTCCCATGGCGCCAACGCGCGCCATTTCGTCGATCGCGTGAATCTGCTCGAACTCTCTGCGCGCGTGCTCGCTCGAGCGCTCCTGCCATTCCCGCTGCCGGTGCGAACGTTCGATGCGCTGCACCTTGCAACCATGGATTTCCTGCGGGGACAGGGTCAGCAGTTGGAGTTGGCGACCTATGACCAGCGCCTTGCGGCGGCGGCGATGGCGCTGGGCTTCCCGCTCGCGGAGGTCTAGTTTCGCGGCGGTGCCCGGCAAGCGCTCGCAATGCTGCCGTTTCACTCGATCACCTCGGTGGCTCGCAGCTTGCGATGCGCGCGCCCATCGAGCGGATTCGTCTTCATGCGGTGAGGCGAAGCCATGCAGCCCGTTCCCTGCATTGTGCTACAGTGTCTTACAGTCTCCAGCGAAGGATGCAACATGGCAGCGACCGTCACCATCAGGCTCGAAGACGCCTTGCAAACACGCCTGGCACGGCTCTCGGCCAGCACCGGGCGCACGCGCAGCGACCTCGTTCGCGAAGCACTCGAGCGCCAGCTCGCGTTGATCGAGTTCGCGACTGCGCGGCGCAAAACCAGGCCCTTTGCCGAGCGCGCTGGCTGGCTGACTGACGAGGACGTCTTCAGCGCCGTATCTTGAGGATCTTTCTCGACACCAATGTGCTGGTCGCGGCCTTTGCAACGCGCGGGCTGTGCGCCGACGTGTTCCGCCTGGCCGCGACCGACCACACGCTGTTGATCGGCGCGCCGGTGCTGGTGGAGCTGCGCAGAATCCTTGAGACCAAGTTGCGCATGCCGGCAGCGGCGCGCAATGCGGTGATCCAGGTGCTGCGCCGCTTCGTCCAGGCGAGCGCTGCCAACGCGCCGCTGGCCCTGGATATCGGCGATGCCGATGACGATTGGGTGGTGGCCTGCGCGCTGGCCGCTTCGTCCGATTTCTTCGTGACCGGCGACAAGGCGATGCTCGGCCTGCAGCGCGTGCAGCAGATGCCCATCATTTCGCCGCGCGAGTTCTGGACGAAGTTCAGCGGTGCCTGAAAAGTCGAACTGTCGGCCAGCAAGGCGGCGCGAGCTCATTCAATCACTTCACCAGCCCGGATCAGCACCGATTGCGGAAGCGTCAGGCCGAGCGCCTTCACTGTCTTCATGTTGACCACCAGCTCAAACTCGGTCGGCTGCTGAATCGGCAGGTCCGCAGGTTTTGCGCCACGAAGAATGCTGTCCACATACTCGGCGGCCCGCATCCAGAACTGCCGTCCAACCGGGCCGTACGACATCAGGCCACCAGCCTCGGTCATCACCCGGGATTGCCATATTCCGGGGAGCCGATACCTTGCCGCGAGATCGGCCAGTTCCTTGCGCCGTTGCTGGATGACCGGCCCGCCAATCGTGACAAACCCTGCCGTAGCGCTCGCGCGCATCGATTCAAATGGCGAAACGATGTCCTTGATGACCGTAAAGTCGTGATACCGCAGTTCGATTCGCATCGTGGTGGCTGCTTGGTCAAGCGCGGCGACGTATATGTCTTGGCCGGCCACCGCGGATTCCCAGAACACACCGGCGCGCCGGACCCCGGGCACAATTTCACGCAGTAGTTCGAGTTGCTTGCCGTAGGTTTCGGGCGCGGCGTCAAAACTCATGCCGGTGATGTTGCCGCCCGGATGCGCCAGACTCTGCACAATCCCGGCCGCGACGGGGTTGGCGCCAAGCGCCATGACGATGGGTGTCAAGGGCGTGGCGCGTTTTACGGCCAGGGTTGCAGGGTTGAGAAAAGTGACGATCACATCGGCATTGGAGCGCGCGAGATCCTCCGCAAGATCGGGGAGGCGCTCAAGCTTGCCTTCGGCCGAGCGGTAGACAAGCACAAGATTGCGACCTTCCTGCCATCCCAGTGCCTTCAACCTTGCCTCGAAAATTTCGCGGAAGCCGCTGGCGGGCGCTGCTGCGACCAATACGCCGACACGCCGAGACGCCTGCTGCGCTTGTACAGGCGACGCCAGCGCGCCGAGTGCGAACAACCCGAATGCCGTGTCGCGGCGCCTCATTGGATCACCCGGCCGGCGCAAGTCAGCGGCGGAACCTGCAGCATTTGACGGCGTGTAGTCATCCAAATATCTACCCAGAGATGGCTACCGAAAGAGCGGCCTTCTGGTCATTATGCGCGTGCAGTTTCACCAATGCCACGGTGCGCCGCGTCAGTCATGTGGGCAATCAAGGCGCTGCATAGGGGATGCCGCAGCCGACTGGCCGAACCCCTACATGCCGGGCCGGTAGCTGGTTACCATTGGGTGATGCGCTCATGCATCACCCGCGTCGCCTAGAGTTTCCTTATGCCAGTTGTTTTCCGGTACAAGGGCTTTCGCTTTTTCTTCTATTCCAACGAAGGCAGTCCGCGGGAACCGGCGCATGTTCACGTGCGAGGGCCGGGCCGCGAAGCCAAATTTTGGCTAAGGCCGCAGGTGCGGGTGGCGGAAAGCGATGGGTTTGACGCGCCGACGCTGCGCCAACTGGTCGGCGTCGTGGAGCAAAATATCGAGATGATCGAGAGGAGTTGGGATGAACACTTTGGCTAAATCGGTACGATTCGAGAACGACAGCATGTGGGTGGATCTTTCCGATGGACGGATGATCGCGGTACCGATCGCATGGTTTCCGCGCCTTCTTCACGCGACGCCGGAGCAGCGTCAGAAGGTCGAAATCAGCATCAAGGGCCTGCACTGGGAAGACTTGGACGAAGACATATCGGTTGCCGGCCTGCTCGCTGGCAGCGGAGATTTGTCGAGGCCGTCGGCAGTGGCCGCCTGATCCCAAGGCAGTTGTCTGGTTCCGCCCCGCATTTCTGCGACGACAGGTTTTCACGTCTACATATTGCGCCGGTACTGCCCACCGACCTCGAACAAGGCGTGGGTGATCTGGCCCAGCGAGCAGACCCGCACCGCGTCCATCAGCACCTCAAACACATTGCCGTCGTCCAGCACGGTCTGCTGCAGGCGTTTCAGCATGGCGGGTGACGCGCTGGCGTGGCGCGTCTGGAAATCGGCCAGGCGTTTGAGCTGGCTCTGCTTCTCCTCGTCGGTGCTGCGCGCCAGTTCGAGCTTGTCCGGCACCGTGTCGCCGTGCGGGTTGCGAAAGGTATTGACGCCGATGATCGGCAATTCGCCGCTGTGTTTTTGCATTTCGTAGTGCATGCTTTCGTCCTGGATGCGGCCGCGCTGGTAGCCCGTTTCCATCGCGCCAAGGACGCCGCCGCGCTCGTTGATGCGTTCGAACTCGGATAACACGGCCTCCTCGACCAGCTCGGTCAGCTCCTCGATGATGAAGGCGCCCTGGTTCGGGTTTTCGTTCTTCGCCAAACCCCATTCGCGGTTGATGATGAGCTGGATCGCCATGGCGCGGCGCACGCTGTCCTCGGTCGGCGTCGTGATGGCCTCGTCGAAGGCGTTGGTGTGCAGGCTGTTGCAGTTGTCGTAAATCGCAATCAGCGCCTGCAGGCTGGTGCGGATGTCGTTGAACTGGATTTCCTGCGCGTGCAGGCTGCGGCCTGAGGTCTGGATGTGGTATTTCAGCTTCTGGCTGCGCTCGTTGGCGCCGTAGCGTTCTTTCATGGCAACGGCCCAGATGCGGCGCGCGACTCGGCCCATCACGGTGTACTCAGGGTCCATGCCGTTGGAGAAAAAGAAGCTCAGGTTTGGCGCGAAATCATCGATGTCCATGCCGCGCGCCAGGTAGGCCTCAACCAGCGTGAAGCCATTCGACAGCGTGAAGGCGAGCTGGCTGATCGGGTTCGCGCCGGCTTCGGCGATGTGGTAGCCGCTGATCGAAACGCTGTAGAAGTTGCGCACGCCATGCTGCACGAAGTACTGCGCGATGTCGCCCATCACCTTCAGGCTGAATTCGATCGAGAAGATGCATGTGTTCTGGCCCTGGTCTTCTTTCAGGATGTCGGCCTGCACCGTGCCGCGCACGTTCTCCAGCACCCACTCGCGAATCTTCTGCGCCTCGGCGCCGCTCGGCTCGCGGCTATTCTCGGCCTTGAACTTCTCCAGGTTCTGCTCAATCGCGGTGTTCATGAACATCGCCAGGATGGTGGGCGCCGGTCCATTGATGGTCATGCTGACCGAGGTGGCCGGGCTGCACAGGTCGAAGCCCGAATACAGCACCTGCATATCGTCCAGCGTCGCGATGCTGACGCCCGAATTGCCGACCTTGCCGTAGATGTCGGGACGCGGATCCGGGTCGTTGCCGTACAGCGTGACCGAATCGAAAGCGGTGGACAGGCGCTTGGCTGGCATGCCTTCGGACAGCAGCTTGAAGCGCCGATTGGTGCGGAAGGCGTCGCCCTCGCCGGCAAACATTCGCGTCGGGTCCTCGTTCTCGCGCTTGAAGGCGAAGGTGCCGGCGCTGTAGGGGTAGCTGCCGGGGACGTTGTCGAGCAGCAGCCATTTCAGGATTTCGCCATGGTCCTCAAAGGTCGGCAGGCTGACCTTGCGGATGCTGGTGCCCGAGAGCGATTTCGTCGTCAGCGTGGTGCGAATTTCCTGGTCACGGCTTGTCACGACAAATTCGTCGGCGGCGTAGGCCTTTTGCATCTCGGGCCAGATGGCCAGCAGCTCCTTGGCTCTCGGTTGCAGCCTCTGCTCGCGCTGCTGCGCCAGATCAAGGAGCGCCTCCACCGCGCGATGCCGCTCGGGTTTGTCGGTTTGCAGCATGGCGGCGCTGGCTCTCAATTGCTGCAACTCGCGCGCCAGGCGCGACTGTTCCAGCGCATTTTTCTTGTAGGAGTGGACAGTGTCGGCAATCTCGGCCAGGTAACGGACACGACTCGCAGGCACGATCGGACTCTGGTTCGTGCTGTGGCGCACCGCCACCGGCGACAGGCGGCCTTCGTCCAGCGGCAGGCCCAATTGAACCAGCCGCACCTTGAGCGCCTGGTACAGGGCGGTGACCCCGTCGTCATTGAAGCGAGACGCCATGGTGCCGAACACCGGCATGTCCTCGGGCTTCTTGCCCCAGGCTTCGCGATTGCGCTGCACCTGCTTGGCGACGTCACGCAGCGCGTCCTGCGCGCCGCGGCGATCGAACTTGTTGATTGCGACAAACTCGGCAAAGTCGAGCATGTCGATTTTTTCCAGCTGGCTGGCGGCTCCGAATTCGGGTGTCATCACGTACAGCGGCAGATCGACCAGCGGCACGATGGCCGCGTCGCCCTGGCCGATGCCCGAGGTCTCGACCAGGATCAGGTCGAAGCCGGCGCACTTGCAGGCGGCCAGCACGTCGGGCAGGGCGGCTGAAATCTCGTTGCCGAAATCGCGCGTCGCCAGCGAGCGCATGAAGACCCTGGATCCCCGGTCGCCGCCGGGCCGCCCCAAGGCGACCGCAGTCCCCTCGGGGGGCAGCGCAGCACGCGAAGCGGCAAGCGTGGGGGTCGGCACCGCCCAGGGACCGATCGCGTTCATGCGGATGCGGTCGCCCAGCAGCGCGCCGCCGCTCTTGCGGCGCGACGGGTCGATCGAGATCACGGCCAGTTGCAAGCGGTCGTCCTGGTCCAACCGCAGGCGACGGATTAACTCGTCGCTGAGCGAGGATTTGCCGGCGCCGCCGGTCCCGGTGATGCCGAGCACCGGGATCTTCTTTTCCGCTGCCCGTTGCCGCATGGACTGCACCAGGTCGGCGCTCGCCTTGCCGTTTTCCAGCGCCGTAATGAGCTGCGCCAGGGCGCGCCAGGACACGTCGTCGCGGCCGGCGATGGCTTCGATGGTCTGGGGCGCGGACGCGCTGAGATCGCGGTCGCAGCGCATCAGCATTTCGCCGATCATTCCAGCGAGCCCCATGCGCTGGCCGTCCTGCGGGCTGTAGATGCGGGCCACGCCGTACTCGTGCAGTTCGCGCGCTTCCGCCGGGACGATGACGCCGCCGCCGCCGCCGAACACCTGGATCTGTTCGCCGCCACGCGCTCGCAGCAGATCGACCATGTACTTGAAGTACTCGACATGTCCGCCTTGGTAGGAACTGATGGCGATGCCCTGCACGTCTTCCTGCAGCGCGGCGGTCACGATCTCATCAACGCTGCGGTTGTGTCCGAGGTGAATCACCTCGGCCCCCATTCCCTGCAGGATGCGGCGCATGATGTTGATGGCGGCGTCGTGCCCGTCGAACAGGCTGGCGGCCGTGACAAAACGCAGTTTGTGGCGTGGCCGGTACTGGGCAAGGGCCTTGAATTCGGCGGACAAGTCGGTCATGGTGGTCTCGGAAATGCGGACGCGAAGCTGATTCGGGGGCGGCGAAAACCGCACAGCTTGAAACCCCGAATCTAATTGACGTTTACGTAAACGTCAACTGCGAGCCGGCCAGTGCGCGCCGTCCAGCACCAGGCAAGGCCCGTGCAGGTGTTTCACCGCCTCCCGCTGGGCCAGCTTGAGATTCGGTACGGGGGATCATAGGCCTGGCTCGAAGCGAGAATGCAGCGCAGATGTTTTCAATCCTGCTTGTCACCTTTCCGTTCTTTGCGCTGGTCCTGTTCGGCTACCTGGCGGCAAGCCGGCGCCTGTTGCCGCTGGAGGCGATTCCCGGGCTGAACAGTTTCGTCCTGTATTTCGCCCTGCCCTGCATGTTGTACCGTTTCGGTGCCAGCACACCGCTGGCTCAACTGCTCGACCCGGCGCTTTTTCTGACCTATCTGTTCTGCGCCTTGCTGATGGTTGGATTTGTCGTCGCCGTCAGCCTGAACCAGCGGGTACGCTGGAACGACGCCGCCTTTGGCGCCCTGCTGGCGACGTTTCCCAACACCGGTTTCATGGGTGTGCCGCTCCTCGTTGCCCTGCTCGGGGCAGCGGCGGCCGGCCCGGCGATCGTCACCATCGTCGTCGACCTGGTCATCACCTCATCTCTTTGCATCGCTCTGTCGCGCATGGACGGCGTCGGTACCCGCGGCTTCGGTCAGGCCGGCATGAGTGCCTTGAAGGGTGTCGCCACCAATCCCATGCCCTGGGCCATCGTCGCCGGCGGTTTGTCCTCGGCCTCCGGTCTCACGCTGCCGCAGCCGATGCAACAAACGCTCGGGCTGTTGGCCGATGCCGCTTCGCCGGTGGCGCTGTTCACCATTGGCGCGGTGCTGGCGCGCTCCAGGCTGCTGGCGTCACTTGGGACCCGCGCACCGCTTGCGTTGCGTGACTATCTGCCGATCATTCTTTTCAAGCTGCTGCTGCATCCTCTGCTGGTGTTGCTGGTGGGTTCCGCGGCGATTCAGCTCGGCGTGGCGCTGGAACCGTTCGCGCTGCTGGTCGTGGTGCTGGTGGCGGCGCTGCCCAGCGC
This sequence comes from Burkholderiaceae bacterium, assembly GCA_038901875.1. Lineage (GTDB taxonomy): Bacteria > Pseudomonadota > Gammaproteobacteria > Burkholderiales > Burkholderiaceae_C > JBCKPE01. The sequence continues at coordinate 14,630 of JBCKPE010000046.1, forward strand.
CAGCAATGTTTCGCTGCTGGCCGAGCGCTTCGATGCCGACACCGGGCGCATCGCCCGCATCATCCTGTTCTCCACGGCCGCGGCTTTCTTCAGCTTTTCCTCCGCGGTCGCGCTTTTGCGTTGAGTCCCTGGCGCAACGCCAAAGACAGGGTCGGCGCTCCCGGATTCCCGCCTCGGGCGGTCTGGCTCGCCGAGGCCATCAGATCGCCAAGGGATCGACGTCCACCGCCCAGCGGATCAGCCCCCTGCATTGAGGCTGGCGCCTGACCTCATGCAGCGACTCCTGCCACTGGCTGAGGAAAAGCTGCAATGCGCTGCGCGAGCGGCTCTCGACCAGCATATGGGCGCGCTCGACCCTGGCCACCCGCTGCATGCTCATCGGTATCGCCGGATACAGGGTGACCTGGGCAAACGCCGGCAGATCGGCGGCGCCCGCCGCGGCCAGGGCCAGGAATGCATGGGCGGTCTGTTGCGTGTGCGCTTCGGCTCGCAGCAGCGCTTGATGGCTGAATGGCGGCAATCCGGCCTGCGTGCGTTCCTTCAGCTGTTGCGCCGCAAAGGCCGGGAAGTCGTTCGCCCGCAGCGCCTGAAACAAGCTGTGTTGCGGGTAAAAGGTTTGAATCCACATTTCGCTCGACCCGTTGTGGCTGGCGTCGCGGCCGGCCCGACCCGCCGCCTGTAGCAGCAGCGAGAACAGGCGTTCGGGCGCACGGAAATCGCTGGAAAAGAGCGCGCTGTCCGGGTTCACTGCGGCGACCAGGGTGACGCGGCGAAAGTCGTGCCCCTTGGCGATCATCTGGGTGCCGACGACCACGTCAACGTCACCCTCGTGCACCGATGCGAGTCGCGATTCAAGGCCGCCCTTGCCTCTTGTGCTGTCGGCGTCGATCCGGGCCAGGCGCACCGCCGTGCCGTCGGCTCGGCGCAGGTCTTGCAACAGTTCGGCCAGTTGCTCCTCCAGCCGTTCCGTGCCGCGACCAATCGCGCTAATGTCCGGGTTGCCGCAGGTCGGGCAGGCGCGGGGCACCGGCGAGGTGAGGCTGCAGTGGTGGCAGCGCAGGCTTCGATCGATCTTGTGAAAGACCCGGTAGGCGCTGCAGTTCGGACAGTCGCTTTTCCAGTCACATTCGGCGCAATGCAGCACCGGCGCGTAGCCACGCCGGTTCAGCAGCAGCAGCACCTGTTCATTGCGGGCAATTCGCTGCCCGATGGCATCAAGCAAAGGTGCCGAGATCACCGTTTTTGCTGGCTGCCGTCGCATATCGACCAGCAGCACCCTTGGCACCGCAGCCTCTCCGATGCGACTCGGCATTGAAAGGCGGGTGTAGCGCCCGCCCTCGTCGCGGGTCCGGCTGTGATGCCAACTCTCGAGTGAAGGAGTGGCCGAGGCCAGCAGCACCTTGGCGCCCTGCAGCCGGCCACGGTAGATCGCAAGATCGCGCGCCGAATGACGCGCGCCGTCTTGCTGCTTGTAGCTTGGATCGTGTTCTTCGTCGACCACGATCAGTTGCAGCCGTGGCAGCGAAGCAAAAATCGCCATGCGCGTGCCAAGCACGATGCGCGCGCCGCCGTCGGCCGGTTCGCGATGGGCGGCGAGCCAGTTTTTTAACCGTTGCGGCGGCGTCAGTCCACTGTGCAAGGAGACCACTGCCTGCGCGCCATCGCGCCAGTCAAAGCGTTCGCGCACGCGCGCCTCGAGCTGCGGGGTCAGGTTGATTTCGGGCACCATGATCAAGGCCTGGGCGTCCGGGTTGGCGTCCAGCGCCTGTTGAATGCAACGCAGGTAGACCTCGGTCTTGCCGCTGCCGGTGCTGCCATGCAGCAGAAACGGGCCGCTCTCGCCGGCAATCCGTGCCATGACCGCCGTCTGCTCCGGGCTCAGGACGACCGCCCCGCTATTGGCCGGTTGCGCGGCTCCAGACTGCGCAGTTGGAAGTGCCGACACGGCCTTGCGGCGC
>JBCKPE010000047.1:0-16558 GCA_038901875.1 Burkholderiaceae bacterium
AGTCGATCCCGACCGCACCGACAGGAAATTGCATCTCGGATGGGATGAAGTGCTCAAGCAATTCCAGCCATTGACCGGCACGGACGAGAAGAATATTGCATCGTGGTTTTTCAACGCTGGAGTCCAGCGCATTGAAGAACTGCTTGAGGCGGCGAAGAAAGCACGGCTCCCTGAGAATGCGTGTCGACTCAGAATTCAAGCGCTAATGAGTGACCTGAAGGGGCGGTTTCAAAATAGCGATCAATTCGCGGGCCTGACATTTAGTCGATGGTCAGACCAATTCAAAGAGCAGCTTTTTGCAGCCGGACCCACACGATCAGCGTACATCGGTCTGTACGTTTCAGTAGACGGAACCACCTTTTCATCCGCGGATACCATTCGCGCAGTGGGAGATATTTCGTTCGATATCGCGAGCAGGCACCGCAGTCGGCTACGTAGTCTAGTGTCCACGAAGTCTCCCGATGAATGGTCAAGCATTCTTGCTGTCGCGAGCGAGGGAATGCACGTGAACGTTGACAAAGGTTCGATCACCTGGCGATTTGCCCTGCCAGAGATGTCCACAAACCAATTTATAGTCGAAATGATGCTGCGCGTAGCGAAGTTTTTAACAGTTTTCAAAGAAGTGCGGGGGGGCGCCCAGTAATGGGCGTCCCTACCGCGATCCGACTACTGAGTGCGAAAGACCTGTGGTGCAAGGCCCAGGGCTACACGCAGCACAAGACTTCGTCGTGCAAGCCAGCTTGTTGAACCGCCCACTGCGGACCCGCACGGTGGGTGGTGTGGGGGCTGGAGGCTAGAAACCTCCGGCTACCCGTTTGAGCACTATCCTCGATCTTCATTTACAACCTTCATCCGAATCCCTTCAACAAGGCTGCGCTGATAGGTTTCGGCCTCAGCATCTGGAGTCTCACCGAAGTGACGCCAGCGACGCTGCTCGAAGAAAAGGCATGCACGAAGTTCGGTGAGCGTGTTGTGGCGTCTCGCATTTGCTATCTCAGCGCACGCCTCAAATGATCCGCATTGCTTGTATCCGTTGAAGGTACTCGCGAACTTCGCAATTACATCACTGACGGAGCCTGGTGACGGGAGTTCAGCTAGCGTTAGCTCTGCGTTGCTGATTTCCTTTGAATCTTCCATTTTTGAAACAGTCACCAGAGATTTCCCGGTGAAAAACTGCTCAATGGTCTTGGTGGTCATAAGGAACTTCTCCTTGAAATCTTGTCGAACTCACACATACCTTCCCACCGCCTCCAGCAACTCCCTCTGCACCTTCGCTCTCAACTCCGCCGGCTCCAGCACCTGCACATCGGCGCCGAAGCGCATGATGTCGCCGACTATTTCTCGGTCGTCTGAATAGGGCACCGACAGGATGTAGCTGCCATCGGGCTCGGTGTGGCTTTCCTGCTGCGGGTGCCAGGTCTCCTTGGCCACCCAGCGCGCGCGCTCCCTGGTGAACTTGAGGGCGGCGACGGCCTTGGGCGTGCCGCCGAAGATGCCGTAGCCCACGCCAAAAGTCTCGTCGATGCTTCTTGCCGTCACTTCCTTCGCCTCGGCTTCCAGCACCTGAAGCTCGGCAATCGCGTCGACGCTGAAACTGCGCAGGCCGTCCCGGACATGGCACCAGGCGTCCAGGTACCAGTTGTCGCGGTAATGCACCAGCCGCTGCGGTGAGACTTCGCGCTCCAGGGTCGAACCGTCCTGGCGCTTGAAGTGCTTGATCTTCAGCCGCTTGCGCGCCATGGTGGCGGCGGCCACCGCTTGAAACTGCTTCGTTGTCACCGTGCGTTTGCCGGCGTGGACGATTCGGATCCGTTGCGAGACATCCTGGCTGCTCAGGCCGCTCTTCTCCATCAGCTTGTTCAGTCGCTCCCGAAACGGCTTGAGCTTGTCGCCCAGCAGCCCGGGCTCCAGCTGGTCCAGCATGTGCTGAATGGTGACCAGCGCCAGGATTTCCCCCTGGTTGAGCCAAAGGCCTGGCAACTCGCCGTCGCTGGAATCGGATTCGAGGAAATAGCCGCCGCGATCGCGGTCGAACTTGATCGGGTAGCCGTGCTCGTCCCGCAGGTCTCGGATATCGCGCTTCAGCGTTGCCGTTGAAATGTGCAGGCGTGCCTGCAAGTCCTTCGCCGACAGGATCCGCCTGGTGCTGAGAATTGCCCGGTACTTGTAGAGGCGGTCTTTGTCGCTCATGATCCAGCGCCCCCGTCGCTGGCTATTCTTGGTTTGCTTGAGTCATTATGCATAGCGTGATGGTGCAATGGAACAGGCTCTTACCCTGATGCTGCGATGGCAATATGCCCGCCCGTTCCGCTGGACGTAGTTACAGCGCGGCAGGGTCAGAATGTGAGCCTGTTCCCATGCATGATGCGTTCATGTCCATGACCACCCCCCGCCTCTCCAAATCCCGCCTCAACGCCTTCCGCCAATGCCCGAAACGGCTCTGGCTGGAGGTGCACAAGCCGCAGGTGAAAGTGGAATCAGCCCAGCTTCAGAGCGTGTACGCGGTGGGCCATCAGGTGGGCGAGATTGCCCAGCAGGGTTACCCCGACGGCATCCTGATCGCGCCAGACAACGACCTGGCCAAGGCGTTGGTGGAGACCCGGCAGCACCTGCCGTCGCACAAACCGCTGTTCGAGGCAACCTTCGAGCATGAGGGGCTGCTGATCCGCGCCGACCTGCTGCTGCCCCAGGATGAGGGCTGGCACATGGCCGAGGTCAAGTCCAGCGCCAGGGTCAAGGACTACCACTACACCGACCTTGCCACCCAGGTCTGGGTGGCGCAGGCCAAGGGAGTGGAGATAACCCGCGCCACGGTGCGCCATATCGACAGCCAGTTCAGGCTGACGGCCCAGGGCGACTACCGCGGCCTGCTGATGGACACCGACGCGGCCGATCAGGTGGCCGGCCTGCTGCCTGAATTGCCCAACACCGTGCAGCAGGCCCGCACGACGCTGGAGGCGGATGAACCCGACATTGCCATGGGGGCGCATTGCAACTCTCCCTTCGAGTGCCCGTTTCAACAGTATTGCGGCAAGAGCGCGCCGGCTGCCCCAAGTTACCCGGTGCTGTTGTTGCCCGGCGGCAGTGGCAAGGCACTGGCCCGCCGTCTGCTGGCTGACGGCTACGAGGACCTGCAACGGGTGCCGGCCAAGCTCGTCTCCGCCCCCTTGCTGCAACGCATTCACAAGGCCACGGTCAGCGGCGAGCCCTATCTGGATTCAGCCGGCGCGGCCCGCGCCATGAAGAACTGGGATTGGCCCAGACATTACCTCGACTTTGAGACCATGGGATACACGGTGCCGGTCTGGCTGGGTACGCGGCCGTTCGAGCAGGTGCCGTTCCAGTTCTCTTGCCACCAGATGCAAAGAGACGGGTCCATCACGCACCGGAGTTTCCTGAACCTGAGCGGCGCCGACCCGAGCCGTGCCTGCGCCGAGGCGCTGCTCGAAAGCATTGGGCCGAAGGGATCAATAGTCGCCTACAACGCGGGTTTCGAGCGCGGCTGCATTCACCGTCTGGCCGATCAGTTCGCTGACCTGGCGCCACGCCTGCTGCAGATCGAGCAGCGCGTGGTGGACCTGCTGCCGGTGGTGCGGGCGCATTACTACCACCGGGACATGAAAGGATCGTTCTCGATCAAGGCGGTGTTGCCCGCGCTGGTACCCGCACTTGGCTATGCCGCGCTGGAAGGCGTGCAGGACGGCACCATGGCGCAAGCGGCGTACCAGGAGGCAGTCACACCCGGCTGCCCGGCTGAGCGCCGGGAGCAATTGACGCAGCAACTGCTGGACTACTGCAAGCTGGACACCTGGGCGATGGTGGAGTTGGCGCGGGCGTTGACGACGGGCAGCCCAGCAAGCAAGGATCTACAAGACCATTGATTTCAAGGGAGTCAGCATGAAAACCAAGCTATCACCAGCCAAAGTTGTACCGCCGAGTCGCATTTCCGTCGCCTGGCCTCCGTTCGCAAAAAGACTGGCGGAAGTTCTGGCCAAACTGAAAGAAGACCAGTTTCTGGTGGTGTCTCTAAAGGACTCCAACCGATTTGTGCAGTTTGCCGCGCAAGGCGCTTTCGGCATGCGGGCTGAAACGACCAGCAACAACTACCTGACAAAACAGGAGCAACTCGATTCCAGACAGATCGCGACCCTGGTTGAGCTCGGCTGGCTTGATCCAACGGGTGCTCCATCAGAATCGACGCCGGACAAGGATCCCGATGGGTCGCCCAACTTCTTCTGCGAGTTCGGCCATCCCGTGCAATTTGAGAACCTGGCGAACTTGACGGTACGAACGCTCACCGAAGTCATTCGCGTGCCCCACCCCGGACGCCTGGAGTATGCAGCCTATGACGCTGAAAATAACGAAATTGAACTGCCGGAGCTGTGGCTGCGTGTTGCGAAGCGTGCGCCAAGCTCGCGCGGCCTGGCCGGACTGTCCAGAAAACTGCTGGCCACGATCAAGAAAATGACGGGCATCAGCGATCTCGCTTTTGATGATGACGGGGACATCGGGCTACGGTACGGCAGCGCTTTGACGTTTGTCCGGTTGATCGGCGATCCAAGCCATGTGCGCTTTTACTCGCCGATTCTGCGTGACGTAGACGAGAGCCCGGCCCTTTTTGAGCGGCTGAACGACTTCAACGTCAACACAATCGCCATGCGGTTTGTCTTTCAGAACGGCATCATCTACGGTGTCGCAGACATTGCGGCCGTGCCGTTTGTCGGCGCGCACATTGCTCATGCCTATGAACGGTTCTGTGCTGTCGTCGATGGCATGGACAGCTTGTTGCAGGAAGAGTTTGGGGGCCGGACTGCGTTTGCAGAATCCATGCCAAGCACCGCAAGGCATTGATTCGAGCTGCCTGCGCGATAGCTCATTCATCCCATTGCGCTAGATTCATCAGAGGTGCGAAAAATGAGAAATTCAAGGACCAGCTCCACGTCACCACTACAGATCGCCCAAGTCGCCGTTGGACCCAGTGCGGGATACCTTGGTTTGACGATATGCCCGGGCAAGAAGGATTTTGAGCGAGATTGGGACCGCGACTTGCGCAGCGATCTCGAAGCTATCCATGTCTGGGGTGCCAGCACAGTCGTCACCCTGATCGAGGATCACGAATTTCGCCTGTTGGCGGTCGAGCATCTGGAGCGCGAGGTGTGCAGGCTGGGCATGGTGTGGTTGCATCTGCCGATCTTGGACGTCAGTGTTCCCGACCTCGATTTCGAAGAGCGATGGGAAACGGCAGGAAAGGACCTGCACCGCCGCCTTGACGCCGGGGAGCGTGTTCTGATTCATTGCCGGGGGGGACTCGGCCGCACCGGCCTTGTTGCCGGGCGCATCCTTGTGGAACGCGGCTATGAGCCCCAGCGGGCCATTCAGCAAATTCGCGCAGTTCGCCCGCACGCCATTGAAACCCGGGCGCAGGAAGCCTACGTCTTCGCCACCGCCAGACCGTCTGACGCCGGCAGACGTGGGTAAGACCGAGTCAACTATTTTGAACAACGCGCAACCGGAAAGTCCCCGTATGGATTGGTTCGAACGCCTCACCGGATTTCGAGAGTTGGACTATGCGCAAACACGTCAACGACTCGAAGTGACTGATGGCAAGTTGAAATCCAAGGTGAATGGTCGAAGCTTTGGCGTCGGTGAACTCGAACTCATATCGCTGCAGAGGTTGCGCGAGCGCGTCAACGCGGGGGCAAGCCTGCCGGGACGCTTGAGGGTCGGTGTCGTGAGGGGCGATGTGCGTGAGATGCATAGAGTCGTCGAAAATGCCGGCGCCCTGTTCCAGGTCGCCTCACAGTTCAATTTGCTGGAGATGACATCGCCATCCGTCACGCCCGAGGATGGTGTCACCCGCTACCAATGCGACAAGACCCAGGGCCCGGCCTGCGCGATCGCCGCAGGCGCCGCCACGATCTACCGCAACTACTTCGCGACCGTCGATGGCGAGGAGGGTCAAACGAGTATCCGTCAGTTCGACGGCCTCGCCAATCTGGGCCAGACGCTGAGTGACGCATTGGGACAACCAGTTAATGCCCTTTGGTCCATGCGCAATGGCTACGCCATGTGCACCCGCGATGGGCTTGACGCAATTTCTGCGTACCTCGCCACATTGAGTCCTACACAAACGGATGCGATCCGGGAAACTCTATGTATCGGTCTGCACAGCAATGTTGAGGTAACCGATCAACCGGTGGGCCATCCCCAGTACGTATCCCAGGCATTCTGTTCGGCACTTCCAGTTGCCTATGGCAACCTGCCTCGGGTGCGCTGGACTGCCTTTGCCACTTTGGTTCTGGAGGCAGCATACGAAGCCACGATGTGGGCTGCAGTTCTGAACGCACAACGCATGGGTTCAAGCGTTGTCCTGCTTACCCGCCTGGGAGGAGGCGTTTTCGGCAATGATGATGCGTGGATCGATGCAGCAATGAGCCGCGCCTTCAGTTTATTTATTGGCTTCGGCCTCAATGTTCGGATTGTGAGTTTCAGCGCACCCTCTCCGGAGGTTCTCAAACTGGCGTCGGATTGGGGGGATAAGTCGGCAGCGTCGCCTGACCCGCCGGCAGGAACAGCCCCATCTGCTAACCGAGCACGACAATTGCGCACAACACGCGCCCGGTGGCCGGCGCGGTGACCATATGGGGAGCCGTTCGCTGATTACACCTGCAGCGGCGCTTCCTGCATCGCCTCAATCTGTTCTTCCAGCATGTGCAACTGGCCCTGCCAGTAGTCGCTGCTGCCGAACCAGGGGAAGTTGATCGGGAAGATCGGGTCCTGCCAGCGTTTGGCCAGCCAGGCGCTGTAATGAATCATGCGTAGCGTGCGCAATGGCTCGATCAAGGCGAGTTCGCGCCGGTCGAATGCTCGGAACTGCTCGTAGCCGTCAACCAGCGTGGCCAATGCCCGGCTGCGCTGCGCGCGATCGCCCGAGATCAGCATCCACAAATCCTGCACCGCGGGCCCGCTGCGCGTGTCGTCCAGATCGACGAAATGCGGGCCTGCGGCCTGTTGTGTGGCCGGCATGTCGGCCGGAGTCCAGAGGATGTTGCCGGGATGGCAGTCGCCGTGCAGGCGGATTCTTGCGATCGGTCGCTCGGCTGACCCGGCCGCGGCAAAGGCCCGTTCGACGATGGCGAGCGCCTCGTTGCAGGCCGTCGTCCAGGCCGGGCAGACGTCCATCGGAATGGTGTGCTGCGCCAGCAGCCAGTCGCGCGGTTCGAGACCGAAGCTGACGTGGTCCAGCGCTTCGCGATACAGAAAAGGCGCGCCCGCCCCGACCGTATGCAAACGTGCCAGAAAACGGCCAATCCATTCAAGGACGTCCGGATCGTCAAGCTCGGGCGCGCGGCCACCACGGCGCGGGCTGACCGAAAAGGCAAAGCCGGCATGGTGGTTGACCGTGCTGCCCGACAGGCTGATCGGGCCCACCATCGGTACTTCGGCCTGCATCAAGTCGCTGGCAAACTGATGCTCTTCGAGAATCTGCGCGTCGCTCCAGCGTCCGGGCCGGTAGAACTTGACGACCACTGCGCCCTGTCCGTCAAACGGCTCATCGAGATGCACCAGATAGACCCGGTTCTCGTAACTGGAGAGCGCCTGCAGGCGGCCATCCCCGACCAGGCCGACGCCGGCAAGTGCATCCAGCACCCGATCCGGCGTCAGTGCGGCATAGGGATGCGCTGCCTGCGCAGTAGGTTCGAGCATGGCCTGATTGTCGTCGCCGCCCGCAGTCTGAACCCGGCCTTGCCCGATGCAACGCGATCAGTTACTCTGAATCTGGTGAAATGGACAAACTTGGATTGGAATACCCCAGGAAAACAAGATGGGCGTGAGTGACATTGCAGTCCTGAACGGCGGATTTGCGCCGGTCGATCAGGAATGGACGCTGGACCTGACCGAGGTCGAGGGGGAGATTCCGCGCGACCTCAATGGCCTGCATGTGCGCAACGGGCCGAACCGGCGCTTTGAAGCGCCGGGTTGTTACCGCTGGTTTGACGGCGACGGCATGCTGCACGCCGTGCGCTTCGAGGGCGGTCGCTGCCCGGTCAACATGAGCGGCGGGCTGATCGGCTGTGGCCACCCGGTCGGCGCGACCGGCGCGCGCATGGTGTGGGATGCGGCGCGCCAGGTCACAGGGCAGGCCGGCGACAGCCAGATCGCAGCGGCGCAGCGCGTGCAGACCCTCAACATCGGCGGCTCCTGCGCCACCGTGGTCAGTTTTGTCGTGCAAAGGGATTGACCGGATTCCAGGTTCTTTCGCAGACCCGCCATGCCGCCCCAGACCCGTTACGCCAAGAGCGGCGATGTGAACATTGCCTACCAGGTGCTGGGCAGCGGGCCGATCGATCTGGTGCTGGTTCCCGGCTGGATTTCCAACGTCGAGGTGCTCTGGGAGGAGCCGGAGGTCGCCCGCTTTCACGAGCGGCTGGCGTCTTTCTCGCGGCTGATCCTGTTTGACAAGCGCGGCACCGGTCTGTCCGATCGCGCCACCCAGCTGCCCAGTCTGGAAGTGCGGATGGACGATGTGCGGGCCGTGATGGACGCCGCCGGCTCCGAGCGCGCATCCCTGCTCGGCTATTCCGAGGGCGGCCCGATGTGTTTGCTGTTTGCCGCAACCTACCCGCAGCGCGCCACTTCGCTGGTCATGATCGCGAGTTTTCCCGCGCAAAAGAAAGAGCCGGGTTATCCCGGTCGCTCGCGCGAAGCCCTGGCCGGATTGATCCGGGAATGTGAAACGGATTGGGGCGGGCCGGTGGGATTGGGGTTGCGCGCGCCAAGTCGGGCCACCAATGAGAGGTTCCGCCAATGGTGGGCGCGATTCTTGCGCCAGGGCGCCAGCCCGTCCGCCGCGGTTGAGTTGCTGCGCATGAACTACGAGATTGACGTGCGGCATTTGCTACCAAGCGTTCGCGTGCCGACGCTGTTGCTGCACGCCGTGGGCGACCAGACTGTTTCTGTTGAGCTGAGTCGGTATATGGCCGAGCGCATTCCGGGTGCCACGTTGCGTGAGCTGCCGGGCCGGGACCACCTGCCGTTTTGCGAGGACGCGGATCTGATCGTCGATGCGGTGGAAGAATTTCTGACCGGCTCGCGCCACGAGCCCGAGCTGGACCGGGTGCTGGCGACCATCATGTTTACCGACATCGTCGGCTCCACCGAACGCGCGGCGCAGCTTGGTGACCAGCGCTGGCGCGATCTGCTGCAGTTGCACCATCAGGCGGTGCGGCGTGAATTGGCGCGTTTTCGCGGCCGAGAAATCGACACGGCCGGCGACGGATTCTTTGCCACCTTCGACGGCCCGGCCCGTGCCGTGCGCTGCGCCCAAGCCATTGGCTCGGCGCTGCAACCCCTCGGTCTGCAGGTGCGTGCCGGCCTGCACACCGGCGAATGCGAAATCATGGGCGACAAGATCACCGGCATCGCCGTCAACATCAGTGCTCGCGTGGCGGCGCTGGCTGGCGCTGGCGAAGTGCTGGTGTCAAGCACGGTGAAGGATCTGGTCTCGGGCTCCGGCCTCAATTTTGCCGAGCACGGAAGCCACGTGCTGAAGGGAATTCCGGGCGACTGGCGGGTGTTTTCGGCGTTGGCCTGATCCATCCCGCTGCGCCGGCTTTATCTGCAGCCGCTAACATGCAGGCCCTGCATTGAATATCAAGGACCTTTCATGACCATCTCCATGTATCAGGCGAGCGTGCCGCGCTTCGTCTACATCCTCGGCAATTTGTCGAATATCCTGGACAAGGCGCAGGCCCTTGTCGATGCGAAAAAGATCGACGATGCGATCCTGACGAACTATCGCTTGTACCCGGACATGTTGCCGATGGCCACGCAGGTGCGGATCGCCTGCGACACGGTCAAGGGCGTCGTGGCGCGGCTGGCCGGGGTGGACATTCCGGTATTCGAGGACAACGAAAAGACCTTGGGCGAACTGAAGGCGCGCATTGCCAAGACGATCGCCTTCGTCCAGACCTTTTCAGCGGGGCAGATCGACGGCAGCGAAGACCGGGCGATCGTCGTCAAGCGCGGCGACAAGGAAACCCATTACAAAGGCCTGCAGTTTTTGCTTGGCCACGCGACCCCGAACTTTTATTTTCACGTGACCACCACCTACAACATCCTGCGCCACAACGGCGTGGAGATCGGCAAGCGCGACTACCTCGGCAACCCGTAGCCGACGCGCTCCTACAGCAACACCAAATGCCCGTTAGCCCCTGGAACGGCGCTGGCTGCAACCCGGTGATCGAAGGTGGCGAGCGCGCCACCGTGGCGAACGGCCAGAGCCAGCAGATAGGCGTCGGTGATCTGGTTGTGGCCCATGATGAGCGGCCAGTTCAGCACTGCGGCATCGCGCAGGCTGATATCACAGGGCCAGAATTCGTGGTCCACGTCGCCACAAGCCAATGCGAGCTTTTGCCGCACCAACTCGAAGCCCGGCGCCGCACGTTTGGCGTAACCCGGCAAGTTCAGCACTCGGAGCACACCGTTCTCGGTCAATGCACAGGTGGCAATCGCCAGCCCCGGCCGTTGGAACATTGACAATGCCTCGGAATTGCGAATATGGGCATCGTCAAAAAGTGCTATCCATACGTTGACGTCCAGCAGCAGACGCACGCGTCAAATCCCTTCTTCGTCCAGCAACCGGCGCACATGCTCGGTGGTGATGATCTCGTCGCGCGCCGGCAATACCGAGTAGCGACTCTTGAGCACGGTTTCTGTGGTCGGTTGCTGGATATGGGCTCGCGCCCCGTGCCGCGCCAGGCGTGACACCGCCTCGCCAAGGGAAACGCGGTCACGTGCCGCGTATTGGCGCGCAATCAATAACACGTCGTCTGCCAGGGCTAGAGTCGTTCTCACCGGAAACTCCTGAAGTCAAGCTAATTTGATGCAATCGCATCAAATTAGCACGTTAGCATCAAAACAACGTCACTGCAATCCGACGCCATCCGGCAAGCCGGCCTGGCGCAACAAGTCGAAATAGCGGTCGCGTTCCAAGTTGTCCATGAACGGCTGCGTCCGGGCCAGCCGCAAAAGTGAAAAGTTCGTTCAATGGGAATCTGACTCCCAATTCTGCCCAACATGCCAGACCCCGTGCCGATCATGGTGCCGGCCCGACCCGCCGTGGCGCAGCGCGCGCAGGACGCAATTCCGTGAACGGGCGGCAGATCAAGCGGGTGGGGTGGCGGACGGAGTACCGAGTATTGGTCGGCCAAATAGCCCGTTAGCGCAATGAATACAGGCGCAAGTAGCTATCAAACTTGTAGCGAAGTCTTCAAGTCGCGTTGGCCAATCGCTCATTGGGGTCGAATGCAAGCGGAACTGGCGCCGATTGGCTTGCCTCCATCCACGCGTTCGCCAGAACCGCGCCGCGCATCTCGACCTGCTGGCTCTGAAATTCGTTTACTTCGAACATTTCGTTTATTGCGTTTGAGTGGTACTATTTCAGCAAACTCGCCTCACGTCAGACCGTGGCACCCAGCCGGAAGGAAATCCCCATGAAAGAACAAGAAATACTCGACCCCGCCAGCGAAGCCGAAGCCGAAATGGCGGCCGTTGCCCATCAATGCCTTGTCGCCGCGCTCGACCATTCCAATGCTGATCACATCGAGGTGATTCTGGACGTAGGCATGGACGGCGAGCACAGGCACGAAACCCCGGTCCTGAAACTCCCGCCTCGCGCCTTGCGTTTCTTTGCCGACGTGCTGCGCCAGATGGCCAAGCGCGAACCCATGCTGCTGGTGCCGCAAAAGCATGAACTGACTACGCAGGAAGCGGCCAACTTCCTCAATGTGTCGCGCCCTTTCGTCATCAAGGAAATCGAAGCGAACCGCCTGAAATGCCGCAAGGTCAACCGCCACCGCCGCATCGAATTTGAAGAGCTGCGCCGCTACCAGGCTGAGCAGCAGCAAAAATCTGAACAGGCCCTGCAGCAGCTGACCAAGCTGTCTGAAGAGCTGGGTCTGAAGTTTTAATTGGCGGGCTCGTCACGGTTTACCGCCATCCTTGATGCCAATGTCCTCTATCCCCAATTGATCCGCGACACCTTGCTGAGCCTGGCCGTGGAGGGCCTCTACCATGCGCGGTGGAGCGCGACGATTCATGACGAATGGATGCGTAATCTGGCCAAAGACAGGCCCGAATTGGCCGCCAGACTACCGGTGGTGGTCGAGTTGATGAACGCCAGCGTGCCCGACTGCCTGGTGACGAACTACGAAAAACTGGTCAACAGCATCGAGTTGCCAGACCCCGACGACCGGCATGTCGTGGCCGCCGCCATTGTTGGCCATGCCGACGCCATCAAGAAAATGCGCGCCCGTTGGACCAATCCTGAATGGCCGGCGCAGGCGTTGATTACTGCATTCGAGAAGCGCGGTTTGCCTTTGACTGCAGACCTGCTGCGCGAGGCGGTGGATTTGATTTGAATTGATTTAGATGAAAAGGGGAAAGACTGGAACCGTGTTTTGCTAGCCCTGTCATCTGGATTGAATTCAAGCGAACTGACGCCGATTTGTTTGAACTCCGCGCGTTCGCCAGAACCACGCCACGCGCTTTGATTTAATTGGAATCTGACCCCCCAATTCACCGATTCCGGCTATCGCGACACTTTTTGTGCCGCAATACTTCGTGCTCCAGCAGACCAATCTGATGGCTGGGCGCTTGATCTACAGGCATAGCACTTTTGTGCTACATTAAATTCAAGCCCACAGGAGCAATCATGTCCACCACCACCATCCGCATTGAAGACGACCTCAAAGCCCGCGTAGCCGCCGCTGCCGAACAAATGGGTAAATCAGCCCACGCCTTTATCGTGGATGCTCTCGCCCAAACGGTGGAACAAGTGGAGCTGGACGCCGCCTTCCGCGCCCTGGCCGACGAGCGCTGGGCCAACATCCGAACCACCGGCAAAACCGTGGCCTGGGACGATGCAAAAGCCTACCTGGCCGCGCGCGCCAAGGGCGAGCGCCCCCGCAAGCCCACTGCCCGCAAGCTCAGCAAATAGCCCGCAGCCGCCTACGCTGTATGACCCGCATCCAACTCGCCCCGGAAGTCTTTGATGACTTCGATCGCTTCTTTAAGTACATCGCCCAACATGACCCCGGCTCTGCGCCCGAGCGCATCGGCGAGATTTTGGACGCCATTCAGATACTCACCCACAGCCCCCAAATCGGACGGCCCGTGAAAGGCGGCAAGCGCGAACTGGTGATTGGCCGCGCCTCGCGTGGCTACGTGGCGTTGTACCAGTATGTTGCGGCGATGGACACGGCGTTTGTGCTGGCGGTTCGCAGTCAGCGGGAGGTGGGGTTTAAGCGATAGCCTCACGAATAATTCGAGCCTGACCCCTTTGATTTACGACGACCGGCATGTCGTGGCCGCCGCCATTGTTGGCCATGCCGACGCCATCGTCACCTTCAACACCAAAGACTTTCCGCAGGCTATTCTGCAACCCTATGGCATTGAAGTGCAGCACCCCGATGAATTTTTGATGAACCAGCTGCAGTTGCAGAAAATACCCGCGCTGAGCGCCATCAAGAAAATGCGCGCCCGTTGGACCAATCCTGAATGGCCGGCGCAGGCGTTGATTACTGCATTCGAGAAGCGCGGTTTGCCTTTGACTGCAGACCTGCTGCGCGAGGCGGTGGATTTGATTTGAATTGATTTAGATGAAAAGGGGAAAGACTGGAACCGTGTTTTGCTAGCCCTGTCATCTGGATTGAATTCAAGCGAACTGACGCCGATTTGTTTGAACTCCGCGCGTTCGCCAGAACCACGCCACGCGCTTTGATTTAATTGGAATCTGACCGCCAATTCAAGTCGCGGTAAAACAATTTCCCGCAACGTTCTCAGCGGAAAGGGATTTAATTAGTCGGCCCTGGGTCCGCCGCACATCGGCCGCAAGCTCAGCGCGCGTCGTGCCTCGGCGCCGGCCTCGGCGTGCCGCCCATCGAGCATGGTCACGAACGCTTGGGCGCAATCACCGCCCGCGTTCTGATCGTCCAGCGGGACGGCCCTGGCCGAAAGGGTTCGCGCCTGCTTTCGATCAGTTGCGCTGTCACTCGGATCTGCGTGCCTGCCTTGCGCACGCTGCCTTCCAGCACGTAGCGCACGCCGAGCTCAAGGCAAACCCGGCGCAGGTCATTCGCCTTGCCCTTGCAGGCAAACGCCGACTGTCGGCCAATCACCCCGATCCCCTCGATCTTTGACAGATCGGTGATGATGTCCTCGCTGATCCCTTCGCAGAAAAATTCCTGCGCCGGGTCGGCCGTCATGTTGTATCCAGACTATCCAGCATGGGCCGCGAGAAATCCAGTCGGTTTGGCAGCACTGGGCTTGCTTGGACTGAGCCGAAAAAACTCGCGAGTAATTTCGGGTTGGCATGAAATTGTCCGATGTCTCAACCTGACGTTCCCGATTTCACGGTCGCCGCGCCTGCGCAGCGTTACCTGCGCGCCACCGTGGCCGCCGACCTGACGTGCAAGATGGTTTTCATCGGCGGCCCGCGCCAGGTTGGCAAGACTTCGCTGGCGCGCTCGCTGTTGCCACGGCCGGATTGCGACCTCAGTTACGACATCGCCAGGCACCGTCAGGCGATCCTGAAGCAGCAATTGCCGGCGGGCGATTTCTGGTTCTTCGACGAAATTCACAAGTTCCGCGGCTGGCGCAACTTTCTCAAAGGCCTGTTCGACGAACATGGCCGCAGCAAGCGCATCCTGGTCACCGGTTCGGCGCGGTTGGACCTGTACCGCTTCGGCGGCGATTCGCTGCAGGGGCGCTACTTCCATCTGCGGCTGCATCCGTTCAGCGTTGCCGAACTGGGTGGGCGTGCCGACACGCTACCAGCCCTGCTGATGCTGGGTGGTTTTCCGGAGCCGTTTTTGTCGGGTAGCGAGCGGTTTGCGCGCCGCTGGGCACTCGGCTACCGCGAACGGCTGATCCGCGAAGAGATCACCAGTCTCGAGTCGGTGAGCGACCTGGGGCGGATGGAGCTGCTGGCGCTGTCCTTGCCCGATCGCGTCGGCAGCCCGCTGTCGATCAATGCGTTGCGTGAAGACTTGCAGGTCTCGCACCAGACCGTGGCGCGCTGGACCGATATTCTGGAGCGCGTGTACGCCATCTTTCGCCTGCCGCCGTTCGGCGCGCCCAAGCTGCGCGCGGTGAAGAAGGAGCGCAAGCACTACCACTACGACTGGTCGGTCGTGCCCAACCCCGGTGCCCGTTTCGAAAATCTGGTGGCCAGCCATTTGCTAAATTGGTGGAGTTCCAGATCGACACCGAGGGCCGGTCATTGGAGTTGCGCTACTTTCGCGACATCGACGGGCGCGAGGTCGACTTCGTCGTCACCGAAAGGTCCAGCCCCATCGCGCTGGTCGAATGCAAGCTCGGCGATGACGCGGTTTCACCCGGGCTCAAGTATCTGAAGGCGCGTTTCGCCGACGCGCAGGCCTGGCAAATCAGCGCGACAGGAACGCGCGATTACGTCAACGCCGAGGGCATTCGGGTTGCGCCGGCGGCAACACTTTTGCGTCAATTGGCGTGAACTTGGCCGCCAGCGTGGATTGACCTCAGCCCGAAAACTCGTGCTCCCGCCAAGTCGGCCGCGCGCCGTTCCTCACTGCGCCTGCGCCTTCACGGCAAACACCGGCACCGTTTGCGCCTTGCCCTGGAACTGCACCTCCCCCATGGCCTCCACCGGCACCCGGTCGCCCAGTGCAGCCAGTGTGGCGCCGTCGATCAGGATCGTGCGTGCCGCCACCTTGGTGTGGGCCTCTAGCCGCGCGGCCAGGTTCACCGTGTCGCCGACGCAGGTGTAGGTGGCACGGGTTTGTGTGCCGGTGTAGCCGGCGATCATCTCGCCCGACGCAATGCCGATGCCAATGCGAATCGGCTGCTTGTCCATGCTGACCCGTTCCAGATTGAACAGCTCGATCATCTCGACCATGTCCAATGCGGCGCGCACCGTCGCCAGCGCCGGGTCGGCCAGCGGCATGGGCGCGCCGAAGATCGCCATCAGGCCGTCGCCGATCATCTGATTCACCACGCCGCCATGTCCGCTGATGGCGTCGAACATCAGCGTGTAGTAGGTGTTAAGCAGTTCGATCGTCTCTTCCGGCTCCTGCTGTTCCGCCATGGCGGTGAAGCCCCGGATATCGCAGAACATCACCGTGCCCTGCACGCGCCGGCCGCCCAGCGCAAAACCCGACTGCTGCAGGTCGTCCGCCACTTCCGAGGTGGCGAAGCGGCGCACCATTTCCTTCAGCTGGTCGCGCAGGCGTTTCTTTTCCAGGCTTGAATTGATGCGGGCTTTCAGCAGCACCGGGTTCACCGGCTTGCGCAGGTAATCGTCGGCGCCAAGCTCAATGCAGCGCACCACGTGCGACACGCCTTCGAGCGAACTGGTCACGATCACCGGCAGGTCGCGCAACTTAGGCTCCAGCGCCATCTGTTCGAGCACCGCAAATCCGTCGAGCTCGGGCATCTCCATGTCCAGCAGCAGCAGGTCGAACGCTTCGCCGCGCAGCATCTCCAGCGCGACCAGGCCGTTTTCGGCGCTGGCCACGCG
>JBCKPE010000048.1:0-16289 GCA_038901875.1 Burkholderiaceae bacterium
CGCAGCAACTGGGGCATCTGTGCCACGGATTCTTCTACCTCTCTCCCTCAAGAAAGCTTGCCGACTCAAGAACATCGACGTGAGCCAGTGCACCGAACTTCCGGCCGAACCCCGTAGGCCCTATGCCGCCAGCGCTCCGCCGACGCTCCGCTGGCCGCTCCGCCGACGCTCCGCCGGCGCTCCGCTAGCCGCTCCGCTAACAAAAAAGCCCATTTCGACGGACGGGCTTTCTAATCTGGTGGCCTGGGGCGGAATCGAACCACCGACACAAGGATTTTCAGTCCTCTACCCGACCCAATACCGAGCCAAAACTCAAAAAGTCCGCCGCTTGTCGTCGCCGATGCCCATCTGACCAGAGCCGCCGAAAATCAGCCCCAGGAATCGCGGGGTTGGTGCCGGTCGTGGCTCGGTGGTCAGTCAAAATCGGCGACGCTGGTTACGTCGGCGGAAACACTCGCGGAAGTCTGCCGGGCGCAGTGCCACGTCCCATCCTCGATCACAAGCTTGCGACTGCGTATCGGAGCGCTCTTGGCCCGTAACCTTCCCCGATGTCCGTGCTGCCTCCGAGCTCGGAGCATCGCATGTTAAGTGACACAGTAAGACTAGAAGAGACGGGAGAGCCAGGACTGGAGAAAGCCGTGTGTTGAGCGGAGCGGTGGCCGTTTGCCAGCAAGCCCCAGACCGCCGAGCGAAGAGGCGGCTTCGACAAGCTCAGCCCGAATCCCGGACAATCCCAACACCCGACAGCCCTTCATGCGCACCCGACACTTCCTCCAGCTCATCGCCCTGTCCACCCTCTGGGGCGGCTCCTTTCCCCTGCTGCGCATCGCCAGCCCCGCCCTCGGCCCGTGGCTGCTGGCCGGCGTGCGCTGCATTCTGGCCGCGCTGGTGCTGACCCTGCTCATGCGCGCGCTGCGTCAGAACTGGCCGCCGCGCGCCGCCTGGCCGCGCCTGGCGCTGCTGAGCGTGCTGACCGTGGTTGCGCCCTTTGTGCTGTTCAGCTGGGCCGCGCTGGTGATTCCCGCCGGTTATTCCGCCGTCCTCAATGCCACCGCGCCGCTGTTCGGCGTGCTGGGCGCCGCGCTGGCGCGCGAGGAGCGACTGACCTCGCGGCGCCTGCTGGGCTGCGCTGTCGGTTTTGCCGGCGTGGCCTTGCTGGTGCAACTCGGCCCGGTGGCCGTGACCCCCCGGGTGGTGCTGGCCGCGCTGGCCTGCACGGCCGCGGCGGCCGCTTACGGTTTTGGCGCCATCCTGATGAAACGCGCGGTCATGGCCCACGCCCCGCTGCCGGCCTCGGCTGCGGTGCATGTGGCTGCCACCCTGATCCTGCTGCTGCCGGCCGGCGCGGCCGCACCCTCGGCCCACTACACAACCGGCGCACTGGTGGCTGTGGCCGTGCTGGGCATCCTCACCTCGGGCTTCATGTACTGGATCAGCATGAGCCTGATGCGTGAGATCCCGGCCAGCGCCGTCACCTCGGCGGCCTTCATGATCCCGCTGTTCGGTGTCGCCTGGGGCGGGCTGTTTCTGGGCGAGCCGGTGACCTGGGGCATGGTGCCGGGCTGTGTGCTGGTGCTGGCCGCCACCGCGCAGATCACCGGCTTCAACCCCTTCAAGGCGGCGTTGGCGTCTTGAAGGGCCTTGCGACACGCTTCGCAAACGCTACCCTATCAATAGCTGGACGCATAAATGGCTTATAAGCCCGCGGATCTTCAGTGCCCAGCAGCAGCAGCATCCATGCCGCGCTGCACACGCCAGGCCGCGAAGGCGCAGCCCGTCGCGACCAGGCTGGCTACAGTACAGGCCCAGTACAGACTGACCAGACCATAGGCTGAATTGAGCACGCCGCCGGCCAGGCCGCCCGGCAGGCCGTAAGCGACCACCACATAGAGCGCCTGCCCGCGGCCACGCAGCCGGTCGGGAAAGTGATGCGACAGCAGCGCAATGCACACCGTGTGATGCGTCGCAAAGGTCAGCGCCTGCGCAAACAGCAGCAGCACCAGCACACTCGCGCCGGTGGCTCGAACCCCGCCCCCAGCCGCCAGGTCCCTGCGACGGCCCAAGCCGACAGCAGCGGCAGCGGCTTTCGCGTGGCGCGCGGTGCCATCGTCACCAACCACCATGTGATTGACGGCTGCAGCCGCCTACACGTCAACGGCACGCCGGCCCAGGTGCGCGGCAGCGATGCGCGCAGCGACCTGGCCTTTGGGGGTTAATCTCCCCGGCCCGAGCGCCAGCTTGCGGGCGCAGCGCGTGGCGGTGGGCGAGCCGGTGGCAGTGGCGGGCTATCCGCTGCATGGCCTGCTCTCGGGTGTCGTCGCCGATGCGAAATTGACCCACGACTGATGGAAAGCTGAATTCAGTGGCGTACGGCCAACCTTACGCCGCAACAGCAGCGTCACGTACCCGCATGATGGTCTGCCTGCTGGTGGTGAACGCACGCGCCAAGGCCGCGACGGCCTCGCCAGAGGCGAGCCGGGACAGCACCTTGCGCGTCTGCTCCTCGTCCAGGCTGCGTCGCCTACCAAGTGTCTTTCCTTCAGCTTTGGCCCGCGACAAACCTGCCTGAGTCCTCTCGATCAGTAGGTCCCGCTCGAACTCCGCTACCGCATTGATTACACCCATGGTCATCTTGCCCGCCGGACTGGTCAGATCGACGCCGCCAAGGGCCAGGCAGTGCACGCGCACCCCCATGCCCGCCAAGGCCTCAACGGTGACCCGTACGTCCATCGCGTTGCGACCCAGACGGTCCAGCTTGGTGACGACCAGAACGTCGCCTCCTTCCAACTTGTTCACCAACCTATCGAAGCCCTGCCGTTCACGGGCTGCCACGGACCCTGAGATGGTTTCCGCGATGGTCCGCTGCTTGGTCACGTTGAATCCGGCCGCAGCAATCTCCAGGGCCTGGTTCTCCGTGGTCTGCTCGCTGGTGGAGACGCGGCAATAGGCAAATACTCTTGACATGATCGAACTCCTTAGATATGTACGAAAAGGGAGTCCGAATCATCGGGTATGTCCGAAACCATGTCAAGCTATATTTCGGTCATAGCCGCAGCCGGTGTCCGCAACCGGTCGATTTCGGACATCTACGTATTGGCGCCGACCCCGGAATTGACCATAGGGTGGATCGAGCAGCAAGCCAGGGACAAGAGGATCATCGCGGCCCAAAAAGGTAGCGCCGTTCAGTGGCTTACGACGAGAGGGCTCCAATTGCCCAACGTGGTTCAAGCCATCAAGAACAGCGCGGTACGTAGTTTGCAGCAAACTGGCCCGGAAATCAATGACCAAGCTGGCACGCCGACCGGCGACGGCGCATTCTCCCGTACCTACCCCGACATCCGGTTCAGCCGGGCCGACACGCTTGGCAACATCACCGCCCAGCTCAAGGATGCCATGGCCCCCAGCTCAATGCCGATTGCGCCGACGATGTCAGCGACTCCGCAAGCATTTCATAGACACGGTTTCGGCGGCCTCGGGTTGATCCGAGTGCGACATGGTTTCAAGGCTGAGTGACTGAGTTGCCATGTGGGTCCCTACATGCGCCAGTCGGGCGGCGGTGGGACTGAGTAAACCGACGCAAACTCGGATTCCATGCGCTCGACGGCTTGGCCGAGGTATCTGAACGCATCAGCACCGTGGCTGTACTCGTCGTGCAGAGGGCTCGTCGGCTCGCCGGTCTTTACGTTGCTGTCGCGGCGGTAGCGTTTTAGGCACTCCACAAGGCGGGCAGTCTTGCGCTTGTCGAAGTAGCAGCGCGGGAAGGCCACTCGTGCAGCCTTGATGCCTTCTTCCACACTGGTTTGGGCAAGAACATACGGCTTGCGCTGCATTCCGCGTAACAGTTCCTCGGTTGACTTGCCTGTCTGAAAGTTTCTGGTTCGGCCATCATGCGGGATGTAATCGGTCCCCCATCGGTACGGTCGCTTATCCAACTCGGCAACGTACCAATCCAGCGTGCGGTTGCTGTCCTCTATGTAGTCAAGGATGCGCAACTCCGTCGGCCCGCGCTGCACCATGATGATGGTCATCGCATCATTCCAGCCTAAATCCCATACGGTGTGGACAGGCAGCAGTGGGTCATATGGCACATCGCGCACGCGGGCGTCCAAGTACAACGCCTCGATCTCGTAGCGATAGATGGCGCCCTCTGCTACACGCCTGGGCTTGCCCTCCCAGATGTGCTCATAGTCCACGCGCAACATGGTTCGCTCGGCCTTTTCGCGCTCTTGGCGCAGCACCTCCGGGAACCAGGGGTTGTCGCGCCAGTTGACTTCGCACAGCCAGGTATCTTCGCTCGGGGTGGCAATGAAACGCTGGTACGTGTCGTCCGTGTCCATGTCCGGGTTCATCGTCACCCAGATTTCAGAATCTTGTTTGCGAATTGTGGGTATGAGTGTGTTCCAGCTCTTTTTACTGATCGATTGGGCCTCCTCGCACCACACGCGGTCGGCGCCCTCGAATGATTTAATGGAGTCAACCGTATGATCATGCAGGCCGGCAAAGGTGAACAAGGAACCATTGCACCCGCGAATCTCGGTGTCGATCACCTCGAACTCGCTATCCAAGTCCAATGCGGTAATCTGGTCTTTTAGTAGCCGGTGAACAGAGTCCTTCATGGACTTCTGCACTTCGCGGGCGCACAGGATGCGCAGCGGCCGGTCTGCCGCCATGGAGATAAGAGCACGCGCAACACCCCACGATTTGGCTCCGCCGCGCCCGCCAAACAGCACCTTGTACCGCTTGGGCCGGAACAGTGGCAGCATCTTGGCCGGGAACTGAGCCAGGATGTCGATGGTGTCAGTGGCCATCATCTCGGATCAACATCCACAAATTCCAGGATCACGCGCTTCTGCCTCTGGCTCGGGTTGTCGCCGTCGCCGTCGTCGATGCTAAATGCCTCGCGCTCCAGGGCCACCAGTGTCTTGAGCGAGTCGGCCAGCGTCTTGAGCGTCCCAGCGCGACCGGGCAAGTCAATGACCTTGCGGTACAAGTCGTTCAGCCTATCTTGTCCAGACTCGCTCTTGATGCGCATGATGTCGCCAATCTCGCGCAGTAGCTCGATACCATCCGTCTGCAGGCCGAGTTCCTCAAACATCTTCATCGTCAGGCTACGGGCCGCTGGGATGTCCTTGCGGTGCACCAGAATGATATTTGTCCTTACTTGCGCGCTGATCTCGATCTGTTCGCGTTCCGTGGCCTTCGCATTTGGGCTGGCGCGAAGTGAAGTGCGAAGTTCCTCCCTGCGAAGTAGTTCATGAGTTGCAGCCTTCACCTTAGCGGTCAGGTCGCGCGTCCACCCGTACTCTTTGGCCTTGAGCCGGACTGCTGTATCCGTGCATCCATGCTCTGTAGCGATGGACCGGATGGATTGCACGCCGAGACGGTAGGAAACCTCTACGGTCTCCCAGTCGATCTTGTTATCGGGTGCGCGGCGGCCCATCAGGCAGTCCTCGCCGTTGGGCTCGCTTGCGCGAACAGTTGTTGCTTTGCCATGCCAGCACTGTGCCGGGGGCTGGGAGGGGCGGCAAGCCCTTACCGGGGGCAGAAGATGTCGCAACGGCATCGAATAGAGGATCGACTCGGTTGGTCTCAGTCCGCCGGAATTCAGCCATTTACCCCCCCTCGCCGGCGAATGGTTTCGCTTGACTCACACCTTTTCGCCCGTCCCGCGGTCACCCGTCGAGGTTGCCCGGCGCTTCGATTCCAAGATGCTCGATAACGTTGAAGATCCGCCATGTAGTAGGTCGCCACTGGCAGCAGTTTGCAGAACGGCGCTCTGTGCCGCAGATGCACCTTCGGCGGTCTTGGTGTCCGGCAGGTTCAGGGTTATCGAGCGCTCTTTCGCAGGCGGTATCAGCCGGTCGAGAATGATTCTCGCGGCCATCAGGTCACCCTCTTTGGCGGCAGTAATCACGGCCTTTGTGATGTTCGCCGCGTCACCCTCCATCAGTGCCAACAATAGCCGTGTTGCCTTGCTTCGGGTGCCAGCAGGCTTGCCCCGTGGGTTGCCACTTGTACCCGGCTTGAATGCTGTTGCTGGCGCTTTGCGTTTTGAGGTCATGTCTGATTTCCTTCTGAATATTCAGTCCACATGATCGAACTCCTCGGCTGACTCGCGGGTGTAGCCGTCATCGTCAGCCTGGGCCACCACAACGCCCTGAGCCGCTTTACCGCGCTCGTGCCGGGCAGCACCTGAGTTCATGGCCTGTCGCGCAACAACATGCGCTCGGCCAATCGTTCCGATTCCTCATCGTTGAGCCCGTTGCCCCGTCTGAGCTTTTCGTACCGCTTCTGGAACCGCTCGATTTCTTCATCGCTCCACCTTTCCCCGTAGGAATAAATACCCTGCTCTTTCTGCTGCTCATCCTGCATTTCTCTCTTTCAACTGGATTCCGAGGATTCGGGCAACAGAGGCCCTTACCCGCGGTTGCGGGCTTGGGCCTCGGTACGCAACTGTCTTCGTCGGACTACGCTGCAACGCCTTGGGCTGGGTGCGCCCTTCGGCTGGTCGATACATCCCCATGCAACCTGGGTCTTACTCGCGCTATCGACTTCGGCGCGCTCGCGGTTTGAGTGCTCATCCTTCCGCTTTGACCAGTGACCGAATCGAGCAAAGACGCATGTCTGTCACTGGCGATCCCCTGGTTTGCGTCGTGGGGAGCGACTTCAAACATCAGCCGGCCCCTTCTTTAACTTCAGCCTCCCGTCTGCGCACCTGCATCAGCAGACCGGCCACGGCCATCAATCCGGCCTTCTGGTGCAGGTCGTTCGCATCCATCCCGACCTCTGGCGCCATGCAATAAGGCAGGCCGGTTTTTCTGGCCACGTCCTCGCCCGCACCGGACTTGTCGTTGTCCGCAAACACGAAACACCGCCCCTTGACCATCGGTGCGACATGCGCCATGTTGGAAGCGCTGAAACACACCAGCACAGAGGCCCGCAATCCGACGCTGCGCAGCGCGGCAAGGATGGATAGGCCTGTGGCATAGCCCTCGCATAAAAACGCCTCTGGTGTGGTTTTAGGGCCAAGGCGAAACACGGCACCTTTGGCCCGCATACCGGGTAGCATTTTTTTCTCGTAGGTGCGATCCGCTTCAATCCAGCGAATCACCTGCAGGCCCTGCAATTCGCCGTCCCGGCTGCGCATCGGAATCAACAGCGAGCCGTCCTCGGCAATGAATCCCCGTTCATCTGGGAAGCCCTTCATCGCCAGGTAGTTGTGCGACCCAGGCTTGGCGCTGCGCAACATCACGTCAGCGCGCAATGCTGCGTTCTCGTACCCGCGCTCCTGACTCTGCCGTTCAGTCTGCCGACGCACCGCCCAGGCGCGTTTCTCGGCCGGCGTCCATTCGTTCACCTTGGGATCGTTGAACCATTGCGCCTTGGCCTCTCCAGCCCAGTCGAACACAAACCCGCGTACACCATCCCAGAACCAGGCCCCGTTTTTGTGCCCCGGCTTGTCCACTGTGGCGCAGCGTTGGATTCGCTCCACCGGGTAGAGGTCTTTAATGATCACGCCGTGGACGCGAGCGAAGTCGATGAACGAGGTCATGCGGTCGTCCCCGCCTCGGCTTTAGCCCGCCCCTTGACGTAGGCCACATTCATCGATGTGATTTTGTTTTTCACGTTGCGCGTGATCACGGCGTTGGTTGTGTCCTCAAATCGCCACGACTTGGGCGGCGCTGTGCCCGTGATCTTCTGGTACAGGTGCCAGGCCCGCCCGCTTTGCTTCTCGGGCCGGCTGTGTGCCCTGGCGTAGCTGCACACCTGTTCCCAAAGGTGCCGGTGGTCGTCTGCCAGCTTTTTCTTTCCCAGCATGACCTCGCGCATTTCACCGGGCGCGTGCTCGACCAGGGCAGGCGATTGCATCTCAAACCCGCAGGACATGCAGCGCCTGGCGAATGGCTGGTAGCCGCAGGACGGGCAGCCCTTGGCTTCCTTGTCCTCATCTCGCCTGATCTTCTTGTCCAGCTTCTCGCCCATGTCCAGGGCGTTCAGGCCGTTGAAGAACACATTCGTGAAGTCATCCAGGAATCGGATGATGTTGCCGCTGTGGTCCAGCAAGTGACAGTCGGTCTTGCCAGTGTCTGGCGAAGACCGTAGGCCCCTGCCCCACATCTGAATTGCGGTCGATAGCGACTTGCGAAGCGGTCGGCAATCGACCACGCATCCAACATCTGGCACGTCGAACCCCTTGGCCAGAGCTTCGACAGAAATCAATACACGCAAGGTGGTATCGACCTTGCGATATTCCTTGAGCAGAATTTCCCGCTCGGTGGGATTCGTGTCACTGGTAAACGTAGCCGCCATGACGCCGGCATTGATGAATTGCCGGCACAGTTCCTCGCAATGCTTGATCGTGGACCCGAAAACGATGGTCTTGCGCTGGCTGCTGAACTTGATCCATTCAGACACCACATCGCCAATGATCTGCATACCACGCTCTTCGGCTGCCGCATCGGTCCACTCTCCACCAGCGGTCGCTGCGCCGTCCATGTTGGCTTTGGTGCAGGTAAAAACCCGCATCGGCACCAGCACACCGGATTCAATCAGGTCGTGCATCGTGGTGGCATTCACCAGATTCGTGAACAGCTTGCCAAGGCCAGGAGAAAACGGCGTTGCCGACAGACCGATGACGGCCGCCGGCGTGCGCATGATGTACTCGGTCCAAGCCTTGTGCTGCGTGTGCGCCTCATCCACGATGATCACGTCAGCACCTGGCCAGTAGTCACGTCTGGCAAGCGTCTGCACGCTGGCAATTTGAAACGGCATGTTCTTGTTCCGCCTCCAGTGCTCTGCTTGAACGATTCCGTGTGCAGCGAGTCCGTATCCGTCCGCCGTCGCGCTGGTCTGGTTGATCAGGGCGTTGCGGTCGCACACGAATATCGCTTTGCGGCCCTTCACCAGTGCCTCATGCGCGATGCGCAAACCCAGGTAGGTCTTGCCCGAGCCGGTAGGCGCCATGAGCATCTGGTTCTTGTGCCCCTGCTTGAAGCCCAGGCGCAGCGCCTCGTGTGCCGTGTCCTGAAACGGACGTGCGGTCGGAAAGCTCGTGCTCGCGTAGTTCGGCACTTCCTCGAACAGACGCAGCATCGTTTCAGTCATGCCGTCGCCTTGTCCAACTTGCGTTGCAGCGACTTGACGCTCTTGATCAACTCGTTGCACTGGTTCATATACCCATTACGAGCGACCTTCACCACCGCCAATTCAGCGTTCAGGCGCTTGATCTCCGCATACGCTGTTGCCAGCTTGTCGTCGGAGTCGAGCAGCTTTTGCAGCGCCTCCATATCGGCGCGCGCTGCTGATTCGTTGGCTGCAAGCTCATCAGCCTCCGGGCCGGTGAACTCGGGTTCGGGTTCTGGCGCCGTCGCCTTTGGCTTCGCGCGTGGCTTGCGTGGCTTGCCGGTCTTGCCTTTGGCGACATTGGCGGCCTGATTGGCAGTCATCCCGCCGTCGCGCACCACATCCGATAGGCCCGCCGACTGCGCCGTTTTTGCGTCTGTAATCGTGCGCGTTGTGGTCCCTGCAGCTTTCGCCAAATCCTTGTTTTTGGAAAAGGTAGAAACTGTTTCTACCTTTTTTGGCCGGCCACTTGGCGCCCACTTGGAACAGGACACAACAGCCGCCGCTCTTTGTGATGCCGTCAGGTGGCGCCGATGCAGGTTGTGGCTGATGACAAACGAAACCGGGTCGTCTTCCTCGTTGAAATTGAACTGCGTCGGCTTCATGCCCAACTCGATGCAGGCACGGTAGCGGTGCCAGCCATCCAGAACCATGCCCTCAAAGAGCATGATCGGCTCACGTTGGCCGTGGGCCTCCATGTCATCCATGAGCGACTGGAAGTCGTCGGCTGACATGGTGGGAAAGGCAGCGCACAGCGGGTGCTGTTTGAGCTGCCCCGGGACCAGGGAGCACGAACGCTCCGCATGTAGCGAGACGTTCGAACATGTTGGAGATCCCGTGCTGGTCGAAGCGTCGGGATGATTCGCGCCTGCAAGTCGAGTAGGCGATTCCCAATGCGGCAGGCGTTTGGACAATGAGCTAACGACGATAGCTGGCGGCCCCCTCTTGACGGCTTCCGCTGATATGGCTTTCGGCGCCACCGCGTCGATTACTTTGCCGGCGCTCATGCTGACAAGGCCATCTTGCGTTTGACCAGGGCAGCACACTCCTCGTCGGGAATCAGCCGACGTTTGCCGAGCTTGATGCTGCGCAGTTCACCGCTGGCGATCAATGTATAGACCGCGCGGACGCTGATTCCAAGCCGCTTCGACGTGCCTTCGGGTGAGCGCACAAGCGGCCTGATTTCTTGAGTTTCCATGCTGCACTGCCTTTCCGGAGGGGCATGCAGCGGGAACAATTTCCGCTTGTGGCCTGCACGCCCCTTTTCGCAATTGGGTGCAGTGACCTTAACTAGCGAACATAGATCCGGGAATACTTGTCCGACTTGTTCCGTTCATATTCGTCCGTATCCGCTCTAGTCCGCTCCACTCCCCTTGGCTTGGCGGCTATTCGTGCTCCTTTGCTTCAATCTCTTCGCTTTGTGCGCTAACCGTTGACGCAGCTTTTTCATGGTGAGGACGGGCGGAATCTCGTCCGCGACTCTCCACTGCAGTCCGGATTCGATGATTCCAAGAAATGGCCGCTGCTTTGCTGCTGCCATATCCGTCAACCCAAGCCAAATTTCATTCGCATCCCATGGGTCCTTGCATTGCTCCTGCACAGCGAGGATTGCGGTATCAACTAGATCGCCCGACCGTCCCTTGGTCAAAGCTGGACTCGGCGCAGGAATCTCGTCCATTCTTCCCACGGCAACTGGCGCAAGAAGCTGACACACCATCGCTTTGCGCCAAGCCGTATAGTTCGCTCGAACCGTCGCATCAAGACGTCTGAACCGGCGTCGCATCTTTGTCGTGGATTTCTTGGCAATCCGACGACGATTACTCGCTTCCTCATTCGAGATATCGTGATCGAATACCCCCTTGGGGCGCTTGTCATCGTTTTCCGGAGGCGGACTAGCGGGGTTTTCCTCAAAGTTGTTGGCAACTTCATTCTCGGCTTCAATGAGGTCCGCCAACTGCATGGCTTTTCCCTGCAGCGTGACCATCGGCTTTATCGTGATCGCCTTCGCGGCCGCGGCAAGTGCCCTGTAGGCTTCATTCAGCGCTTCGCCCGCGTCCCGTGATTCACCAGACCAGCGCAAATCGACCCTAACACTTGGTCCAACGTCCCACGCCCCCAAAGCGTCCTGAATGAAGAATCCCCATCCGCCCAACATGAATGCTGCTAATTCGGCAGAAGAGAAAGGAAAGGGCAAAGCAGGTCCGCTCGATCGCCGTCTGGTTGGCCCGTCCAGTTCGTAAGCGGGTTTCCATCGAAGTTCCCCCGGAATCAGGCGATCATCGTAGAACACGCCTTCATCGGAAATTCGCAGAAAACTTGCGATGCCGCCGGATGGGTGGAGATCATGCTCGCTGAAACATTCTTTCAGGATGATCTCAAAGTCGGTTCGAAAGTATTCGCGCATTTCTACACCTCGATCAAGTTTGCGTTGCTAGCGAAATCCAGGTCCCCGGCGTTCATCGCGCCGCTGCGATATTGAGAGTCCCCGGAGTCGAATGTCGCGAGCTCGCATCTGAGCGATTCTCAGAAACAGCACGCACTTCATGGACGTTGTTGCAGATGAAACGGCGCGAGCTTCGGAGGCGACTCTGCAAACGATCAAATTCAAGAATATGTGATGCTCTTTGTCAATCTCACTGCGATAGCAGAAGACTGACAGCCTCCGCGAGTTTTTGCGGCGCGAGTCGAGCGTAACGCTGCGTCATCCGCGGATTGGAGTGTCCCAGTAGCTTTTGCACGGTGTACAACGGGACGCCGCGCATGACCAGTTGCGAGGCAAAGTCGTGGCGCATGTCGTGCCAACGAAGGTCCGGCACTTCGGCGGCCTTGGTGACTTCTGCCCACGCCTTTTTCACGTTGTCGAATCGCTTGCCGGTCACTGGCGACTTGAACACCAGGCCGGTCGCCACTTCGGGCTTGATCGCCTGCAGGACGGCCAGGGCCTCGGCGTTCAGCGGTATGTGGCGCGTGTTGTTGCCCTTGCTGTGCGATGCCAAGATAGTGATGGTTTTCAGCTGCAGGTCCACCGATGACCAGGACAGCGAAAAAAGCTCGCCTTGGCGCAGGCCCGTGTTCAGCGACAGCAGCACCATCGGCGTGATGTGGTCGCTGTAGGTGCCGATCGCCGGCATCAGCTCGTACTCGCGTTCGGCCCGCCACTTGTTGGCGTTGGTGCGCCCTGTGCGGGCCTCGTCGTCGCGGGCCTTGAGCGCGGCGCGCAGGCGCCTGGATTCGTCAGGCGTCAGGTAGCGGATGCGTTCGTCGTCGGCCACATCGAGCGCCTCCAAGTCGGCCAGCGGATGCACTGCACCCTTGGTGTTCTTGCACCAGTGCGCGAGCACGCCGGACAGCGCCGCAATGTCGCGGTTGACTGTCGCGGGCTTAACCCCGGCCAGCAAGCGTTTGGTGCGCAGCTTGTCCACGTCACTGGCGGTGATCGCGGTCATGCGCTTGCTCAGCAGGGCGTTCCAGATTGCCTTGACGCGGGCTACGGACCTCTCGCCGTTCTTGAGCATGGCAATCGCATGGTCGTTGTAGTGCTCGTCGATGTACTCGGACAGGGCGCTGCCTTGGCGCGGCCCGGCGGCGGCGCTGGGATCCTTCAGGATGGTATGGGCGCGCTCCACCGCCTGCTTGAACGTGTAGACCCCGGCCGGGCCGATTCGGACCCGATGCGCTCGCCCGAGTTGCACGTAAAAGGTTCTGCTGCCGCTCGGCTGGACCCGTAGCAAGAGACCTGCCGGCCGGGCGGCGCGGACCTCGTAGGGCTTTTCCGGGCGGTCTTTGGACACTGCCGCCTTGGCTATACTTGAGCGCGATTCTTGATCTGCCATTGCGTACCCTTTCGGTGAAGCGTAAGTGCTCTGTAAGTGCAAATTTTATCCCACACTGGCACTTAACGGCACGCAATAGCACAAAGAGGGTCCAAGGTTCCCGAGTGAAACACAGTAATTCCGCTGGTTTTCGTAAGTGCAGAGTTGGCCCTTACAAGGCGTAGGTCGGCGGTTCGAACCCGTCAGCACCCACCACCGATAGAGAGGCGAACGAACTGTTCGCCTTTTGTCATTTCTGTCAAAGAAAGTTCGCGCATGTTTGACTTCGTACGCAAGCACACCAAGATCATGATGGCCTTTTTGTTCCTGCTCATCATTCCGTCCTTTGTGCTGTTTGGCATGGAGGGTTACATGCGCTTCAACGCCGCCGACGAGACCGTTGCCAAGGTCGGCGGCCAGGACATCACCCAGGCCGAATGGGACGCGGCGCACCGTCAGGAGGTTGATCGCATCCGGGCCTCGATGCCGACGCTCGATCCGGCGCTGTTCGACTCGCCGCAAGCGCGCTACGCCACGCTGGAGCGCCTGGTGCAACAGCGCGTGCTGCAGTTTGCCGCGGACAAGTCACGCGTCTTCACCAGCGACGCGCGCCTGGCGCGCGAGCTGCAGGAGAATCCGACCATCGCCGCTTTGCGCCAGCCCGATGGCTCGCTGGACGTCGAGCGTTACCGTCAACTCCTGAGCAGTCAGGGCATGACCCCGGAAATGTTCGAAAGCCGCATGCGCAACGAGCTCTCGACCCGGCAGCTGATTGGGTCGGTCACGAACTCGGCCACGGTGGCGCCGAGCGTGGCCGACGCGGCGTTGCATGCGTTTTTCCAGAAGCGCGAAGTCCAGGTGGTGCTGTTCGAACGGGCCGACTTTGCGGCTCGCGTGACTTTGAGTGACGCGGATCTGGAAACCTATTACAAGGCCAACCCGTCGCTGTTCCAGTCGCCGGAGCAGGCCGCGATCGAATATGTCACGCTGGATCTGGCTGCGCTGCAGAAGGGTGTGGTTCTGAATGAGGCCGACGTCAAGACCTACTTTGAGCAAAACGCAGCGCAGATGGCAGGCAAGGAAGAGCGGCGCGCAAGCCACATCCTGATCAATGCGCCGAAGACGGCGGCCGAAGGCGACCGCCAGAAAGCCAAGACGCTGGCGGCTGACCTGTTGGCACAACTCAGGAAATCCCCCGACGGCTTTGCCGAGCTGGCAAAGAAGCACTCACAGGACTCCGGGTCGGCCGCTTCCGGCGGCGATCTGGACTTTTTCTCCAAGGGGGCGATGGTCAAGCCCTTCGAGGACGCGGTGTTCTCCATGAAGAAAGGGGATATCAGCGAACTGGTTGAATCCGAGTTCGGCTACCACATCATCCGGCTGACCGATGTTCGCGCGCCCAAGCAACCTAGTTTTGCCGAGGCAAGGCCTGAAATCGAAGCCACGCTGAGGGCACAACAGGCCCAGCGCAAGTATGCCGAGGCGGCAGACACATTCACGAACACCGTCTACGAGCAGTCCGACAGCTTGAAGCCCGTGGCCGACAAGCTCAAGCTGCAAATTTCCACGGCGACACTGGTCGGGCGCAACCCTGTAGCCGGCGCCAAAGGGGCGCTGGCCAACGCCAAGTTTGTTAAGGCCATCTTTTCGCCTGACGCTACTGAAAAGAAGCGCAACACCGAGGCCATTGAGATTGGCTCGAACCAAATGGTCTCCGGTCGCATCACCAGCTATTCGCCGGCGCGAACCCTGCCGCTGGCCGAAGTCCGTGATCGGGTGCGGGAGCGGCTTACAGTCGTGCGCGCGGCCGAGTTGGCGAAGAAGGAGGGCGAGGGAAAGCTGACTGCATGGAAAGCCAATCCGGCCTCTGCCGTCCTGCCTGCCGCGATCATGGTGTCGCGCGACGAACAACAACAGCAACCGGCGGAACTTGTTGCGGCAGTTCTGCGCGTCGATCTGTCGAACGCCCCGGCCTGGGTCGGCGTGGACCTGGGTGAGCGCGGCTACGCGCTTGCAAGAGTCAACAAGATTGTGCCCAGGGCCGCGCTGGCGGCGGATCGCGTGCAACAGGATCGCAACCAGTACAGCGACTGGTGGAGCGCGGCCGAGGGACTGGCCCAGTACAACCTGCTGAAGGAGCGGTTCAAGGCGCAAATTACCGTGACCAAGCCATCGGCCGACCTCGCGTCCGGCGCTTCGACTCAGTAGTCGGACCGCTATAATTTCGTCTCTGCGGTGGCTGTAGCTCAGTTGGTAGAGTCCCAGATTGTGATTCTGGTCGTCGTGGGTTCGAGTCCCATCAGCCACCCCAATAAACATGCGGGGTCCAGTCTGAAAGACTGGATGCGCATATAGCCGAAATTTCCCATATGGGAAATGGAACGCTTCAAATGGACCGCCGCTTGACCTCTTTTGTGCGGTCATAGACCCGCGCCGTCGTGCCTGGATTCGCGTGCAGATCGGGCAGCAAACCGGTCTCGGCCTTGTACTGGGTGACGAAGTAGGCGCGCAGGTCGTGGAAAGTGAAACGGCGCTCGATCACTTTCTTTTCGATGGCCAGATTCACCAGACGGCCCCATACAGCCTTGAACCCCTGGTCGGTGTATGGATGCCGTGCTTGTTCGGAAAAACAGCGCCAAGGGTCGGATTTGAGGCCGTGGCGCGCAGTTTGGACAGCAGGGCATCCAGCGCGGGGCTGATGGTCAGGGATTCGACCACCTGGCGCTTGCGCTGCTTGGCCCGCACCAGCCGCACCACATCCTTGCCGACCTGGGGCCAGTGAAGGCGCAGGAACTCGACGCGACGACTACCGGTCAGCGAAGCGAATTCCGCCATGCTGGCGATGATCTTGGCTTGGCCGGGCCGGGCATGCGCCCATTTGAGGAATGGTGCCAGCGCAGTGGGATCGGGGGTGTAGTCCCTTGGGGCTTCGAAGTTGCGCCGGGTTTGCTTGCACGGATTGGCAACGATGTCGCCACGCTCGACGGCAAGATTCATGAGGTTGGACAGCAGAGCCATTTCCCGATTGGCACGGATCGGCGCAGCGGCCCGCTCGACCCGCAGATAGCGGGCGCAATGTGACGGCAAGATTGCAGCGGGGCTGTTCTTGCCGAAAACCTTCAGCAGTTCCTTGGCGCATTGCTTGTAGTCGGCCTGGCTGTTCGCGGCGAGGCGCTTCCATTCCGGCGAATCCTGGTACAGCGTCCACAATCCTTCGACCGTTCCCCGTTCTGGCGACTCGTCGTTCATGTCCAGCACGCGACGTATCGCGGCCTGCTTTTCCTGACCAAGATTGATCGGCTTGCCGCCAATGGGGTGGTAACGGTACGTGACCGTCTTGCGATTCTTCCAGAC
>JBCKPE010000049.1:0-15938 GCA_038901875.1 Burkholderiaceae bacterium
CGCCATCATCGGCTCGAGAATGACCGGATGGGCCTTGCGACAGCCATCCTTGAAACCGAATATGGCGGCCATCTTGAACGCCATTTCGGACGAATCGACTTCATGGTAGGAACCAAAGTGCAAAGTCACCTTCACGTCCACCACCGGATAGCCCGCAAGAACACCGGTCGTCAGGGCCTCGATCACGCCTTTCTGTACCGCGGGGATGTATTCGCGCGGCACCGCGCCGCCCTTGATCGCGTCGACGAATTCAAACCCCTTGCCCGCTCCGTTCGGTTCAATCTTGAATACCACATGCCCGTACTGGCCCTTGCCACCGGACTGACGCACAAACTTGCCTTCCGCCTCGTCGATCGTCTTGCGTATCGTTTCCCGGTAGGCGACCTGCGGCTTGCCCACATTGGCTTCGACACCGAATTCCCGCCTCATGCGGTCAACGATGATCTCAAGGTGCAGTTCACCCATCCCGGCAATGATGGTCTGTCCGGACTCTTCATCCGTCTTGACCCGAAACGACGGGTCTTCCTGCGCCAGGCGCGACAGGGCAATTCCCATCTTTTCCTGATCGACTTTGGTCTTGGGCTCCACCGCCTGCGCGATCACTGGCTCGGGAAACACCATCCGCTCCAGTGTGATCAGCGCATTCGGGTCGCACAGAGTTTCGCCGGTCACGACTTCCTTCAGCCCAATGCAGGCCGCGATGTCTCCGGCACGCACTTCATCGATCGGCAGACGTGCATTGGCGTGCATCTGGACGATTCGTCCAATGCGCTCCTTCTTGCCCCTGACCGGGTTGTAAACCGAGTCGCCTGACTTGAGCACACCCGAATAGACGCGGATGAAGGTCAGCTGGCCGACAAAGGGATCGGTCATGAGTTTGAACGCCAGTGCCGAGAACTTTTCGTCGTCCGACGGCTTGCGGTCGGTCATCTTCTCGTCATCGTCCAAACCGCGAACCGCCGGGATATCCGCCGGCGACGGCAGGTAATCGATCACAGCGTCAAGCATGGCCTGAACGCCCTTGTTCTTGAACGCCGAGCCGCACAAGGCGGGCTGAATCTCGCCCGCAATCGTGCGCTGGCGCACCGCA
Organism: Burkholderiaceae bacterium; assembly: GCA_038901875.1. Taxonomy (GTDB): domain Bacteria; phylum Pseudomonadota; class Gammaproteobacteria; order Burkholderiales; family Burkholderiaceae_C; genus JBCKPE01. Next base: position 1,091 of record JBCKPE010000049.1, read on the forward strand.
GCCTTGATTTCAGCCTGAGTCAGCGTCTCTCCTTCGAGGTACTTGTTCATCAACTCCTCGCTCGCCTCGGCCGCTGCTTCAACCAGTTTCTCGTGGTACTCAACCGCCTTGTCCATCAGTTCGGCCGGGATCTCGCCGTAGGTAAAAGTCACACCCTTGTCCTGGTCCCAGATGATGGCTTTCATCTTTACCAGGTCGACCACGCCCTGGAACTTGTCCTCGGCGCCGATCGGGATCTGCAGAGCGACCGGATTGGCCTTCAGCCGCAATCGCATCTGGTCCAGGACCTTGAAAAAGCTGGCGCCGGTGCGATCCATCTTGTTGACAAAAGCAAGCCGCGGCACCCGGTACTTGTTGGCCTGCCGCCAAACCGTCTCCGACTGCGGCTGCACCCCGCCCACCGCGCAATAGACCATGCAGGCGCCGTCAAGAACGCGCATGGAACGCTCGACCTCAATGGTGAAGTCCACGTGCCCGGGCGTGTCGATGATGTTGATCCGATGCTCTTCGAACGTCTCACCCATGCCACGCCAAAAGCAGGTGGTCGCCGCCGAGGTGATGGTGATGCCCCGCTCCTGCTCCTGCTCCATCCAGTCCATCGTCGCCGCGCCATCGTGAACTTCGCCCATCTTGTGATTGACGCCGGTATAGAACAAGACACGCTCAGTGGTTGTCGTCTTGCCAGCGTCAATATGCGCCGATATCCCGATGTTCCGGTAGCGCTCAATGGGGGTCTTGCGACTCATACAAAGTCCTTCTCAATAATTTCTGTCAGCCATTCATGAAGGCTTTCCATCCTTGCCAGAAGGCATGACGGGCATTGCCAAACGGAGCCGCCTTGCTGCCGTCCAAAAACGGCGGCGCAGCCCGTCAGCGCAATGGAACGCCAGGCCTGAATGGCCTCCAGCCTTTAGAAGCGGAAGTGCGAGAAGGCCTTGTTGGCCTCTGCCATGCGGTGCACTTCGTCGCGCTTCTTCATCGCGCCACCCCGGCCTTCGGTGGCTTCCATCAGTTCGTTGGCCAGGCGCAAGGCCATCGACTTCTCGCCGCGCTTCTTGGCCGCTTCCTTGATCCAGCGCATCGAAAGAGCCAGGCGTCGGATAGGACGCACTTCAACCGGCACCTGGTAGTTGGCGCCGCCGACGCGGCGCGCTTTAACTTCCACCATCGGCTTGACGTTGTTGATGGCGACGGTAAACGCCTCCACCGGGTCTTTGCCTGGGTTTCTTTTCTCGATCTGCTCAAGCGCCCCGTAGATGATGCGTTCGGCAACTGCCTTCTTGCCGCCCTGCATGATCACGTTCATGAACTTGGCCAGCTCAATATTGCCGTACTTCGGATCCGGCAGGATTTCCCGTTTGGGTATTTCGCGACGACGTGGCATTTTCTTCCTCTTTGCTTCAGTTGACAGATCATTCGACCCGCCTCGGGTGCCATCAAGACACCCACTTACTTGATCGGCGCAACCATTGCGCTTGGATCATCGAGCCGGCTTGCCTCGCCCAAGGCGAACCGGCATTCCTGTCACCCCGGGTCACTCCGACCCGGGATCTTCAGGCCTTCTTCGGCCGCTTGGCCCCATACTTGGAGCGCGACTGCTTGCGATCTTTCACGCCCTGCAGGTCAAGCGAACCGCGAACGATGTGGTAACGCACGCCTGGCAGGTCCTTGACCCGTCCGCCGCGGACCAGCACCACCGAGTGCTCCTGCAGGTTATGGCCCTCGCCGCCAATGTAGGAAATCACCTCGAAACCATTGGTCAAGCGCACCTTGGCGACCTTGCGCAAGGCCGAATTGGGTTTCTTTGGCGTCGTCGTGTAGACGCGTGTGCAAACGCCTCGACGCTGCGGCGAGTTTTGCATGGCCGGGCTTTTCGACTTGACTCGCTCGACTTCCCTGCCATGGCGCACTAGTTGACTAATCGTTGGCACTTAGGCCTCCTGTGACCCGGCGTCTGGCGACGCCCAACAAACAATTCGATCATCCCGCGCAGAACGCGGAAAAGCTTTCTAGTGTAGCCGAAGTGCGCTGCCAACACAATGATCGGCGTGCCGCGCGGAGCCAGGAACGAGCCCGAAAGTGGAGTCGGGCGCGCCTTGGGAGGTTGGCTGGCGGAACCTTTGCCACCCTCGGCAGCTCGCAGCCGGAGCGCCCGCGCGACGGCCTACTTGATCCACAGACGCAAGGCATCCCAGACCCGGCCGATGACACCCGCCTCCTCGGCGGGTTCCAACGCAATCAGCGGCCATTCGGCCCATTTCTGGTTATCCAGCAGCACCTGCAGACGCCCAACTGTTTGTCCTTTGGCAATCGGAGCAAGCAGCGGGTCCGGCCGAATCACCAGGGTTTTCAGTCTTGCGGCGGCGCCCGCTGGAACCACCGTCACGATCGCCTGAGCGCTGCCCAGCTTCAGCGTGTCCTGTTTTCCCTTCCAGACCCGTGGCGCGCCGACCGCCTGCCCGGCATCAAACAATTTGATGGCCTCAAAAGCCGTGAACCCCCAGTTCAGCAGCTTTTGCGACTCGTTGGCACGGGCGTTTTCGCTTGAGGCGCCAAGGACAATCGACAGCAGGCGGCGCTCTCCCGAGTTGGGAAAGTTCCGCCGGGCCGTGGCCACCAGGCAGTAACCTGCCGCTTCGGTGAAACCCGTTTTCAAGCCATCAACGGAAGGATCGCGAAACAGCAGCAGATTGCGATTCGAGTCATTGCTTGCGGGGGTGCCAGGGTAGCGGTATTTCTTGATCGCGTAGTAAGCCACCAGCTCGGGGAAGTCCCGCATCAAGCGGGTCGCAAGCAGACTGAGATCGCGCGCCGTCGTCAAGTGACCCGCCTCGGTCAGACCTTCCGGGTTCTTGTACGAGGTTGCCTTCATGCCAAGCCGGGCCGCCTGCTCGTTCATCATCTGGACGAATCGTTCGACCGAGCCAGCCACGGCTTCAGCCAGGGCGATCGTCGCGTCGTTGCCCGACTGGACGATCATGCCTTTGAGCAGGTCCTCCACCGGCACCTGCATCTTCGGATCAAGGAACATTCGTGAGCCCGGCATCTTCCAGGCCCGCTCGCTGACCGGAACAACCTGCTGCAGGTCGAGCTTCTTCGCCCTGAGCGCATCGAACACCAGATAGGCCGTCATCAGCTTCGTCAACGAAGCGGGTTCCACTGTCGAGTCGATGTCCTTTTCGGCCAGGATCTGCTGGGTCGTGACATCGAGCAGCATGAAGCTGCGCGCGGCGACTTCAGGAGCTGCTGGAAGTTGCGCCAGAACCGGCGGAACGGACAGCAGAAACAAAAACAGCGAAAGCAGAGTGCGAAGAGTGCGAAAAATGGCCATGGAGGAGAAAGTTGATGAGAATGGACTGGGTGGACAGGCCGTCGGGTGCAGTCGGCGGCAAACCGCCCGCGCCTGGATCAGGCGCCTGCGGGACTGCCCAGCGCGCAACGCTCAAGCTCGCAGATGTCGGACAACCAGGTCGCGCAACAAAGGCAATTGTCCGTGAAAGAAATGTGCGCCTCCGGGAATGACCGTGACGGGCAGACCCTGGGGTCCGGCCCAGTGCAATACGGAGTCCAACGGAACCGTGTCATCGAGCTCGCCGTGCAGGACCAGCGTCAATGGGACCGCCTCAGTCGGCAGCGGCCGGACGTCGAAACGCGAGGTGGCAATTCCCACCAGGACGATCTTGGCTGCGGGACGCATCGGCCACAGTGCAGTCAATGCACTGGCCGCGACAAAGCCACCGAAGGAAAATCCGGCCAGTGCAAGCGCTTGCCCAGGATCGGTCAAGTGCGCGACCACGGCGAGCATGTCCTCAGTCTCACCACGTCCCTCATCATGCTGTCCCTGGCTGTGGCCGACCCCGCGAAAGTTGAAGCGCACCGCGTCCCAGCCGCTTTGGACAAAGGCTCGCGCCAATGTATGCACAACCTTGTTGTCCATGGTCCCGCCGTACAACGGGTGCGGGTGGGCAATGACGACCCGGCCGCGCGCCAAATCGCCGGAGGAAGATTCGGCTTGATCGAGCCGCGCCTCGATGGTCCCGGCCGGGCCAGCAACACGAAGCTCGGTAGGCCTCAAGGCGAAGCCGCTCAGCGTCCGACTGACGCCGGCAACAGCAGGCGCTCGACGATCTGGCCCTTTTTCAGGTGCGATTCGACGATTTCGTCAATGTCACTGGCATCAACATAGCTGTACCAGACGCCCTCGGGATAGACCACGGCGACCGGCCCACCGGCACAACGGTCCATGCAGCCCGATTGGTTGACCCGGATCTGGCCCGGCCCGGACAGTCCGGCCTCCTTGACCAGCATCTTGCAGCGCTCAAAACCTTCGCGGGACCCGTTGAGAACGCAGCAGTTCTCACCGTTCTTGCGCTCGTTCAGGCAGAAGAATATATGTCGCTCGTAGTAGGGCGCTGGTTCGGGCACGAGGTCAATCGGTTCCTGGATATACCGCCGATTCTAGGTTGTCACGGCGCCAGACCCGACTCAGCACATAGGACATGGTCGCGAATGGCCAGAACCATCCCAACCACTGCGCCAGGCCGTGAAAACGGATGAATCGTCCTTGCTCCCAGGCCTGCAAGGTCTGCTCGAAATACGCGCTTTCCGGCGCATGATTGACGATGGCCAGTTGTACCGTCAGTGCGATTAACAGGATGGCTCGGCTCAACCGTACCGCAATTCCAAGCAGCATCAAGGCAAGCACCATGCCCAGGGCCAGTCCGAACTGAACCGGCAGGGTAAGCCAGGCCCAGGCATGGGGCGGCCCGAAACTGAGAGCGGCCGAAAGCGCTGTGGCCGCGATTCCCGTCAGCACCAGAATGAACGCGAGCGCGGCGCGGCGCAGGCCCGGCGCCACGAGGCCATGTCCAAGCAGGCATGGAACCAGCACCCCAAGCGTGACGCAAAGCATTTCGACACCCGGGACCAGCGGCTGCAGCTCGACTTCCCGCAGTGGAACCCAGTTCAGGAACGGCGTGTCCTGCAGCCATCCGGCCAGGTTGAGCTCGAGTCGCTCCAGCACCGCTCCTAACCCCATCGGTACCGGCGTTGGAAACAACAGCGACAGGGGCCAGAGCGCCAGCAGCACGAGGCCACCTTGCGGCTCCGGGACAAACCAACGATCGCGCAACTTGCTCCAGCGCGCTGTCGCTCCCTGCCGATCGAGGGCGCAGGCGAACGCGGCACCCAGGAAAGACCCGAGCACATTGAGCGCGAAATCCAGGTTGGACGGCACCCGCGCCGGCAAGTAACTCTGGATGGACTCCAGCAGCAGTGAGAGCAAGGCACCCAGCGCAGTCCCGAGCAGCAGGGCACGGGAGCGCCTTGATCCGCGCCCGCCTCTGAGCACGATCAGAGCCAGCAACAGCCCGAGCGGCAGATACCCAAGAACATTGGAGATCAGGTCAAACCCGGTCCAGTACCTCGGGAAGGGCGCGCCCAGGAAGGCCCAGGGCACGATACCCTGGTCGCGCCAGTTGGAAAACGGAAAGAGGCTGGCGTAAACAATGAGCGCGGTGTAGACCAGCGCCAGGGGTTGCGCCGACGTCTTGTTCATCGGCGACCCGATCTCACCAGGGCTTCACCACGGCAAGCACGACCGCAGCCAGAAGCAGGATGACCGGGATCTCGTTGAACCAGCGGTACCAGCGGTGGCTGCGCCGGTTGCGGCCAGCCTCGAAGGAGCGCAGCAGAACGCCACAGTAGACCTGGTACGCAATCGTCGCCGCGACCACTGCCAGCTTGGCGTGCAGCCAGCCGTTGTCCGGGCCGCGTCCGATGCCAAACCCCAGCCACAGCCAAACACCCAATCCAATCGCCGGCATCGCCAACAGGATCGAAAAACGCATCAACTTGTTTGCCATGAGCAGCAGGCGCGCGCGCTCGGCCAGCGAAGCGTCCGGCACCAGAGCCAGATTGACAAAGATCCGCGGCAGGTAGAAAAGACCGGCAAACCAGCTCGCCACAAAGACGATATGGAGTGACTTGACCCAAAGCATGTTCAGAGTTTAGACCTGCCCCTGGCTCAGGGAGAAAGACGCTCGGGATAAAAAAACCCCGGCCATGGGCCGGGGCTGGAAGCCTTTTCAGCTGTCACACTTCAAGGCACCCGCTCAGGGAGGAAAAGCGGGGAGCGGCAAGCCGCCCGTCGAAAATGTAGCAAATTAGGCGCTGCAATTCAAGAAGAATTACCTATTACCTTGAAACCACGAGGGGAAGTTGCCAGCGATGTTGGACAAAAAACCCGGGAAACGCCGCAGGCGCAACCCGAATAGGGCACAATTTTCCCCATGCCGGTGTTCGCCCCCTACCCCCTTGGCCGTCCGCGGCGACTGCGCCGCGAGGCATTCAGCCGCAATCTGGTGCGTGAGAACGCGCTGACGCCGCATGACCTGATCTATCCGGTGTTTGTGCTCGACGGGAGCGGACGGCGCGAACCGGTGCCGTCCATGCCCGGCGTGGAGCGCCTGAGCCTGGACTTGCTGTTGCCGGTCGCCGATGAATGTGTGGCGCTGGGAATACAGGTGATGGCGTTGTTCCCTGTGATCGATCAGTCGCTGAAAACCGCCGACGGGCGCGAAGCGCTCAATCCCGACGGCCTGGTTCCGCGCGTGGTCGCAGCCCTCAAGAAACACTGCCCGGCGCTGGGCATCATGACCGACGTGGCGCTTGACCCATTCACCAGCCATGGCCAGGACGGATTGATTGACGACACCGGCTATATCCTGAACGACGAAACCCTGGACACGCTGGTGCAACAGGCGCTGACCCAGGCCCGGGCCGGCGTCGACATCGTCGCGCCAAGCGACATGATGGATGGCCGCATCGGCGCGATTCGCCGCGCGCTGGAGCAACAGGGACTGGTCCAAACCCTGATCATGGCCTACAGCGCCAAGTTCGCAAGCGCCTTCTACGGTCCTTTTCGCGACGCTGTCGGCTCATCCGCCAACCTTGGCACGGGAAACAAGAAAACCTACCAGATGGACCCGGGCAACGGCGACGAGGCGTTGCGCGAAGTGGCGATGGACATCGCCGAAGGCGCCGACATGGTGATGGTCAAGCCGGGCCTGCCCTACCTCGATGTGGTGCGCCGGGTCAAGGACGAGTTTCGCCTGCCGACCTTCGCCTACCAGGTCAGCGGCGAGTACGCGATGCTGAAAGCGGCAGCGCAACAGGGCTGGCTCGACCATGATGCCGCCATGATGGAGACCATGCTGGCATTCAAGCGGGCCGGCGCCGACGGGGTGCTCAGCTACTTCGCGCTGGATATTGCCCGCTTGTTAAAGCAGCAGGGGTGACGCATGCGAGTATTCAGCATCGGCGGGACCCAGGTCCTGGAAACTGCTGCCCTGCCGACCCAGCTGCCAGAACCTGGCTTTGTCTGGGTTGCCGTGACGCGGCGCGAACTTGAGGACAGGCAGGGCGAGGTGCAGGCCATGCTGCAGCAGCTTTGCGGCTTGCAGCTGGTCGACCTGCATGTGTCGGACCTGCTGAACCGGCAGCTGCCCTCACATTACGACTACACCTCGCAGTACGACGTCATCGTGTTCCGCCGTCTCGCCAGCGGCAGCGCAGACATCGAAGACGAACCTGGCGGCAAGCTGGCAGCCCGCCGTCCGGCGCGAGGCGGGCCGCCAGTGCTGCGCCGAATCGACACCAGCCCGGTCGGTTTTGCTCTGTTCGACCGCCTGCTGCTTTCAGTCCATCCGGCCGACTGCGCGGTGCGCGACCTGTACGCGAGCCGGTTGTTGGCGGCAACCTCGGTCGAATCACGGGCTGCGGGTACCCGCCTGCCCACCGGCTCGACCGACCTGATGCTGCGCATCATCAACCTGATGGTCGATGGTTACCTTGAACTGCGGCGCGAGCTGACGCGCCAACTGGATCACTGGCAGACCGAGCTGCTCAACCCGCGTACGCGCTTCAACAACTGGAGTTCCGTCCTGGATGCGCGCCTCACGCTGCACCACCTGGAGGAAGTTTGTGAAGACCAGCGCGCGGCGCTGCAGGACTGGATCGAGGCCCTGGAATCCTGGCCGCAAGCCGCCACACCGGCGGCGCAGCGCGAGCGCGACCTGCTGCAGGTGCGCAGCCGCGACGTGCTGGAGCACATCGAGCGCGTCGTGCACCATGTGCGCCGGCTCGAGCAGAGCGCGGAGACCGCTGTGCAGATGCATTTCAACGCGCAGAGCAACCGAACCAACGACATCATGCGCACGCTCACCGTGCTGACCGCCATTTTTCTGCCGCTCAATCTGATCGCCGGCATCTTCGGCATGAACTTTGATTTCATCCCGCTGGCCCATTCGGCCGCCGGCTTCTGGTGGGCGATGGGCTCCATGCTGGCGGTTGCCCTGGTTCTTGTTCTGGTGTTCTGGCGCAAACGCTACCTGACGAAGACCGGTCGCTGAAACAGGCGCAGCGCGCGGCCAGCGGGCGGGTCAGAACGCCCGCTTCGATCACGGTTCGGCAGAGCCGACCCGGCGCTATCATGGCTCCATGACTTCCGTCTCGGCATGGCAGCGATCGCTGGACCAACGAGCGCTCACCTGGCTCGCCACGCTGCAGCGCATTCGGCAGGCCCTGTTCTTTTCTGCGTTGATCGTGGTGCTGGCGCTTTCACCCTCCAGCTATGGCCGTGCCTACCGTCCGCATCTGGCGCGGCACCTCTACCTTGGCACGGTTCCCATCATTGGCTGGTTTGTCCTGCTGGGCGCCATCGTCTGCACGGTCCTGATCCGCGTTGTTCTGGTCAGCGCGTTGAGCTACGGCGTGTCCCAGTACGCGCTGGAATTGATGGTTCGGCTGCTGGTGATCGAATTGCTGCCGCTGGCCGTTGCCATCTATGTGGCCCTGCGCTGTACCCTGCCGTTTGGCGAACAGGTGGCTCATTTGCACGACCCGCTGCTGCACCAGCTGCGGCAGGAAATTCTGCCCAGGGTGTTGGCCGGTTTCTTTGCCGTGATCGCATTGATTGCCATCAGCGGCGTGACGGCGCTGTTGTTGATCTACCTGGCCAGCCACGGTTTTTCCGCGGCCGGCCTGGACTCCTACACGCGCCTCATTGGCCAGGTGTTCGACCCCTCGGTCACGCTGATCTTTTCGCTCAAGTCCCTGTCGCTCGCCAGCGTCGTTGCTCTGGTCCCGATGCTGTCGAACCGCTTCAGCGCCAGAGGGGCGGCACCGGCGAACCGTGCGGCGGCACGCAGTACGAGTGAAGAACTGCAGGAGATGGTGCAAATGTTCGCCCTGGTGCTGGCGATCGAAGTCACCGCCCTGTTCGCAAACTATTATTGAACCTGCGCTGCAACCGCTATATGACCGCGCCTGCCCCGCCGCCCGAGTTGGTTCCGATCGCGCACCTGAGGCTGAAGGTCGCAGCCCTGTTGCTCGCGGTGGCGCTGCTGCTGAGCGCGGCGGTGGTCTATCTGCTCTACGCGCGCGGCGCATTTGAAGTGACGCAGCAGCTGGTGCTGGTGGCGGAGGATTCCGAGGGGGTGGTGGTCGGCATGGATCTGACTTTTTCCGGTTTTCCGATCGGACGCGTCAGTCGCATCGAACTGGCCCCCGACGGCAACGCCCGCATCGTGGTCGAGATACCGAAAAAAGACGCGCATTGGCTGCGTGTGTCCAGCGTCTTCACCTTGCAACGCGGCGTTCTTGGCAACACCAACATCCGCGCCCACAGCGGCATGCTGAGCGATCCGCCACTGCCGCACGGGGCCGTGCGCCAGGTGCTCAAGGGTGATTCGACCGCGGAGATACCGCGCATGATGGCCTCGGTTCGTGAGCTGGTGCAAAATATCGTCGCGCTGACCGCGCCTGACGCTCCCATGAACGAGGGCCTGGCGAATCTGCGCGAGGTGACGGAGCGGCTGAAGGGCCCGCGCGGCGCCCTGGGTGTGCTGTTGGGCAACGAGAAGGACGCGCAAAAACTCATCCTGGCGATTGAGCGGACCAACGCCTTGCTGGCGCGAGTCGACAGCGTTGCGGCCCGCAGCGACGGCTTGATCGCGCGCGCCGACGGACTGATTGCGCGCACCGACAGCTTGATGGCGCGTGCCGACCAGGTGGCCGCCAAGGCCGACGAGCAACTGTTCGGCAAGGACGGCCTGGCGGCAGACAGCAAGGCCACGCTGGAGCAGTTGCGCGGCCTGCTCGGCGAGGCGCGCGGCAACCTGCAACGCATCGACGCGGTGCTGCAGGACGCCCAGGTGATCAGCAGCAATGCGCGTGTCGCGAGCACCGATCTCGGAGCATTGCGTGCGGAAATCGAGGCCAATCTGCGCAAGGTCGAGCATCTGGTCAACGAGATCAACCGGAAATGGCCATTCGCACGCGACACCCAGATCAAGTTGCCATGAGGAGCGCAAGGTGAGTCGGGCACTCTGCGCCGGCCTGCTGCTGGCGTTGCTCGCGTTCTTGCCCGGCTGCGCAGGCACGCCCGCGCTTGACTGGCAGATCAATTCGCACGGAGCCATCGAGCGGGCCAGCGCCGCCTACCTGCAGGGAAATGCGCGGATCGAGGTGCTGGAATTTGAACGCGCACGGACCGAGATTGTGCGCACCGGCCGTTCCGATCTGCTGGCACGCGCCGAGTTGCTTCGCTGCGCCACGCGCGTCGCCAGCCTGGCCTTCGAAACGTGCGCCGGTTACGAGAAGCTGCAGGCCGACGTCGGCGCCGGCGAGCGCGCTTATGCACGGTACCTGCGCAGCCGACCCGAGCCAGGCGATGCCGCCCTGCTGCCAACCCAGCATCGCGCAGTGGCCGAATCGATTCTGGCGCGTCGCGCTGATGCCGGGCAGGCCAACGTGTTGCGTGACATCGCTGATCCGCTGTCGCGCCTGGTCGCTGCCGGCGTGCTGTTTCAGGCCGGACTGGCGCTGCCCCCAATGCTCGATGTTGCGGTGGAAACGGCATCGGACCAGGCCTGGAGCCGCCCGTTGCTGGCCTGGTTGCAGGTGCAGGCCAGCCTGGCCGAACAGACCGGGGCGCAGGAACTGGCGCAGCGTCTGCGCCGTCGCATCGGTCTGGTGCTGTCGGCCTCAGGCCAATGATGAGTCTGGCCAGCTCGAACTTTCTTTGGGTCCACGTCAGACCGTTCAAGGACATGCCATGAGCAAGAGGAAAGAGCTTCGATCGGACATCGCCTGGGCCAGTGCGGAAAAGATTGGCGTGCGTGGCTACGACCTCACCGAGGACTTGATGGGTCACATCAACCTGGGCGACATGGCTTTCCTGGAGGTGACGGCGCGTCTGCCCAATGCAAACGAATCCCGCCTGTTCAATGCGATCCTGGTCACGCTGGTCGAGCATGGCATCGTGCCTTCGACGCTCGCGGCCCGCCTGACCTACGCCGGTGCCCCGGAAGCGATGCAGGCCGCCGTCGCCGCCGGACTGCTTGGCCTGGGTTCGGTCTTTGTCGGTTCGACCGAAGGCGTCGCGCGAATGCTGTCCGAGGCGTTGCCGGACCCGCAGGCCGCGGTCGACCTCGATACGCTTGCCGATAGCATCGTGCAACAGCAGCGCCAGCAGAAGCAGACCATTCCCGGCCTCGGGCATCCGATTCACAAGCCGGTCGATCCGCGCACGCTGCGCCTGTTTGCGATTGCCGCAGAGACCGGTTTTTCCGGTCGCTACGTTGCCTTGATGCAGGCGGTGGCAGCGCAGGCCGAGCAGGCGTTCGGGCGCAGCCTGCCGATCAATGCCACCGGCGCCATCGGCGCACTGTGCTGTGAAATGGGCCTGTCCTGGAAGGTTTCGCGTGGTCTGGGCGTGATGGCGCGCGCCATCGGTCTGGTCGGCCATATCCTGGAAGAGTCGAGCGAGCCGATGGCCATGGAACTTTGGCACCGGGTCGAGGAAGAAGCCACGGCGCACAGCAGGGGCAAGTTTCGGCCGACCAAGGGTTGAGCGAGGCTTGGCTCGCGAAACCATGCTCAAGCCGCTCGAGGTCCTGCAGCTCTATCCACCCCATCGGGGAACTTTACAGTCCCTGCTGCAGAGCCGCGCGCAGGCCGGGCCGGACCGTGACTGCCTGGTATTCCAGGGCCAGCGCTGGAGTTACGCCGAGCTGCAGCAGGAGGTCCAGCGTGCCGCGTCGATGCTATTGAAGCGCGGAGTTCGCCCGGGCGAGCGCGTCGGCGTCATGTCGGCCAACCACCCGTCAACGCTGTTTGTTCTGCTGGCGCTGGCGCAACTTGGCGCGGTACTGGTTCCGCTCAATCCGGACTATGGCGTGGCGGAAGCGCACTATGTTTTTGACCACGCCCAGGTGTCCGGCGTCATCTGCTCGACGCCGACCCTTTCCACTGCGCGGGGCGCCGTCGCCGGAATCGAGCCGCTGCCCTGGCTCATTCTGAACGACGCCGCGCAGTCCGGCTTGTCCTGCTACGCCGACGAGGTGGCAAGCGCTCGCGTGACCCGGCCGGAGTCCGCGGCGGACGCCGACGCCGTTTGCCTGTTCATCTACACCTCGGGCACCACGGGTTTCCCCAAAGGCGTGATGCACAGCCAGCGCAGCGTCATCATGGCGGGCGAGGGCTTTGTCGAGCGCATGTACCTGCAACCCGAGGACCGCCTGCTCTGTGTGCTGCCGATGTTCCACATCAACGCCATCTGCTACTCCGTGGCCGGCACGCTGGCCGCCGGGGCGGCGCTGATCCTGGAACCGCGCTTTTCCGCCTCTGCGTTCTGGCGCGTCGTCGTTGAAACCGGCGCCACCGAAGTCAATACCATCGCCGCGGCCAGCAGCATCCTGATGCGGCGTCCTCGCAGCGAATTCGTCAGCGGGCACAGGCTGCAGAAGATCTACGGCGCGCCGTTCGATGCGCAGACCTACCAGGTGTTCCAGCAGGAGTTCCAGGTTCCGGTGCTGATTGAAGGCTATGGCATGTCGGAGATCCCGGGCGCCTTGAACAATCCGTTTCTCGGCCCGCACAAGATCGGCAGCATGGGCCAGCCGAGTCGGCACCCTGACTCTGGCGTCGCGCTGGCTGAACTTCGCATCGTCGACGACAGTGGCCAGCCGCTGCCGGACGGCCAAACCGGCGAACTCGTCGTCCGCACACCGATCGTCATGAAAGGCTACTACCGCGATCCGGAGCAGACCCGGGACGCCTTTCGCGACGGCTGGTTCCTTACCGGCGACCTGGCCTGGCGCGACGCCGACAACTATTTCTGGTTCGTCGCGCGCAAGAAGGACATCATCAGGAAGTGCGGCGAAAATATCAGCGGCGCCGAGCTGGACCGGGTCATCGGCGGCCATCCGGCGGTGCTGGAGGCGGCGACCATTGCGGTGCCCGCGGAGTTGGGCGAGGACGAGATCCTCGTCGTCGTCGTGAAGCGCGAGGGCGCCGACCTGTCGGCCCAGGAGGTGGCAAGCTGGTGCGCCGAACGGCTCGCGCCAGTTAAGGTTCCGCGTTACGTGGTGTTTGCCGCGTCGCTGCCGCACACGCCGACGCATCGTGTCGCCAAGTACCGAATTAAGCAAGACAAGACGCTGCTTGCGACGGCAATCGACTTGCAGGCCTGACGCCGACCGCAAGTGAATTGCAGCAGCCTGTAAACGCGCACCCCGTTAAATGACTTTCGCCTTGTGGCCTATTCGCTCGGCTCGAAAGTGCCACCAAGCCAGCAGCAGCGACATGCCTTGCAGCGCGGCGCAAAAGTAGAACGGCATGCCGATGCGCAGGTCGCCCGGCGGCAGTTCGGACACCAGGCCCAGCAGGGTCGCGCCAAGCACCGGGGCCAGCACCATCATCAGGCTGTTGACCGAGGCGACTGCTCCCATGGCCTGGCCCTGCTCGGTGGACTTGACCGCGCCGGAAATGATGCTCTGAATCGCCGGCGTCACGGTAACGCCGAGCAGATTGAGCAGGATCACGGCAAACATCATCCAGCCATCGGTCGCCAGGCCCCAACTCAGGTAGGCCAGCGCGGAGGAGACGAGCCCCATCAGAGCCAGGCGTTGCGGGCTGAAGCGTTGCAGCAGTCGCCCCATCAGAAAACCCTGCACCAGCACCGAAACCACGCCGACGGCTGCAAGTGACCAGCCGCTTTCCAGCGGCCCCCAGCCAAACTTGAAGGTGGCGTACAGCACCCACACCGTATAGAGCATGAACTGCGCCATGCCGCTGCAGGCCACCACGGCCACCAGCAGTCCCACCGCTTTGACCTGGGCCAATGCGCGCAGCGCCAGGAATGGATTGGCAGCACGCCAGTCGACGGCTCGCCTGCGCTCACGCGGCAGGGATTCGGGTAACACCAGGTAGCCGTAAGCCAGATTGGCCAGCGCCAGCGTGCCGGCGACATAAAACGGAAGATGCAAATCGATGGCGCCGAGCAGCCCGCCGGAAACCGGGCCGACGATGAAGCCGGCCCCCATCATGGCGCCGAGCAGGCCAAAGCGCCGCGCGCGCTGCTCGGCCGGGGTGATGTCAGCCACATAGGCATTGGCCACTGCCTGGTTCGCCTGCATGCCACCAGCCACCATGCGCACGGCCACCAGCATCCACAGCGTGGTTGACAGCGCTGTGCCAAAAAAACTGACGGCCAGCCCGAGGAAACCCAGCAACAAAACGGGGCGGCGCCCGTAGCGGTCCGACAGGGCGCCGAGCACCGGTGAGGCAAAGAAGCTGGAGAAGCCGAAAGCGAAGGCGACCACGCCGTACCAATAGGCCTGCTCGGACGGCGAGCGGCCGAAATTGGCAACCAGATGGGGCAGCACCGGGATGATCAGACCAATGGCAAGCATGTCGATCAGCACGGTCAGCATGATGAAGGGCATGGCCGCCTCGCGCTTGCGGCCCGGCCCGGACTTGGGATTCACGCGGGGATGATACCCAG
>JBCKPE010000050.1:0-15740 GCA_038901875.1 Burkholderiaceae bacterium
ATCATTAGCACTCGATGCAGATGAGTGCTAACAAGATACACCAGATGCACAAGTCAGTCAGCACTGACTTTCTCGAATCACCCAGTTCTTAACCTGTTGCTAATCAATTCAAAGGAGATGCAATGAAACTTCGCCCTCTTCACGACCGCGTTATTGTAAAACGCGTAGACAGTGAAACAAAAACCGCCGGGGGCATTGTCATTCCCGACAATGCTGCCGAAAAGCCTGATCAAGGCGAAGTGCTGGCGGTCGGCCCCGGCAAGAAGAACGACAAAGGCGAACTGAACCCGATGTCGGTCAAGGTGGGTGACAGGGTCCTGTTCGGAAAGTACAGCGGCCAGACCGTCAAGGTCGACGGCGACGAATTGCTGGTGATGAAAGAAGACGACCTGTTCGCAGTCGTCGAGAAGTAATCCCCATCGTCCTTTCTTAATTTACTGAAAACGGAGAATTCAATATGGCAGCAAAAGACGTAGTCTTCGGCGGAGACGCCCGCGCGCGCATGATGGAGGGTGTAAACATCCTGGCCAACGCGGTCAAGATCACCCTTGGCCCCAAGGGCCGCAACGTGGTGCTCGAGCGCTCCTTCGGCGCCCCGACAGTGACCAAGGACGGTGTCTCGGTCGCCAAGGAAATTGAATTGAAGGACCGCCTCCAGAACATGGGCGCGCAGATGGTCAAGGAAGTTGCTTCCAAGACAAGCGACGAGGCCGGTGATGGAACGACGACCGCCACTGTGCTGGCCCAGGCCATCGTGCGCGAAGGCATGAAGTATGTGGCCGCCGGCATGAACCCGATGGACCTCAAGCGCGGGATCGACAAGGCCGTGATCGTGCTGGTCGAGCAGCTCAAGAAGGCCAGCAAGGCCACCACCACCACCAAGGAGATCGCGCAGGTCGGCTCGATCGCGGCGAACAGCGACGAATCAATCGGCAAGATCATTGCCGACGCGATGGACAAGGTTGGCAAGGAAGGCGTCATCACCGTCGAAGACGGCAAGAGCCTGGAAAACGAGCTCGAGCTCGTCGAAGGCATGCAGTTTGACCGCGGCTATTTGTCGCCCTACTTCATCAACAACGCAGAGAAGCAGTCGACGATTCTAGAAAACCCGTATGTCCTGCTGTACGACAAGAAGATCAGCAACATCCGTGATCTGCTGCCGATGCTGGAAGCCGTTGCCAAGGCCGGTCGTCCGCTGCTGATCGTCGCCGAGGAAGTTGAAGGCGAGGCGCTTGCCACGCTGGTGGTTAATACGCTTCGCGGCATCCTGAAGGTTTGCGCGGTCAAGGCTCCTGGTTTTGGCGATCGGCGCAAGGCCATGCTGGAAGACATCGCGATCCTGACCGGCGGCAAGGTGATTGCCGAAGAAGTTGGCTTGCTGTTGGAAAAAGTGGCCTTGGCCGATCTGGGATCAGCCAAGCGCGTCGAGGTCGCCAAGGAGACCACCACCATCATCGATGGCGCCGGCGCTGCTGCTGACATCGAAGCTCGTGTCAAGCAGGTGCGGGTTCAGATCGAGGAAGCCACGTCCGACTACGACCGTGAGAAACTGCAGGAGCGCGTCGCCAAACTGGCTGGTGGCGTCGCCATCATCAAGGTTGGTGCCGCGACCGAAACCGAAATGAAAGAGAAGAAGGCGCGTGTCGAAGATGCGCTGCACGCAACCCGTGCCGCGGTGGAAGAAGGCGTGCTCGTCGGTGGCGGCGTGGCCTTCCTGCGCGCCAAGCAGGCCGCTGGCACGATCAAGGGCGACAACCCCGATCAGGACGCAGGCATCAAGCTGGTGCTGCGCGCCATCGAAGAGCCGCTGCGCATCATTGTTGCCAATGCGGGCGACGAGCCAAGCGTGGTGGTCAACGCCGTGCTCAAGGGCAAAGGCAACTTCGGCTACAACGCGCAGACCGGCCAGTACGGCGATCTGATGGAGATGGGCATCCTGGACCCGACCAAGGTGACTCGCATGGCACTGCAGAATGCGGCGTCCGTCGCATCGCTGATGCTCACGACCGAAGCCATGGTTGCCGAAGCGCCGAAAGACGACGCTCCGTCGGGCGGCATGGGCGGCATGGGCGGCATGGGCGGGATGGGCGGGATGGACATGTAAGTTCCCGCGCCTGTTGGACCACACCGGCGTCAAGACGCCGGCCGGTCCGGCACTCCGGCCAAGCCAACCCGCAGCGCTCGCGCGCTGCGGGTTTTTTCTTGTCGGTTCGCTCGATTACCTGGCACCAGCCAGGCGGCGCAACAGGCCGGCGGTCGATGCGTCCAGGCCTTGCGTATTGCCTGTGAGCAGCCTGGGTTGGAGTTGCTGCGCCAGCACCTTGCCCAATTCAACCCCCCATTGGTCGAAACTGTTGATGCCCCAGATCGCGCCGCTGACAAAGACGCGATGCTCGAACAGCGCGATCAACGCTCCCAGCGACCGCGCATCAAGCCGTTCGAGAATGAAAAAACTGCTCGGCCGATTGCCCGGAAAGTCCCGATGTCCGCCAGATTCAGTCTGGCCCAGCATCAGCGCCTGCGCCTGCGCCAGGGCATTGGCAAGCAGCATCTCGTGATGCCCGGACAGTTCATGTTCTGGCCTGCGCACGACAACAAATTCGACCGGAATGACATCGGTTCCCTGGTGCAACATCTGAAAGAAAGCGTGCTGAGCGTTCGTTCCGGGCTCGCCCCAGATTACCGGCGCCGTGGCAACCTCGAGCCTGGCGCCACTCGCATCGACCCGCTTGCCGTTGCTCTCCATTTCGAGCTGCTGCAGGTAGGCTGGCAGTCGTCGCAGGGCGCTGTGATAGGGCACGATGCAACGACTGGAGAAGCCGTGAAAATTCCGGTACCAAACGTCAAGCAGGCCGAGCCGCACCGGCAGATTGGACTCGAGCGGCGCTCGCCTGAAGTGTTCGTCCATCTGATTGGCGCCGTCGAGCAACTCAGTGAATCCCTGACGCCCGGCGGCCAGCGCAATGGGCAAGCCAATGGCTGACCAGAGCGAATAGCGCCCGCCAACCCAATCCCAGAATCCGAACGTCGTCGTGATACCAAAGGCTCGCGCCGCAGCGACATTGGAGGTCAAGGCGACGAAGTGGCGCGACACATCGTTGCCGCCCTGAGCCAGAAACCAGCGCCGCGCGGAGTTCGCATTGGTCATGGTCTCCGCCGTCGTGAAAGTCTTGGAGGCGACCAGAAACAAAGTGGCTTCAGGCCTGAGCCGCTGCAATAGGCCATTGAGTTCGTGACCGTCCACGTTCGAGACAAAGTGAAAACGCCGGGAGCCTGGGTTCGAGGGTTCAAGCGCCAGCACAGCCATCTGCGGCCCAAGGTCAGATCCGCCAATTCCGATGTTGACGATGTCGGTGATGGCCGGGTCGGATCGAATCCGCTCGGCGTAATCCAGCATGGCTTGCAGCGTCTGGTGGACGCTCAAGCGTTGCTCGCCCAGCCCGTCCTGCTGCGACGAACCCGGCAGCGGCGCTCGCAGCAGGGTGTGCAGCACCGCGCGCTGTTCGCTCCGATTGATCTTCTCGCCGCCGAACATGGCGTCACGCTGAGCTTCCAGGCCACGTTCGCGCGCCAGTTCAAACAGCAGGGCTTGCGTTTCCCGGTCCAGCAAATTCTTCGACAGATCGACAAAGACCTGTGGTGCCTCCTGGCTGAAGTGCGCAAAACGCGCGGAGTCCAGTGCAAACGCCTGGCGAACATCAAATCGGCGCCCTGATTCATCAAACCAGGCGCGCAACTTCTGCCACGATTCAGTCATTTCGCAGGAAACCGCAAGACTCATGATGCCATCATCAACGGCTTGAAATCAGCGGTATCGGCAACCGCGGCGGTGAAAGACTTGAGCGCTACGAGCCGGTTCATGACTCGATTCTCCCGCATCTCTTGGCGCCAACTGAAGATGTTACTTGTCGTCGCCGGTGCGGATTGAGTCCAGAACTGATGCCTGAAACCAAGTTACATTCCATTCATGACACGTCCATCGTGACCGCAGCGATATGAGTTTTGATCTGGTCCTGTTTGGCGGCACGCGGGGCCTCGCTTGGCGCAAGTTGATGCCGGCGCTGTTTCAGGCGTTCCGACACGGCAGTCTGCCGGAGCATGGGCGCATCATCGGCGTTGGTCGTGACACCATGAGTGACGCCCAGTACCGGCATCTCATGCAGGAACGTCTGGGTCAGGTCGAACTGGCCAAGCGCCGAGGAGTTCGAGCGCTTTGCCGCCCTGCTCGAATACCAGCGCATGGATCTTTCCCTGCCGCCGTCCTACCAGACGCTGCAAACCCGACTGCAGCAACGAAATGCCGACACGGTGGTGATTTACGTTGCGACCGCACCGACGCTTTTCACCACCGTTTGCGAGCAGCTTGCCGCGGCCGGATTGAACGGCCCAAGGGTGCGCATCGTTCTGGAAAAACCGCTGGGGCAGGATCTGCAATCGAATCGGGCGATCAATGAAAGCGTGCGCCGAGGTTTTACCGAGCAGCAGGTGTTTCGCATCGATCACTATCTTGGGAAACCTTCGGTCCAGAACCTGTTTGCCCTGCGCTTTGGCAACTCGCTGTTCGAACCCCTTTGGCGCCGTGAAACCATCGCCAACATCCAGATCACCATCGCCGAGGACATCGGTGTCGAAAAACGCGGAGCCTTCTACGACAGCACCGGCGCCCTGCGCGACATGGTGCAAAACCATGCCCTGCAACTGCTGTGCGTGATCCGCATGGAGCCGCCCATCAATTCAGAAGCCGACACGATCCGCGACGAAAAACTCAAGGTGTTGCGCTCGCTGCGCGCGTGGACGCCGCAAACCCTGGCCCAACATGTGGTGCGAGGTCAGTACACCCCTGGATCCATTGCCGGCAGCGCCGTGCCAGGGTACCGCGACGAGGCCGGCGTTGCGCCCGACAGCCGGACCGAAACCTTTGTCGCGCTGCGCGCCGAGATCGCCAATTGGCGCTGGGCCGGTGTCCCTTTTTACATTCGAACCGGCAAGCGGCTGCCGGGCCGTGACGCCCGTATCGTTGTGAATTTCCGCGCCACGCCGCACGCCATCTTCAATACCCCCGCCGGGTTCAACAACCAGTTGATCATCCATCTGCAACCGAAAGACGGGCTGGAGCTGCACCTGTTGACCCAGGGCGGGGCTCAGCGCCGGGCCAATACTCGGCAAAAGCCATCGCTCATGCGGGCGCACCTGGACCTTGACTTCGATCAGCGCTTCGGCTCCGAGCGGGTCGGCGCCTACGAGCGCCTGCTGCTGGACGTGATCGACGGTCGCCTCAACCTCTTTGTTCGCAGTGACGAGCAGCAAGCCGCCTGGTCCTGGGTTGAGCCGGTGCTGGCGCATTGGGCGTCAGAGTCGCAAGGACCGCGGCCCTACGCCGCAGGAAGCTGGGGGCCCCAGCGCAGCGAGCGCCATGATTGCACGGGACGGCCATTGCTGGCACGAAGAAGGTGGATAGGCGCTGCGCCTGAACGGCCGCGCCGCGCCGTGAGCCGCTCAGATCCGGCCCTCTTCGATGGCGTGGCAGGCGACCTTGACGCCCCTAAATTCGCGCAGTGCCGGACGCTCGGCCTGGCAGCGTGCGTTGGCGTGGGGACAGCGCGGATGAAAGGTGCAACCGCTCGGCGGATTCAGCGGATTGGGCACCTCGCCCTGCACCGGGGTGCGGGCTCGTCCCGTGTCGTGCATCTTGGGAATGGCGTCGAGCAGCATCCTGGTGTAGGGGTGCTTGGGACTGGCAAACAACTCCTGCTTGGGTGCCAGTTCGACCAACCGGCCCAGGTACATGACACCCACCTGATCGCTGATGTGGCGCACCACGGCCAGGTTGTGCGATATGAACAGGTAGGTCAAACCCAGTTCCCGCTGCAGATCCTTCATGATGTTGAGCACCTGAGCCTGCACACTCACGTCCAGCGCTGAAGTCGGCTCGTCGCACACCAGAAATTCAGGCCGTGTCGCCAAGGCCCGTGCAATGGAAATGCGCTGGCGTTGCCCCCCCCGAGAACTGGTGCGGGTACTTGCTCATGTCCTGCGGACTCAGGCCAACCGACAACAGCAGCTCACCCACGCGCTGTTCAAGGGCGTCCTTTTGCTGGACCACCTGGTGTTCCACCAGCGGCTCGCCCACGATGTCCTCCACCGTCCAGCGCGGGTTCAGGCTGGCATAGGGGTCCTGAAAAATCATCTGGATGCGCCGGCGCAGGCCATGCCCCGCGCTGGTCTTGAACGCCTCGCTGGCGTTCACGCCATCGAAGTTCACCTGCCCGCGATTCGGCTCATACAGTCCGACCAGCATCTTGGCCACGGTGCTCTTGCCGCAGCCCGATTCACCCACCAGCGCCAACGTCTGGCCCTTCTGAATTTCAAAACCGACCTCGTCCACGGCGCAAAGGAACAGACGCGGCTTGCCCTCGACCAGGCGATTGAGCCAGGGAGGAGACACGTCAAAATACTTCACCAGGCCGACGGCTTCTACCAGTACCTGGCTCGCTGCGGTCTTTGCGCCCGTCATCGCGCCGCCCGACCCATCTGCGCCTCGGGCGCGTGCAGCCAGCAGGCCGCCTTGGTCGCTCCCGCCTCCAGCAAGTCCGGCCGCTCCAGCATGCAGCGTTCATGCACACTCGGACAGCGTGGATTGAAAGCACAGCCTCTGGGAATGGCATTCAGCCGTGGCATGGCGCCGTCAATCTGGTTCAAACGCAGGCGGTCCACGGTGATGTCGGGAATCGCCGCCATCAAGCCCGAACTGTAGGGATGCGCCGGCTTGTTGATCACCTCGTGCACCGGTCCCACCTCGGCGATGCGCCCGGCGTACATGACGGCAACGCGGTCACAGGTTTCGGCAATCACCCCCATGTCATGGGTGATCAACATCACGGCCGCGCCCCGCTCCTTGCAGATGTTTTTCAGCAGGGTGATGATTTGCGCCTGAATCGACACATCCAGCGCCGTGGTCGGCTCATCGGCCACCACCAGCTTGGGCTCGGCCGCCAGCGCCAGCGCAATCACCACACGCTGGCGCATGCCGCCAGAAAATTGGTGCGGAAAATGGTCAATGCGTTGCTCGGCGGCCTGGATACCGGTGTCCTCCAGCAGGGAAATGGCGCGCTTGCGCGCCTCCCTCTCAGTCATTGGCAGATGCGTAAGAATGGTCTCAATCAATTGCCGACCGATCGAATAGAGAGGGTTCAGCGAGGTCAGAGGATCCTGAAAAATCGCGCCGATCTTGCGCCCCCTGATGTGTCGCATCTGCTCCTGCGACAAGTTGTCGATACGCTGACCCTCCAGATGAATCTGCCCGCTGAGGATGCGCCCCGGGGGCTCGAGCAGGCCAATGATGGCGGCGCCGGTCAGCGACTTGCCGGCGCCTGACTCGCCCACGACACCCAGCACTTCTCCGGGCGCGATCTCAAAAGAAATATCGTCCAGCGCGCGCAGCGTACCGCGACGTCCGGGAAACTCGACCACCAGGTTCTTGACTTCCAGCAGATTCATGTTCTTGCAGCGTTACCTCAGCGCAAACGCGGATTGAGGGCGTCGCGCATCCAGTCGCCCAGCAGATTGACGCTCAATGCGATCACGATCAGCATCAGGCCAGGGAAGATCGTGATCCACCACTCGCCTGAGAAGAGGTAGGCGTTGCCGATTCGAATCAAGGTGCCGAGCGAGGGCGAGGTCGGCGGAGCGCCGACACCCAGAAAAGACAAGGTGGCTTCGGTAATGATCGCGGTGGCGACCTGAATCGTGGCCAGCACCAGCACCGGCCCCAGCACGTTGGGCAGCACGTGCCGCCGCATGATGCGCAGCGGTGCGACACCGGTCACGCGGGCGGCCTGAACGTACTCCTTGTTGCGCTCGACCATGGTCGAGCCACGCACCGTGCGGGCGTACTGCACCCAGCCCGTCAGCGTGATGGAAATGATCAACACCCCCAGGGCCAGCGTGTCCGGGGCATTCGGGAAAATCGCGCGCCCGACGCCGGCAATCAGCAGCGCCACCAGGATCGCCGGGAACGACAGCATCACGTCACACAGGCGCATCAGCGCTGCATCGATCCAACCGCCGAGAAATCCGGCCAGCAACCCGAGCGCCACGCCAATCAGCACCGACAGCAGCACCGAGGCCAGGCCGACAGCGAGCGAAATGCGCGCACCGTACATCAGGGCCGACAAGATATCCCGGCCCTGATCGTCGGTACCCAGGAAAAACTCCGGGCTCCCCCCGTCCGACCAGCTTGGGGGGCGCAGAGAGTTGGCCAGATCGAGCGTGGCCAGATCAAACGGGTTGTGCGGCGCCACCCAGCCCGCAAAAACCGCGCAAAAGCTGAAAATCAGCGCCACCAGCGCTGCGCCCATCGCCACCGGCGAGGTGCGAAAGCTGTGCCCGATGTCACTGTCCCAAATGCGGAACAAGCCCGCCCTCATGACGGCCCCCCGTCGAGCGGCATCGCCTGTTTGCCGCTGGTACTTTGCTGGCCGCGAATGAGCGCCACCACGCCGGTCTTGCCGATCCCTGAATGCACTTCGTCCACGCCGCAAAGCTCAAGCGCCTGACTGACCCGAGCCGAGGTGTACCGCTCCTCAAATCCCAGCTCCGGATGGGCATGCAGGTCGCGTCGGAACGCCGTCAACTCGGGGTGAAATTGAGCGATATGAGCGAACACCCGGCCGCTGGCGCGGCGCCAGGATCCCTGAACTGGTAGCAACATCAATGTCCCTTGCTCTCCACGCGCAGCCGTGGGTCAACGACAAAATAGAGCATGTCAACCGCCAGGTTGATCACGACAAAGATCAGCGAAATCAGGCACAGGTAGGCCGCCATCACCGGGATATCGGAAGTGTCAACGGCTTGAATGAACAACAGCCCCATGCCCGGCCATTGGAAAACGGTTTCGGTGATGATGGCAAACGCGATCAGGCCACCGAGCTGCAATCCGGTGATGGTCATGACCGGCACCAGGGTATTTTTCAAGGCATGGCCAAAATGGACTGCGCGGTCCGTCAGGCCGCGGGCACGGGCAAACTTGATGTAGTCGGTGCGAAGGACCTCCAGCATCTCCGAACGTACCAGACGCATGATCAGAGTGAGCTGGAAGATGGCCAGCGTGACCGCTGGCATCGCGATGTGGTGCCAGCCCTTGGCCGACAGCAGACCGGTGCTCCACCAACCGACCTGAATCACCTCACCCCGGCCAAAACTGGGAAACCAGCCGAGCCAGACCGCAAACACCAAAATCAACAGGATGCCGATCAGAAAGGTCGGCAGGGACACCCCCAGCAACGAAAAGGTCATGAACAGCTGGCTCAGAAAATTACCCCTGCGCAGTGCCGCATACACGCCCATTGGAATACCGATGACGAGGGCAATGGCAGCAGCGACGAAGGCCAATTCCAGCGTGGCGGGCAGGCGTTCGCCCATCAATCTCGAGACCTTGGCTCCCTGGCGCAGGCTGATACCAAAATCCCCCTGCGCGGCGTTCAGCAGGAAATGCCAGAACTGCACCAGAACAGAACGGTCCAGGCCGAGCAGTTCGCGCAATTCTCGAACCTGATCCGCCGTGACGTCCTGCCCAAGCATGAACAGGACCGGGTCGCCAACGTACTGAAACAGCATGAAGGCGATCAGAGCCACCGCAATCATCACGAAAACGGCCTGGAACAAGCGACGCAGGACAAAGGCAAACATGGGAGCTGCTGGGCGAGCGGAGAATGTAGCACGCCCGAGAGGCCGATTTCGCCCCGGGAACGGCTGGCGCGGGTTTCCCCTGTTGCCCCAAAGCGGCCAGTTTCGTATATTGAGCGCCTTCACCATTTTGGGGACACATCATGAGTTTCAAACGGATATTGGCGGCGGCAGCGCTGGCGACGGGGTTGGCCCTGTCTCCTGCTCTGGCGACGACGCTGAAATGGGGTGCGCAGAATGACATCCTGACCCTGGACCCGCATTCGCAAAATCATGCGACGACCAACGCGATCCTGATGAACTCGTACGAAGGCTTGACGCGCTACGATGCCAAGTACGACGTTGAGGCGGCCCTGGCCGCCAGTTGGAGATACATCAATCCGACCCTGGTGCGTTTTGAGTTGCGCCGCGGCGTGAAATTCCGCGACGGATCCAACTTTGGCGCCGACGACGTGATTTTCAGCTTGAAGCGCATACAGCAACCGCAGGGAACGATGCAGATCTACGTCACTGGCGTCAAGGACATCAAGAAGATCGACGACTTCACGATCGACATGTCACTTACCGCGCCCAATCCGATGCTGCTTCGCAACCTGGTGGACTTTCGCATCATGAGCGAAACCTGGGCGCAAAAGAACAACACGACCAATGTGCAGGACTACAAGAACCGGGAAGAGAACTTCGCCTCGCGTAATGTGAACGGGACCGGCCCCTTCCACGTCACCGGTTGGCAGCCCGATCAGAGGGTGACGATGACAATTAACAGGAACTGGTGGGGCAAACAAAGTGGCAACGTCACCGAGGTGATCTACACGCCGATCAAGTCCGACCCGACCAGGGTGGCCGCCCTGCTCTCCGGCGAACTCGATCTGTTGACCGATCTGCCGACGCAAGACGTGGCGCGGATTCGCAGCAACACCCGGCTTAAGGTCATGGACGGCAACGAGGTCCGCACAATCTATTTGGCGATGGACATGTTCAGCCCCGAGTTGAAGTACTCCGATGTGAAGGGCAAGAACCCGTTCAAGGACAAGCGGGTCCGTGAAGCTCTCAGTATTTCCATCGACCGCGAGTTGATCAAGCGCACCACCATGCGTGGCCTGTCGCTGCCGGCCGGCATCATGGTGGCTCCCGGCGTCAACGGCAACGCGCCCGACATCGACCAGCCGGTGAAGGCCGATCCGGACCGGGCGAAAAGACTGCTGACCGAAGCCGGCTACCCCAATGGATTCGAGATTCAGCTCAACTGCCCGAATAACCGCTACATCAACGACGAAGAAATCTGCCAGAACATCGCCGTCATGTGGGCGCGCATCGGCGTCAGGACAAAGCTTGCCGCCGAAGCCATGGTGACTTTCATCCAGAAGGTGCAAAATTTTGACACCTCGCTCTATCTTCTGGGCTGGGGTGTGGCGACCATGGACGCGCAGTACACGCTGCAGTCACTGGTGCGCACCAGGACCACCGGCGCCGATGGCAACTTCAACTTCGGTCGCGCCAGCGACCCCGAGGTGGACAAGCTGGTCGATGCGATGAAATCAGAAGTCGACGTGACCAAGCGCAACGCGATGATCAAGCAGGCCTTGCTTCGCACCCGTGACGAGGTGCTGTTGATTCCCTTGCATCACCAACTGCGCCCCTGGGCCATGAAGGCCGGCGTCGACACGGTGTACCGCAACGATGATCGTCCGGAACCACGCTACACCAACGTCAAGTAGTCTTCCTGGACTTTGCATCAAAAGGCCCGCGACGCGGGCCTTTTCTGTTGCGGCGCGCAAAAACCGGCCTAGGTTGCCTGGTGCGTGCTCAGGCGGTCAACGACGACCCGGCCTGACTGCATGATCAGACGCAGGCCGGTTTCGGGCGCGGTCAACATGGACAATTCGCGCGTCGGGTCCCCATCCACAATCAGCAGATCCGCCCAGGCACCCTTGACAAGTTGACCAATGTGGCCTTCCTGGCGCATCAGGCGCGCCGCCACGATGGTGGCACTCTGCAGCGCCTCGACCGGCGACATGGCCTGGGTGCGCAGATCAAATTCACCCGATTGCTCCTTGTGCATATGTCCAAGCAGGTCTGTGCCAAAGACCAGCGGCACACCCTCGGCGCGCGCGATGTGCAATGACTCCATTCCGCGCTGCTGCACCGTGGCCAGCTTCTCCAGCATTTCGCTCGACCAGCCGAGGCGACTCCCCTCGCGCGAAAGTGCCGCGTAGGTCGATAGAGTCGGAACCAGATAGACGCCATGTTCCTTCATGATCCGCGCGGTGGCTTCATCGATCAGGTTGCCGTGCTCGATGGAACGCACACCCGCCTGCACCGCCCGCGTCACGGCGCGGGGCGAATAGGCATGGGCCATCACGTACAGATTGGCCGCTTCTGCCTCCTCGCAGGCGGCACGCAACTCCTCCAGCGAAAACTGGGTCCCTTCCAGCGGATCGGTGGGGCTGGAAATACCACCCCCGGCCATGATCTTGATCTGGTTCGCGCCGTTGCGTACCTGCTCGCGCACGGCCCGCCGCACCTCACCCACCCCGTCGGCAATGGCGCCGATCAGCCCCAGTCCGGCACAACTGCAGAACATCTCGCGCGTGCGCACACCCCTGAGACGCATGTCGGCATGGCCACCGGTTTGCGACACCGGAAAACCGGCAATGAACAGGCGGGGCCCTTCGAAAAGCCCCCTTGCCACCGCCTCCTGCAGACCAAAATCGGCACCGGCGGCGTCACGCACCGAGGTAAATCCGCGCAACAGCATCGCGCGCATGATCTGGCTGCTCTGCGCCGACACCAGCGAGGGCGGCTGCAGCGCCAGCCCGACCAGGTCGTGCGAGGCAGCGACAACGTGCACATGGGCATCAATCAGCCCGGGAAGAACGACCCGGCCGCCAGCGTCGATGACCTGAGCGCCATCCACCTGCACCGGCTCATCTGTCACCTGTGTAATGCGCTGGCCATCGATGATGATCTGCTGACGTGGCAACAGGGTACCGTTGGCGCTGTCAAAAACAGTCGCGTTGCGAACCACCTGGCGTTGCAGAACTGTCATGGCGCCGTCTTCGCGGACAGATGGCGAACTGGCCCGTACCAGGCCGTGGCACGGGTGCGGGTATTGTCGGTGTCGGTCATGATGCCGATCGACAGCAGCGCGCCTGGTGGTTCGCCAAATGCCTGCTCGAAATCGGCACGGATGTCGCGCTCATACTCCAGCCAACGATTGAGATTGATCGCCCCGGACTCCAGCACCAGCTTGCGGACGCGCCCGGTGCGCTGGTTGTGCAGCACCGTGCCCGGGGCACTATGGTTGCACCACACATACATCAGCGTGGCGTAAGGCATCGGTTCACCGGTCACCGCGTGGGCCAACTCCGACAGCATCGCGTCCTTGGCCGAGAATTTGGACCGATCGCCGTCAAACGACAACATGATCCGCACCGGCGAGTCCGCCAGGTCGCGGTTGCTCATGTCAGCCGTTGCTATGAGGGCCGGGACTTTCCAGGAGAACTTTAGGCGACTGAGCTCGGATGGCTCGACCCGCACCACCTTTCGCAACATGCTGGCCGATGAATACGCATCCACGACAATGGCGTCACGACCATCCTGGCGGGCTGACCGGTACAGGCTGGCGCGCTTGCCCGGGAACTCCCTATGCTGCCAGCCACCTGGTTCCCGGCTGGCGGTAGACGCGGCAGCCCAGGGGGAGGCGCCAATTTCGGACCGTTCGGGTTCCGATGGGCTGGTTGAACACCCGGCCAACAGCAACGCGATAAGCAGCAGGCCACAAAAAAAACTGCCCTGCGGCGGCGTGGACTCGGGCGTGAAGGGAATCAGTTTCATGTTGGTATGGTCGCGGCGAACTGTGCAACGCCAACCCTAGCCCCTGAGTCGATTCTTGACGGCGCTTGCCAAGGCAGAAGCCTTGTTGGCGATGCGGGCTACCGCCGACCGATAGACGATGCCGTCCTCACGCTTGTCAACCGCCATCACCATGACCACAAGGACGTCATCCTCAATTGCAGCCGGTACTTGTACTGGCGGGTTGGCTCAGATTTTGTCAATGTCCACCTCGATGGCCAGCGCACGCTCCCCCATGCGCGCCAAGACCTTGCGGTGGAGTTCCTGGTCTGCCAACTCGTCCAGCATCGCCTGGAAAATCGCAGGTTCGACCATGTAGAAGGCCGCCTTGTTGTGATTCAGCACGGCCACTGGGCGGCCGTGTGCCTCGCGTAGAACAGCCGCCGGGTTCTTCTTGAATTCGGACATGCTGACGGTAACGTCGGCAAAGATGGCTTCCATAACTAAGATCCTTTTATAGAGCCAATTATAGCTACGAATGGTTGGCGACAATTACCTTGGCCGGTCGACGACAACTATCTTGGCCGGTTGGACTGCACCGCCGGGCAGGTCCGGGAGGCGGGTTATGGTGAGCCGATCGAAATCAAACGGAGGCTCACGTTTTGCCCGGCAAAAATATCACGGACCACCAAGTGCAAAAGTACAAACAACACCGGCTCAAGCTCAGCCAGGTCGCTGCCGCGGCCAAGAGCGGCTTGAGCGAGCGCAGCGCGCGGCGCATCGAACATAGCGAGGCTTTGCCCTCGCAGCGCGAATCGAGGCCATGGCGTACCCGCGCCGACCCGCTGACCGCGGTATGGGACAGCGAAGTCGTGCCCCTGCTTGAAAGCGACGGTGCGCTCAATGCGGTCACTCTGCTGGAGGAAATGCAACGTCGCTATCCCGGCGACTACGACACAAGCGTGCTGCGCACGCTGCAGCGGCGCGTTCGCCGGTGGCGTGCAGTGCACGGACCCGAGCGTGAGGTCTACTTCGCTCAGGAACACCCGCCGGGGCGCCTGGGCCTGTCGGACTTCACCGTCTGTGACGAACTCGGCGTGAGCATTGCCGGGGTGGCCTTTGCACACCGGATTTACCAGTTCGCGCTGGCCCACTCGGGCTGGCGCCATGCCCTCGTGATGGATGGCGGCGAGAGCTTCATCGCGCTATCCACCGGGCTGCAGTCGGCGCTATGGCGCCTGGGAGGTGTGCCTGAGGAACACCGCACCGACAGCCTGTCGGCGGCCTTCAACAATCTGGCCGAGGAACAGGAACTTACGCGCCGGTACGCCGCGCTGTGCCAGCACTACGGCATGCGCGCGAGCCGCTGCAACCCGGGCCAGTCGCAGGAGAACGGCTCCATCGAGTCGCGCCACGACTCGCTCAAGACGGCGCTGGATCAGGCGCTGCGCCTGCGCGGTTCGCGCTGCTTCGATGAGCGCGGCCACTATGAGGCGCTGGTGGAGCAAATCGTTGCGCGGATGAACGCCCGCGTGGCGCTGCGCCTGGTGGTGGAGCGTGCCACGCTGCGCGCGCTGCCGGCGCGGCCCCCCTGTGCCAATATGACATGCTGCACCTGGCTCCGAGAAATCAGTGAGCAACGAGGTAGTTATGTCCAAAGTCCATCAACCAAAGGTTTCCATGCACGCAGTGCAGTCTGTCCCCGATTCAGTCGCATCGCAAGGAGCCCGTAGGGCGAGTGAAGATGCGACTGAATCGGCGTCGCCGCCGCAGATGCCGGCGCTCAATTCTGAGGTCGTGCCGCACGCACGTCGGCGCAGTTTTTCCAACGCCACCAAACGCCGCATTCTTGAGGCTGTGGACCGGTGCACCCAACCCGGTGAGGTCGGCGCGTTGCTGCGCCGTGAAGGGGTCTATTCCTCCTCCCTGAGCACTTGGCGCCGTCAGCGTGAGGCAGCTGACCTTGCGGCACTGGCACCGCACAAGCGAGGCCCCAAGGCCGATCCCAGCCGGGCGGACGCCGTGCGCATCGCCCAACTGACCCGGGATAACCAGCGCCTGCAGGTCAGCCTTGACAAGGCCAATCTGGTCATCGAGGTCCAAAAAAAACTTGCAGTTCTGTTGGGCTTGGCTACAGCCGACGACAAGCACGGGAACACCTGATGACGAGCGTGCACGAACTTATGCCAACCCACGGGGCCGTGGCAGCGTGCCAGGCCCTGGGGCTACCGCGCGGCGCGCCCGCGCGGTACCGCGCCAGC
>JBCKPE010000051.1:0-14398 GCA_038901875.1 Burkholderiaceae bacterium
CAATCTTGGTGACGATGACGGGGCCGATTTCCGAGGTATTGGCGACATGGGTGCCGCCACAGGGCTGCAGGTCAATGAGCGTTTGATTGCCGACCCGGATGGTTCGGATGCGTCCGCCGCCACGCGGCGGCTGAACGCTCATGCTTTTCACCAGGGCCGGATTGGCGTCGAGTTCGGCGTCGGTGACGCTGCCCACCCGCACTGGGTACGCCCCGGCGACAAGCGCGGCGATGCCCTGGGTCAATGCCTCCTTGTCCAGCGCCTCGGTCATGTTGAAGTCCAGCCGCGCATAGTTCTCCGTGATGGAGCAGCCGTTGACCATCTGCGGCACCAGATGGCACAGCAGATGCGTGGCGGTGTGAAAGCGCATCAGCTTGTGGCGCCGTTCCCAGTCGATGCGGGCGCTGACCCGGGCGCCGGGCTTGAGCCCTGCCAACAGCAACTCCTGGTCCGCCGCCGGCAGATGCAGGATATCGGCCGTGGGCCGCCCCTCGGCGTCCTTGCCCTTGCGCGTGTCGATGATGCTGATCCATTCCGCGTTGGCCTCGCCGACGCTCAGCAGCAGCTTGCCGCTGTCCCCAGCCTGCCCGCCGCCCAGGGGATAAAACACCGTGCGATCAAGCACGATGCCCAGCTCGCTCGCAGACACCACCTGGGCCTCGCATTGCCTGAGGTAGGAGTCCTCACGAAAAAGGTCCTGCGTCATGTTTTGAGATCCCTGGTCAAACTCTCGACTTGCGGGGAGCGAGTTGTGCAGGCCATCCTTCGATAATACCGGGGTGAATCCGACTGCTCCGATTGTCCTCGCGACTCTCAATGCCAGGTACGCGTACGCCTCGCTCGGGCTGCGCTACCTGACCCAGGAAAAGGGCTTGAACGTTGAGCTCGTGCGGGCGCGCCTGGAGACGGACTACCGCGCCAGCGGCGTCAGCGGCGCCGGCGGCAAACCGCGCGCTCTGTTTGAGCAGGCCGGACAGCGCTCAGCACCGGGCAGCGCGCTCGCGCGGCGGCAGAAACAGAGCTTGCAGGCCTGGCGCGCACGCCACGCAGGCTCGCAAGACATGCAGAAAGTGGAGTAGTGCGTTACTCACAGTTCACGCGCCGCATTGACGGCGAAGGCGCGGTGGCCTGGCAGTTGCACTGGGCGGCCACGGAGGCCAAGCGGGCCGGGCGCGACGTGATCGTCCTGTCGGTTGGCGACCCGGACTTTGATACGCCGGCCGCTGTGACCGAGACGGCCATTGCCAGCCTGCGCCGCGGCGACACGCACTACGCCGACATCGTCGGACTGCCGGCGGCACGCGCTGCGGTGGCGCAATGGCATGGCCAGCACACCGGGCAGCAGGTGGAAGCGGCCAACGTCGCGATCGTTCCAGGCGCGCAAGGCGGACTGTTTGCCGTCGCCATGAGCCTGCTCGACCCGGGCGACGAGGTGCTGGTGCCCGAGCCGATGTATGTGACCTACGAGGCGACCCTGCAGGCCAGCGGCGCAACGCTGGTGCGCGTGCCGTGTCGCGCCGAGAATGGATTTAGGCTTGATCTGCGCGATCTGCAGGCCGCCATCACGGTTCGCAGCAGGGCGATTTTCCTGGCCAGTCCGAACAACCCGACCGGTGTCGTGCTGAGTCGCGAAGAGTTGCAGGGGGTGGCGCGACTGGCGCAGCAGCACGATCTTTGGGTCGTCGCCGATGAGGTTTACAAGTTGCTGGTGTTCGAGGGCGAGCATGTCAGCGTGGCCAGCCTGCCGGGCATGGGCGAGCGCGGCATCACGGTGAGCAGCCTGTCCAAGTCCCACGCCATGACCGGCTGGCGCTTTGGCTGGGTGGTCGGGCCAAAGGAACTGATCACCCATGTCGGCCATCTGGGTCTGTGCAACCTGTACGGCCTGCCGGTCTTCATCCAGCACGCCGGCATTCGTGGTCTGCAGGACGACGTCCCCGAGATCGCGCTGATGCACCAGGGTTATCGACGGCGTCGCGACATCGCCCTGGCTGCGCTGAGCCAGGTCCCGGGCCTGCGCTGTCACCGGCCCGATGCCGGCATGTTCATGCTGCTTGACGTGCGCGGCACGGGCTTGACCGCTGCTGATTTCGCCTGGCGCCTGTTTCAGCAGGCCGGCGTGTCGGTGCTGGATGCCAATGCCTTCGGCCGCAGCGCCGAGGGGCATGTTCGCTTGTCCTTCGCCATTGATGAGCTCAGCCTGCGGCAGGCCTGCGAAAGAATAGCCGGCTTTGTTGCCGCGCTGCCGGATCGGGCTGTCGCCTGATTCCTAATAGCTGCTGGCGCAGTCGGCGTAGACGTCCAGCGCACTCTGATACAGAGAGGTCCGGATGTCGAGCAGCCCAAGCACGGAGTGAAAGTAGTTGTCATGCGACAGCGGGCGATCGCGCTGGCTGCGCAGGCACTCGGTACGGACCGGCCTGCGCTGCTCAAAGCCGGCGGACAACCAGGTGATCCAGGGCACTTTCTTTTGCACATCGGGCGCAATGGCGTAGGGCAGGCCGTGCAGGTAGATGTTGTTCTCGCCGAGTGACTCCCCGTGATCGGCGACATACACCATGGCGGTGTCAAACTCGGCCTGCCTGTGTTTCAGCCAGCCGATGGTGGACGCCAGAAAACGGTCGGTGTAGGCGATCGAGTTGTCGTAGGCGTTGACGAGTTCAGCGCGGCCGCAGTTCTGCAGGTCGTTGCTGGTGCACTCGGGCAGAAAGTGCTTGAACGCATCAGGTGAGCGCTTGGAATAGGCCGGTCCGTGGCTGCCCATCTGGTGCAGGACGACGACCACGCCGCGTGCGCGCCGTTCGGCCGGCAGGGCCTGCAGGCGTTGCTCCAGACCTTCGAGCATGATGGCGTCGTGACATTCACCGGCTCGACAGAAGCGCGGATCGGTCAGCGCGGAGCTGTTCACATTCGGCACGCGTTCACAAACCCCTTTGCAGCCTGACTGGTTTTCCACCCAAAGCGCCGCCATGCCGGCGTGCTGAACCACGTCAAGCAGACCCTCGAAGTTGCTCTTGCGGCCGGCAAAAAGCGCTCGCCCCAGATGCGAGAACATGCAGGGGACCGAGACGGCGGTGTTGCTGCCACAGGACCAGACATTTCGGAAGCTTGCCAGATTTTCCCGCTCCATCTCCGGTGTGGTGGGCCGGCCATAACCATTCAATCCAAAGTTTCCGCTGCGACCGGTTTCGCCCAGCACCAGCACCAGCAGCGGCGGTTTCGAGGCGTTGTTGCGGGTCCCTAAATGCGCATCCATTCCAATCGGCTCCAGGCCGCTGCTCGCCATGCGCAATGGCGCGCTGGCGACATGAGCCGAGGCGTAAATGAGGTTGAGCGGATTGATCAGGTAGCGCAGCTGCCTGTGATTGCGCATGTTCGATGCGAGTGGTTGAAAGCTCGCCAGCGTCGCGCTGGCCAACAACGCGGCGGCCGCCAGCGCCAGCAAAAGGTTGCGCGCAAGCTGTCGCCGCCAAGGCCTGTAATGGATCGCCTGGCGCCAGATCAGGGCGGTTGGCAGCAGGCCGAGCAGGGTCAGCGCCAGCAGCAGGCGCGGGCTGAGCAGGGCGCTCGCCTCGCGCCAGTCGGTTTGCAGGGCGTTGGCGACCATGCTTGAGTCAATCACGATGCCGTAGCTGAGCATGAAGTAAGCGGCCATGGAAGACAGCAGCAGCAGCGCAAGCAGCGGCTTGAGCGTGAATCGCCATGCCAGCAGGCTCAGCAGCAGGGTCAGCGTGGCGGCGACCATCGTTGCCAGGGCAGCGGCAAAGGCCCAGTGGTGCAAGCTGCTCAGCAACGACAGCCGCTGCATTTCGCTCCACAGCGGGAGGTTGGCGAGCGTCGCCATCCAGACGCTGCAGAGAACAATCAAGCAGGCAGGGTGGACGGCCTGCAAGTTAGCCGCGGCGCTGACCACGGTTTCCGGTTTGCGCAGCAACGTTGCGCCGCTCAATCCGGCTCAGCGCCGCTGTACCGCGTCGCCCGGTGCGTAGTCCGCGATGCGGACCGGTTTTTGCGAGCTGATGAACTCACGCATCATGTCGGCATCGACAAAGCCGGTGTTGACATAACCCGGGTGGCCGTTGACCTTGGGATAACCGTCGCCGCCGTTGGCCTGGAAGTTGTTTAGCGCCAGGCGGTAGGTCTTGGCCGGTTCGATCGACTGGCCCTTGATCGACGCGCTTTGCACCGCGTTGCCTTGAATCACCAGCCGCACACCGGCGAACTGGGCGAATGCGCCCGAGCCGGCCGTCATCTTGGCCGCCGCGTTCAGGTAGTCCATCAACTCCTTGCCGTTCATGTCGACGTAGATCAGCGTATTGCCAAAGGGCTGCACCTTGAGCACGTCCTTGTAGGTCACCACGCCAGGCGTCATCGAATCACGCACACCGCCGGAGTTCATGATCGCCAGGTCGGCCTTGGCCTTCCTCAACATGGCCGAGGCGATGAACACTCCCATGTTGGTCGGACGCGCGCGAACATTGGCGCGGTCGCCGTCGAGCTTGCCATCGATCTCGCCGATCTGCACGTCCAGCGCGGCCCGGCCTTTCTCCTGGAATGGGGTCAGCATCGCCAGCACGGCCGGGTCTTCCCTGATTTCACTGGTGTAAAAGGTCTTGCTCTCGCGGCCGTCAGCGGCGCGCACCGTGCGCTTGAGGTTGACCGGAATCAGCTGGTGCTTGAGCAGCTTGAATTCGCCCTTGCTGTATTCGAAATCGGCGCGTCCAAGGTACTTGCCCCACTCGTGCGCCTGCACGATCCAGGCGCCGTTTTGCCGGTCCGGCGCGCATGCGGCGCCCGGCACATAGGCCTCGTCAGTCACGTTCTCGGCCTTCATGCAGACCAGGCTATGGCTGTGGCCGCCGATGATCAGGTCAAAACCCTTGACCCGGCGCGCCATTTCCACGTCGCCCTCGGCCTGCACCCCATGCTTGCCATCGGCGTAAT
This sequence comes from Burkholderiaceae bacterium, assembly GCA_038901875.1. Classification (GTDB taxonomy): domain Bacteria; phylum Pseudomonadota; class Gammaproteobacteria; order Burkholderiales; family Burkholderiaceae_C; genus JBCKPE01. Next base: position 4,945 of record JBCKPE010000051.1, read on the forward strand.
GGCCCATGTGGGTCACGGCGATCACCACATGAGCGTTCGCCTTGAGTTCGCCCATGATCTTGCCGGCTTCGGCGGCGGGTTTGCGAATCTCGATGCCCTTGATGTTCTCCGGGTCCACCATCTTCCAGGTATCGTCTGTCGTCAGACCCAGCACCGCGACCTTCAGGCCATCGAGGTTGAACACCTCGTAGGGTTTGAACATGCGCTGGCCGTCCTTGTAGATGTTGGCCGCCAGCATCGGGAACTTGATCCAGCCGCGCTGCTTCATCAGCACGGCGATCGGCTTGTCGAATTCGTGGTTGCCGACCGCCATGGCGTCGTAACCGAGTAGCTGCATGCCCTTGAAATCGGGCTCCGCATCCTGCGTGTCTGACTCCGGCACGCCGGCATTCACGTCGCCGCCGTCGAGCAGCAGCGAGTGCCCGCCACTGTTCTTGACCTCCAGGCGAATCGAATCGATCAGCGTCTTGCGCGCCGCCATGCCGTACTCGCCGTCGCTGTTGCGCCAGAAGCGACCATGGTTGTCGTTGGTGTGAAGAATCGTGACCTTGTAAACGCGGTCGGGTGCGACCGGGGCCAGGCTGGTGCAGGCGGCCAGCAGCAGTGCCGCAGCGCCCAGCACCAGGGTGAATTTGATTTTCATGGTGATCCTTTCAACTTTGATGCCGGGACCGTGCGCCCGAGTGCAAAACTGTAGCGCAGTTTTGACGACATTTGACTTTGCCTTCGGCGTCAATGACGGATGACCCATGACGCTCTCTCGTACCGGTCCATTGTCATTGAAGCGCAGCGAAGTCATTGATCATGCTCCAGCATCCCAAGCGACTCGATGCGCTGCACATGCGCCAGCAGCGAGCGGGATGCCACCGGCCAAAGGCGTGGCGGCACGTCGTCGTAGACCCGTGCGACCCAGTCCTCCATGGTTCCGTCGGGCCGCTCCCGCATCGCGGCGACCACCTTGGCCTCACGCTGCAAACGGTGCGCCTTGAGCTGGGCGATGGCGCCGCGCGCATTGCCGAGGACGTAGCCGTGGGCTGGCAGGATGAATCGGATGTCATGGCGCTGGCAGGCGGCATCGAGCCGATCCAGCGAATCGAGGTAGGCGCTCATGTCGCCATCGGGCGGATCGACCACGGTGGTGCTGCCATTGAGGATGTGGTCACCGGAGAACAGCAAACCGTCCTCCAGCAGCACGAGGCAAAGGTGATTCGCTGCGTGCCCCGGGGTGAACAACACCTGCAGGCTGTGTCGGCTGTCCCGGCCCTGCAGCAAAAGTGTCTCTCCGTCCTGCAGCGCGCGATCAGGAACAAACTCGCTGGCCGCGCGCGCGCTCGGCATCGAGGGCAGGCCCAGCACCGGCGGGCGCTTTCCATGTGCGGCGCACAGCGCCTGCAGCGGCCGAGCCCCGGGCGAGTGGTCCGGATGCGAGTGGGTGCACAGAATCATGCGGATGTCGCCAGCCGCTGCGCGCCAGAGCCGCTCAAGATGGGGCAGGTCGGCCGGGCCTGGATCGATCACCATGAAGCCGGTGTCGGCGTCGCCAACCAGATAGCTGTTGGTTCCGGGACCGGTCATCATGCCGGGGTTGGGCGCTGTCAGGCGCAACAGATTCTTCAGCAAGGCAACTGTTTGATCGTGGCGCCAGTCCAGGTGCTGCACCATCTGGCCGTCCGGCGACACCAGCTCGAGTTCGCCGAATGGCGCTTCGTGCTCCATGTAGCGAACCTCCCTGCCGGCGAGATAGCCGGCGCGCGGGCAACTGGTCCACAGCGGCGCTTCGCTCAGGGCGCAGGCTTGCAGCACGGCGTCCACGGTCGGGTAGGAGAGCAGGCGTTCCAGGCTGCGGATGGTTGGAAAGATGATGAAGAAACTGCCCGCCCGGTGCTGCGCCAGAGCCTCGGCCGGGCGCACCCAGACCGGTTCGAACTGTTCGGTCTCGTCGGCCACGGCGCTCTGCCCAGGCGGCATTCTCGCCACCATGAAAGGCACATCGAAGCGCCGTGGCAGGTCGCGGTCGGTGATCCAGTGCGCCAGCAGGTAGACCTGATCGGTGGCCAGCGTCAGCCGATGCTGGCGGCATTGTTTCGCGAACGGCCCGTGCCGATCCAGCGCTAAAAGGGTGTCCCGGGTCGGTGCTGTGGTCGCGTCATGCCACGCCAGCAGGATGCCCAGTTCCTCAAAGCATTCGCGCACGGCGGCCACCGCCTGGGTTAGCTGTTGCTCAGCCTGACCCGGCCGATGCGGGGCGATGTCGGCGCAAAGCGCGTCTTCGGCATCGATCGTGCCGCCCGGAAAGACGTAGGCGCCGGGGGCGAAACTCGCGCTCATCGAGCGACGCGTCATCAGCACCTCGACGCCGCTCGGAGCGTCACGCAGCAACAGCAGGGTGGCCGCGGCACGGGGCGTGACCGGTTCGCGTTGCGGGAACAGCCATTGGCTGGGTCGGACCATGGAGCGCATTATCCGGAGCAGCGGGCGTTCGCTGCCTCGCAGGGGATAATTCCCCGATGCGAATTCGCTTCACCAAGATGCAGGGCGCCGGCAATGATTTTGTCGTGCTGGACGAGACTGCAGGGCCCCTTGGCTTGAGCCGCGCCCAGTACCGCTTCCTGGCTGATCGGCATTTCGGCGTTGGCGCAGACCAGATTCTCGGCGTCCGCGCTTCGGCCGAGGCTGGCGTCGATTTCGGCTACGTCATCCACAACGCCGACGGTGGCGAGGTGGAACATTGCGGCAACGGCGCCCGCTGCCTGGTCCGCTATCTGCGCGAGCAGGGGCTGTTCGCTCGGGACCGGGTTCGTGTGCGCACAGTGAACCGGCTGCTGGAACTGCAGATGGAGCCCGATGGGCGGGTGACGGTGAACATGGGCGAGCCGTGTTTTGACCTGTCGGCGATTCCCTTCGATCCGAATGGCCTGGTTCCGGTGCCGGCCAACGGCTGGGAACAATGGGACCTTGATCTTGGCGCGTCGGTGATTCGCGTCGCCGTGCTGTCGATGGGCAATCCGCACGCCGTGACGCTGGTGCCTGATGTGGAGCAGGCCGAGGTGTTGCGTGACGGTCCACTGCTCGAGCGGCAGCGCTGCTTTGCGCAAGGCGTCAACGCGGGCTTTCTGCAGGTCGTCAGCCGCTCGCAGGTGAAACTGCGCGTCTACGAGCGCGCCGTCGGCGAGACACTGGCCTGTGGCAGTGGCGCCTGTGCCGCGGTGGTGGCGGGCATCCGGCTCGGGCTGCTCGAACCGCGGGTCGAGGTACAGACCCACGGCGGAACGCTGGACATTGCCTGGACTGGCGGGCCCAGCGCAACGGTGCGCATGACCGGGCCAGCGGCAACGGTTTTTAAAGGCGAAATTGATATTCCAGACATCCCATGACCAATGACATGAATACCATCACGGAAGACCAGATTGCCCAGTTCCTGGCCAACACGCCGGACTTTTTCGAGCGGCACGCCGAACTGCTGGCGAGGGTGCAATTGAACAGTCCACACGGCAACCGCGCGGTCAGCCTGCAGGAGCGGCAGGCGCAGATGCTGCGCGAGAAGATTCGTGCGCTTGAGCTGCGCTTGCAGGAGATGATTCGCCATGGCAGCGAAAACATGCTGATCGCCGGCAAGCTGCATCGCTGGGCCTGCAGCCTGTTTCTGGTGCCCGATCCGGTCGATCTGCCGGACTCTCTGGTGAGCGAAATCAGGGTTCAGTTCGACCTGACCCAGGCTGGAGTCAAGGTCTGGGACGTTGCACCGGCCTATGCCGACGAACCCTTTGCCCAGGACGTGAGCGACGACGCAAAAACTTTTGCCTCGTCGCTGACCCTGCCGTACTGCGGCGCCAACGTCGGCTTTGAATCGATCGCCTGGCTGGAGGACGCGGCGCTCGCCATGTCGGTGGCGTTGATTCCGCTGCGCTCGGACCCGATCCACCCGGCCGGGCCAGCCTTTGGCATGTTGGTGTTGGCTTCGCCCGATCCGCGGCGTTTCCACCCCGGCATGGGCACCGAGTTTCTGCAGCGGATTGCCGAGATCTCCAGTGCCGCTCTGTGCAGACTGCGCAGCCCGTGACCGAGCCACTGGTCGAGCGTTACCTGGAACATGTGCGGGTCGAAAAACGGCTCGCCCAGCGTACCGTTGAGTTGTACGCGCTCGATCTGGCCCGGCTGCAGCAGCAGGCGGCTCAGGCCGGGCGGCCGCTGGCCAAGGTTGACGCCGTCCTGGTGCGGCGCTGGGTGGCCCAAATGCATGGTGCCGGGCGAAGCGGACGCGGCATCGCGCTGATCCTGTCGGGTTGGCGCGGTTTCTACAACTGGTTGGGACGCGAAGGGCTGATCAGCAGCAACCCGGTGCAGGATGTCCGTGCGCCCAAGGCGCCCAAGCCCCTGCCGAAAGCGCTCAGCGTTGACGAGTCGGTGCAACTGGCCGAGTTTCGGGATGAGGAAATGGACCCTTGGTTCGAGGCGCGTGATGGCGCCATCGTCGAGTTGCTCTACGGTTGCGGCCTGCGCGTGGCGGAACTGGTCGGGCTGGATCTGCGGCCGAGTTCCACCGCGCGCGGCTGGATCGACATACAGGCCGGCGAGGCCCATGTGCTGGGCAAGGGCGCGAAACGGCGCACCGTTCCGGTCGGCTCCAAGGCGCTCGAAGCCTTGCAACAATGGCTGCTGCAGCGTCCCTTGGGGCCGGCAGCGAGCGCCAGCGAGCCTGGCCCAGGAGCCGGCGCCGAAACAGTCCCTGCGCCCGCGCTTTTCCTCGGGCGTCGCGGCACCCGGCTCAGCGCCCAATCAATCTGGCAACGGCTCAGGCGGCGCAGCCAGCGTGCCGGCCTGGCCACACCGGTGCATCCGCACATGCTGCGCCATTCGTTTGCCAGTCATCTGCTGCAGTCCAGCGGCGACCTGCGCGCGGTGCAGGAACTGCTGGGACACGCCAGCATCAGCACGACCCAGGTCTACACCCGGCTTGATTTTCAGCACCTGGCCAAGGCCTACGACGCGGCCCATCCGCGCGCGCGCCGAAAGTAGCCGGTTCGGGTGAAGAAATGTCCCATTTCACCCTCACCCATTGAATAGCCCGGTACACTCCCCACCTCCTTAACCGCGGCGCATCCGGACCGCGCGTCCCGCGCAGTCGCCCAAGACGAGACAATCATGAGCCTCATCCCTGCCACCATCCTGACCGGTTTCCTTGGGTCGGGAAAAACCACCCTGCTCAAACGCGTTCTCAGTGAGTCCCACGGCCAGAAGATTGCCGTGATCGAGAACGAATTCGGCGAGGAAAACATCGACAACGAAATCCTGGTCTCAGGCACCGGGGAGCAGATCATCCAGTTGAACAACGGTTGCATCTGCTGCACGATTCGCGAGGATCTGCGCTCGACCCTGCAGGACCTGGCGCAGAAGAAACGCAAGGGGGAACTCGACTTCGACCGGGTGGTGATCGAGACCACCGGCCTGGCCGATCCGGGACCGGTTACGCAGACCTTCTTCATGGACGATGAAATTGCCGAGAGCTATCTGCTCGATTCGATCCTGACGCTGGTCGACGCCAAACATGCGGCGACACAGCTCAACGAGCGGCAGGAAGCACGGCGCCAGGTCGGTTTTGCCGATCAGATCTTCATCAGCAAGACCGATCTGGTCGGAGCCGAGGAGGTCAATGCCCTGATGCGTCGCCTGCGCCACATGAATCCGCGCGCGCCACAGAAATCGGTCCACTTTGGCGAGGTTGCCCTGTCCGAAGTGTTCGACCTGCGCGGCTTCAACCTGAACGCCAAGCTCGACATCGATCCGGATTTCCTGAAGGAGGAGCATGAGCATCATGCTCACGCTCATGACGAACACTGCGACCATCCCTCGCACGGGAACGAACAAGGACATCACCATCACCATGATGACGATGTAAAGAGTTTCGTCTTCAGGTCGGACCGCGCCTTCGATCCGGCCAAGCTGGAGGATTTCCTTGGCGCCATCGTCAACATCTACGGCGTGCGCATGCTGCGCTACAAGGGCGTTTTGAACATGAAGGGCACGCAGCGCAAAGTCATTTTCCAGGGCGTGCATCAATTGATGGGCAGCGATCTCGGGCCCGAGTGGGGGCGCGGTGAACCCCGGACCAGCAAGATGGTGTTCATCGGCATCGATCTGCCGAAGGATATTTTCATGCAGGGCTTGCAGCAATGCCTGGCCTAGCAGTCTGTTGAATTTCTCCACGGGGCCAGCATGACCCTGCGGGCCGGTCACTTACAATCGCCCGCCGACAAGAGTCCGTAGCGTACCTGTTGGATCTGACGCTGCGGGAGCAAGGCGCGGTCGAATGGCCAAGCGCCCGCGCCGGGTTGTGAGTGACGATCTCCAATCCGGGCAACCACCCGATCTGCGAGGAGTGAGGAAGTGAAAGCGAAAACTGCCCAAGCCAAGGTAATCGCCAAGGTCAAGGCCAAGCCTGCGTCGAAGCCGGCCAAGGTCAAGGCCAAGCCTGCGTCGAAGCCGGCCAAGGTCAAGGCCAAGCGGGCGGCCAGCACGGCGCCGAAGTCGGTCAAGGCCAAGGCTGTGCTCAAACCCGCTGCGAAACCGGCCAAGACGAAAGCGCCAGTCAGTTCGGTAGCAAAGAAGCCGAGCGCCAAGGCGGCAGCAACCCCGAAGAAGATCAAGGTGCCGGTCAAGTCCACGCCGCAAGCGGGCAGGGCCGCCGCCAAGCCCGGCGTCAAGCCCGGCGTCAACAAAGCGGGGCCGGCTGCCACCGGCAAGCCCGCCAGCGCATCGAAAAAGCAAATTTCCCCAGTTCCCGAGACCCCGAAAGCATCAATAACCCGTCCGGCAGTTGCCGCCCCATCCAGACCGGCGCCGAAATCCACCGCTGCCCCGGTGCCGCCCAAGCCTGTGCGCCTGTCCAGACTGCAGCAATTGACGGTTCCTTCCATGGCGCAATCGATTGCGTCGACCGCCGCCAAGTCGAGCTATGCGCAGTTGCCCGATCGGATCGTGCCGATTCCGCCGGTCTTCGTTGCCGCCAAGAAGGACAGCAAGCTGGCGCACAACTGGAAGCGCAAGGCGCTGGACCAATTGACCGACGCCGACTTGTTGGCGATGCCGGATGCCGAATACATGAACGCGGTGCAAACGGCGTTTTTTCGCAGCAAGCTGGTCAAGCTGAAGAACGACATGCTTGACAACGCGGGTGAAACGACCGAACACCTGCGCGAGGAAACGGTGATCGTTCCCGATCCGGCGGATCGCGCGACGATTGAGGAAGAGCACGCTCTGGAGCTGCGCACGCGCGACCGCGAGCGCAAGTTGCTGAAGAAGATTGCCCAGTCCATCGTCCGCATCGACGCGGGCGACTATGGCTACTGTGACGAGACGGGTGAACCGATTGGCGTCGCGCGCTTGCTGGCCCGCCCGACGGCCACGCTTTCGCTGGAGGCCCAGCAGCGCAGGGAGCTAAAACAGAAGATGTTTGGCGACTGAGTTCGCAACCGCCCTGGATTGTCCTGCCGGGGAAACTCTGCAACACTACGCCCATGTCCAAGGATGACTCCTCCGGCCTGCTGTCACGGGTGGCGAAGTTTGTTCACAATCCCGGGATGCAATGGGCCGAGTCGAAGGACAGCGTCCGGCCGAGCGAGGCCTACAGCAAGCAGGAACTGAAGGAAATCATCGAGCGGCGCAGGCGCAACGACTTTGTCCGCCGTCGCGAGTTCGACATGCTACGCAAGGTTCGGACCGAGGGCAGCGCGGCCGGCCTTGACCTTGCCATCCGCCCCTCGTTCTTCGAGACCAGTACGCCGTCACCGCTCGACGATCGCGACAGCACCTTGAAGAAAATTGACGCGATTGAAGCGCAGATGTCGCAGCAGTGGTGGGAGGGCAAACCTGGCTCCCGCGCCGGCTCACTGGAGCCGGCGAAGCCGGCAGAGCGTGACGATCCTGGCCTGATCTCCGACCTGTTGGGGACCGGTGCCGAGGTCCGGCAAGCCCCGCGCCGCGCTTTCACTCCGACCGTTCCGTCGGGGGCGAGCGGCTCGCCGCACCCGTCAGCCGGCTTTGCCTCAGCCAAGACCGAACCGATGGCTCTGCGCCACGGGAATCCAAACGCCACGGCGCCGACCGAACCGATGCCGTTGCGCTTCGAGAGTCCGAACGCCAACGCGCCGACTGAACCGATGCCGTTGCGGCCCACGTCAAAGACTGCGACCGGCCCGGCGGAACTGTTGCCGGCGGACATGTTGCAGTTTTCCACCGGTGCTGCCGACAAGGATGGACCCGCCGCCAAGCCCGGTTTTCAGGCCGCCAGCCTGCTCACGGCCAAGGATCATGAGTACGTTTACGACCCGGATCTTGAGGAGGCGGCGATTCGCTTCGCCAGCGGCGACGATGCCGCGGTGGAAGCCATTCTTGTGACTGCGCTGGCACGCGGAGGCGCCAAGCGAGAAGACAACGAGATCTGGATGACCTTGTTTGATTTCTATCGCGCTTGTGGCAACCAGGCCAAGTTCGAGGCGGCCGCGATGGACTACGCCGCGCATTTTGAGAAATCCGCGCCGTCCTGGTTCTCCCTGCCCGAGCTGTTGGCAAAGATGGCGCCTGATTCGGGCATCGCGACGGCGGCGGCAAATGCCGATTGGTCGAGTCCGGCGCTGCTTGGCATTCAATCCATGGCGGCGCTGAACGCCGCGCTTGAGCGTCTGCCGCAACCATGGAAGCTGAGCTGGAACAAGTTGACCGGAATCGACGCATCCGCGCTTCCCCTGTTCGAGAAACTTCTGACTTCCTGGTGTTCGCGCGAGGTCCAGGTGCGCTTCATCGGGACCGATCGGCTGCTGGACATGGTCAAGGCGCGTGCCCTGAACGGCGACAAGACGGTGAATCAGGCCTGGTGGCGCCTGCACCTGATGTTGCTGCGACTGATGCACCGGCCCGATGAATTCGAGGTGGTGGCGCTTGATTTCTGCATCACCTACGAGGTGTCGCCGCTGTCCTGGGAAAATGCACTTTGCGGTTTCAAGGCCCTCGATGCGGATGGCACCTCATTGCTCAGCCATTCGGTGGTGGGAGATTCTTTCTATGGCGCCGTGCCACCGACCCGACCGATGGGCGACGCGGCGGAGTCCTCTCATTCGGTTCTCTACACCCAGGTCTCGGTGGTTGAATTGGCGGGAGCCCTGTTCGGCGACTCGAGCAAGGCGCTGAAGGAAATCGAGGAGAAGCTCGAAGGCGCTGACGTCATGGTGATTTCCTGCGCCAAGTTGATTCGGGTTGACTTTACCGCCGCTGGCGAGCTGCTCAATTGGGCCGCCGCGCGACAGGCCGAGGGCCGCCTGGTCCAATTCGGTTCCCTGCATCGCCTCGTTGCCGCTTTCTTCCACGTGATCGGCGTCAACGAGCACGCACGGATGGTTGTTCGCGCCGATTGAGTCGCCGTAGCGTTGCGCCTGCGAAGCTGCGCAGCGAAGGCGACTCA
>JBCKPE010000052.1:0-13897 GCA_038901875.1 Burkholderiaceae bacterium
CAACTCGCAAACTAAGCCCGAAAAACCTCGTTATTCAACGGTTTTTGCCCGCCAGCATCGGCGAAGCCGCCGTCAGATCTGCATCAAACGCATGGCGTCCACTGCCGTACAAGCCAATCACCCGCTTCACGTAAGCCCGCGTTTCCGCAAACGGTGGCACACCCCGGTAACGGTCCACCCGACCCTCGCCGGCGTTGTAGGCGGCCAGGGCGTAGCTGATATTGCCACAGAAAAAGGGGTCAGGTCTTGACACCACGGTTTTTGGGGATTGGCATTCGAGCATGGCCCGCCCGCTGATGCGTTATCACACTCGCCCTTGCATGAGGAGATACCGTAAGAATCAAAGGGGTCTGACCCCTTTGATTCTTTGATTATTTCCCCCCCGCGTCAGAATAGTTGTCGCCCCAATAGAACCACAAACCCGGGGGCGGCGATGAAGGAAGACGATGGCTCGATACGGACAAACATTCAAAGACAGAGCGGTGGCGAGGTTGCTGCCGCCGGAGAGCGCAGCGCTGGAGGTAGTGGCGCGCAACGTGGGAATCGGAGCGGGCACTTTGGAGCGCTGGCGCGAGGATGCTCGCTCCAGTCCCGCCCGAGGGCGGGACTGGAGCGCGACCGCTCGGCTTGAGGCTGTGATCACCTCGGCTGCGATGAACGATGCCGGCAAGAGCGCCTGGTGTCGCGGGCACGGGGTGTACCCCGCGGAGTTGGCAAAGTGGCTTGCCAGCGCCACGGCCGCGCTGGCCGATCCCGAGGAGGCCCGTGCCAGCCCGCAAGCCACGCGCGCCTCCGCCAAGCGCATCAGGGAGCTGGAGCGAGAACTGCTGCGCAAGGACCGCGCCCTGGCCGAGACGGCGGCTCTACTGGTGCTGTCAAAAAAAGTGCAGGCGATCTTCAACATGGGAGAGGACGAATGATCGGCCTCGAGGATCGCCAAACTCTGTCCCAAGACATCGACGCGGCGCATAGCGCAGGCGCACGACTGCACCTGGCCTGCGAGATCGTCGGCATCGACCTGCGCACCCTGCAACGCTGGAAGGCCCACGAAGGCCTCGTATCGGGCGATGGCCGGCCGCAGGCGGTGCGCCCGCTGCCCAGCCACGCCTTGAGCCAGGCCGAGCGCGCTGAGCTGGTTCGGGTGGCCAACGAGCCGCGCTTCGCGGCCGTGCCGCCGGCGCGCATCGTGCCCATGCTGGCCGACGACGGCGTGTACCTGGCCAGCGAGTCCACCTTCAGCCGCGTGCTGCGCGATGAGGGGCAGACCGCGCACCGCGGCCGCGCCAAGAAGCCCCGCGCCGTGCGCCCGCCCACCACGCACATCGCCAGCGCCCCCAAGCAGGTCTGGTGCTGGGACATGACCTACCTGCCGGCCACCGTGATCGGCATGTGGTTCCACCTGTACCTGATCCTGGACCTGTACAGCCGCAAGATCGTAGGCTGGGAGGTGCACGACAGCGACGACTCCGAGCACGCCGCGCACCTGGTGCGCCGCACCGCGCTGGCCGAGGGCATCGCCAGCATGCTCACCAAGCCGGTGCTGCACGGCGACAACGGCTCCACTCTGAAGGCCACCACGGTGCTGGCGATGCTCAACTGGCTGGGGGTCGAGCCCTCGTACTCGCGCCCTCGCGTGAGCGATGACAACGCCTACGCCGAGTCGCTGTTTCGCACCGCCAAGTACCGCCCCGAGTTCCCTGCCAAGGGCTTCGCCGACCTTGACGGCGCCCGCGCCTGGGCGGCCGGCTTCGTGCGTTGGTACAACTTCGAGCATCGTCACAGCGGCATCCGCTACGTCAGCCCGGCCCAGCGACACGCCGGTGAGGACCACGCGATTCTGGCTGCCCGGCATGACCTGTACACCCGGGCTCGTGAGCTCAACCCGGCGCGCTGGGCCGGCACGACCCGCAACTGGTCGCCCATCGGCGCCGTGACGCTCAACCCCGAACGCGACTCGATCATCAAGACGCATTCGGGCTACACCGATAGACAGCCGTTGGCTGCATGAATGAGGCGACAACTACCTTGACACGCACCGTTTCTCTCCTTACTTAAAAAGTCGGCCAGGCCACCCAATCTCAACCAAACAACTCGCTATGCGAACCAAGTCGGGCAAGGCGTAGCGTCTCGGCATCCGGTTTTCTGTAGATCAACAACAAATCTGGCTTGACGTGGCATTCGCGATAGCCTGACCAATCGCCGCTCAGGTCGTGGTCACGATGACGCGCCTCGAGCGATTGATCAAACGCCAGTGCCCGCAAAACTGGAATCAGATCATCATCGAGCGTTAGCCGGTGCTGGCCTTTTGCTACCCGCTTGTAGTCGCGCTTGAATGACGAGGCACGATCAATCTGCCGCATGCAAATCGGCCATCAACGCGTCGACACTGGCAAAGCGTTTACCCTTGCCAGATTCAAGCTCGGCAATAGCCTTGCGGGTGGTGGCGTTCGGCGCCTTGACTTCGAAGGGCAGGCGGCGTTCGTCGGCGATGCGCAGCATCAACAGACGGATGGCGTCCGAAATGGACAGACCCATTGCTTCCAGCGCGTCGGCTGCACGTTCCTTGGTGGCGGTATCGATGCGGGCGCGAACGTAGGTGTCGGCAGTGCTCATGATGAATCTCCAGAGGATGTTTTATGTAGCCTCAGTGTAGTCACAACAAGAACGCATGGCAAGCACAAGCCTTGTCCAGCCGTTAACAAAATAGTTGACACAGAAACACACGAAATTTGGGGTCTACCATTGAATTTGTGGATGACGACCGTCAAGAGGAAGAGTAGCATTTCTGCTTGACGGACGTAGCGTGAGCGTTCCGCTCGCTTGGTCGTGGCGATTGTCGGACGCAACTTCCGCCCAGCGCGACCATAGGGAACTGATCGGCGACGGCATAGGTGGGGCGCATTGGCCTGACATTGATGAGGACATCAGTATCGAAGGCATGTTGCATGGCATTCCCGCGCCAAGACCGATGACTACGGCTTAGCAAACACGCGGGGCCCGGCTGTCAGGCGAGCAGGGCCGTGGCGGCCTCCAGTTCAGGGTGCTCGAACGCAGGTGCAAGGTCCTCAAGCTCGGTTGCCGTCAAACCCACCGCCTGGTCCATTGCCAATGCGCGCCATCCGCTGACGGCGCCGTGCACTTGCGCCAGGACAGTCAGGGCCTGCGGCCGTGTGAGGTGGAAATAGCCTGCTTTGTGCAGCAATGTCTTAATCGAGGTGATGGGGCCGGTGTCTTCGCTCAGCCACGTCTTGGATTCGCGGTCCTTGTCCGGGAACGGGTTCAGGTCGAAGGCGGGCGACAGGCGCCACAACCCATTGCCCACGTACAGGAAACCCAGGTTTTGCAGATGGTCGTCCACGTTGGTGATGAGGTGGTTGAACACCATGCGGCGCCACAGTTGCTGGGCATCCGCTTTTGTCGCGACGCATGCTGTGCTCATGGCGTCAACGACCTCGGTGTAGCTGCGCTCCTCATTGCGGCCAGCCTGAAGCAGTGAGGCCGCGGACAGGTAGGGAATCCTGCCGTGGTCAGCCGTGCGGTCGAATCTGCCGATGACTGCCACCGGGGTGCCCTGGACCATCACGATGCGGGCAGGGGCGGTCTCGATGCCGGCCAGGCGGCCAAGGCGCAGCGAAAGCACTTCAGCGCGTGTGACGCTGCGCTCATCCTTGACGCTGGGAAACTTTCCCAGCGCGAGCGTGCCGTCCTCGTCCAGGACAGTGCACTTGGGCCGGATGCCGCCAAGCGAGGTTCCTTTCCCTTGCAGGTAGCGCAGGTCTTGCGCGGATTCCTGGCCGCGTTCAACCGCACGGCTGGCCTCGTAGATAGGTGCCAGCTCGAGCAGTGGCGGGGTGGAGCGCTTGCCCTGTTCGGCCGCGCGTACGAAGTCTTTCTTGGGGTTGCGCAGACGCAGTGCACCGACGCGGCTGAAATCATCCACCGCGCACAGGTAATCCAGCTCCGTCAGGGCTCGTAGCGCCGGGTTGTCCTTGCGCTCTTTGGCGTGCGCGCGTGCGATGATGCGCCGTCCCCACGCATCGGGTTCGGTGTCCGCCAGCGCAAGAAAGAACCGGGAATCGTCCTTGGTGGGGGGCTTGCGAACCTGGTGGCCGGGCGCGAGGGGCAGCTCAGGGGAGATGGCAAACCGTGAAGGGTTGCCCAACCAGGCTTCGCTGTAGGCAAAGGCGGAGTATTCGCGGGCGCCATCCTTGACGTAGCTCAGTTCGCCTGCCAGCACGCCATCCTTGCCGATGCAGACGTCGAGTTGCGTCTTCTGCGCACGAGGGCTGCGCTTTGCTGTGGCCATCACAACACCCCTTTTCCGGGTTTGGGCTTGTGCACCCGCTCAGGCACCTGTTCGTTCATGAGAACAAGGCCCACCGTGTCCTGGGCGGAGTCCAGCAGGTGGTTGAGCTTGTCGAGTTCGCCAAAGACGTGCAGCGCACGAGCCAGGTATTGCAAGGCGAGGCCGGGATGGCCGGCTTCCATGCGGCGGATGGTCATGACGGACGTGCCGAGCCGCTCGGCCAGCATGGCTTGGGACAGGTGGCGCCGCCGACGAGCCAGTGACAGGTCGGAGCCGAGCTTTTTCAGAGCCCGGTCAACCGGCAGCGGGAGGGGAAGAGTCATGAGGACAAATTCGAACGTTAAAAATGGTTATGCGTTCTTATAGTGTGCATTATAGTGACGCAATCCAGACGAGTCGACGTTTTCAGTCTTATGGCGCTAATATGTTCCCATAATTAAGTTAATCGTTCTCCTGAGAACGATTGCGACAGCGGTGTTGTTCGCCAAGATTCCGTAGGGCGCCCTACTCCACTGGCAACACCAAAGCTAACGGTCAGGGTAGGGCATCGCACGTCTTCGGACGGCCTTAGGACTTGTGCAACAAACACCCGTGAATTACAATGTAATTCACCAAACGCGAGGAGAAAAGATCATGGCTGCAAACCAGCTTGTACAGGCCCGCATTGACGGGGCAATCAAAAAAGAGGCGGCGGCCGTGCTGGCGGCTATGGGCCTGACCGTGTCCGACGCGGTGCGGCTGATGCTGACCAAGGTGGCGCACGAGCACGCCCTACCCTTCGATCCGCTGATACCCAATGCCACCACCATTGCGGCCATGAAGGAGGCTCGCGCAGGCGGCCTCAAGAGCTTCGACAGTGTTGATGCCCTGATGGCCGACCTGCATGCGGAGGATTGAGCCTACAGGTCAGTTCAAGCGCGACTACAAGCGTGAGGCCAAGGGGCAACATCGCGCCACTCTGGATGCCGACTTGAAGCCTGTTTTGCAGAGCCTCGCTTCCGATCAGCCACTTGAACCGCGTTACCGCGAATACGCGCTGACCGGCGACTGGAAAGACCATCGGGATTGCCACATCAAGCCCGACCTGCTGCTGATCTACCAGAAGCCAGACGCCGACACCTTGCAACTCGTCCGGCTTGGCTCCCATTCGGAGCTTGGCCTATAGCGCGTTGAATCCCTGTAGGGGCCGCCGACCTTGACTCTGGCGTTTCTCAAGCAGTTGCTGCGCTGCCCGAATCCGTCGCTTTGGCATTGATGGTAAGGCGTTTTTGCATTACCATGTGAAGCATCAATCAAGAGACTGTGAGGACATCGCCATGACCACATTGACCGTTACCGCACGGGGGCAAGTGACGTTTAGAAAAGACGTGCTGCAACACCTGGGCATCAGGCCAGGGGAAAAAATCGACTTTGACAAGCTGCCGGGAGGCGAGCTGCGGATACGGGTTGCACGGCCTACGGGAAGTATCAAAGGCTTTATCGGCCTGTTCGCTGGTAGCACAAAAAAGGTACTTTCCATCGAAGTAATGAATGAAATTGCCGCTGCCGGTTGGGCTGGCGAAAAATGAAAATATCTGTTGATACGAATGTTCTTGCTCGCGCCGTGCTGCAAGACGACGCTGAACAGGCAAACACAGCAGCGAAGATTCTGGAAGAAGCATCATTGATCGCCGTTTCACTGCCGTGCCTGTGTGAGCTTGCCTGGATATTGCTCCGGGGCGCGAAGTTTCCAAAAGAGAAAGTTGCTGTTGCTATCCGGGCTTTGCTTGATGCTGGCAACGTGGTGATGAATCGCCCGGCTGTCGAAGCCGGTTTGTCGATCCTTGCGGCAGGCGGGGATTTCGCCGATGGTGTCATGGCCTACGAGGGCAACTGGCTCGGTGGGGAAACCTTCGTTTCCTTCGACAAGAAGGCGGTTGCGCTTCTCACGGCGCAAGGTCAATCAGCGCGCCTTTTGTGAGAAAAGGGGAGCGAACACAATATTTCAGGCTTGCGTTTCTTGGGCGCAGCGCTGTCCGAATCCGTCGCCTCGGCGTTCGCGCTGGGGCTGGCCGCCCAAACCGGCCGCCTTTGCAAAAGGCCGGTCGCTGAACTAAAATTTTGACTTGGAGGTGCAATCATGGGTGGAATAAGTTTGAGTGGTGCAGTAGGCGGCAATTCAAGGGGCGCCGACCTGGTCGCGGGGGGCACCACCAGCATTGAGCTACCGGCCGAGCTGGCCGCCTTGCTCGAAAAAGAAGCCCGCTCACGCAGGAAATCTGTCACCCGCTACATTGCCGAATGGCTTGAAGATCAAGCCGACTACCGCGCCGCCGAGCGCGTCATGAAGCGTGTTCGCGAGGGCAAGGAAAAGCTCATCCCAGCCGAGGAAGTCTATAAACGCTTGGGTATCTGATGGCTTGGAAACTGCGCTACACCGAGACAGCGGCAAAGCAGCTATCCAAGCTCGATAAAGGCATTCAGAACAGCATCAGAAAGTACGTCGCAGAGTGCTGCAAGTTGGATGATCCTGCGGTAAGAGGTCACGGCCTGACGGGGCCGTGGGCCGGGTAGCACCGCTACCGGGTTGGTCGACTTCGCGTCATTGTGGAGATTGAGCGCGGCATCGTGACAATCGCCGTTATCACCATCGACCGGCGCGATACCATCAAAGAAGAGGCGGGCGCCGTCAGCCCTTCCTCAAAGCCCGTGCCACGGCGCCAATTCGACACCGCTGCGGGTTTGCGCTTCGCTGCCGCCATACACCAGCCGGGTCGGGCCGGTCTGCTCACCCACCAGTTCGCGCCAATTTTGCAAGCCGCGCAAGGCATCCGCGTTGGGCGTTGCGCCCGATTTGATTTCAACGGCTTGCAACTGCCCGCCTTGCTCGATCAGCAAGTCCACCTCATGCCCTGAGCGGTCACGCCAAAAACTCAGATTGGATGAGCGACCGGTATTCAGGCGCTGCTTCAGGTAATCGGACACCACCCAGGTTTCAAACAGCGCCCCGCGCAGCGGGTGGGTAGCCAGTTGCCTCGGGTTTTCGATGCCCAGCAACCAGGCCGCCAAACCCGAGTCATAAAAGTAGAGCTTCGGTGTCTTCACCAGGCGTTTGTTGAAATTTTGGTGATGTGGCGGCAGCCGGTGGATGATGTAGCTGGCCTCCAGCACCGAAATCCACTCGTGCGCCGTGTTGTGGCTCAGGCCGGCATCTTCGCCAAGCGCACTGAGGTTGAGCAGTTGCCCGCTGCGTCCGGCGCACAGGCGCAAAAAGCGCTGAAATTGGCCAAGGTCGCGCACGTTGATGAGCTGGCGCACGTCGCGTTCGATATAGGTTTGCACATAGTTGGCAAACCAGATGCCGGGGTCGAGCTGGCGGTCATGGATGGGTGGATAACCCCCCTGGGTAATGGCCAGGTCCAGCGATTCAGGCAGCAGGTTGGCCCGACGCAGTTCGCTGGCGGTAAACGGCAGCAGGTTGAGCAGAGCGACCCGCCCGGCCAGGCTTTGCGTGATGCCGGAGAGCAGGCCAAATTGTTGCGACCCGGTCAGAATAAAGTGCGCGCGGCGCTGCTGCTGGTCCACCACGCCTTGCAGCCAGGCAAACAGTTCCGGGCAGCGTTGCGCCTCGTCGATCACGGCACCATCGGCATACGTGTTCAGAAAGCCTTGCGGGTCGTTTTGCGCAAATTCGCGCTGCACCGGGTTTTCCAGCGAAACATAGGGGTGGGACGCGAATACTGCGCGCGCCAGCGTGGTTTTACCCGACTGCCGTGGTCCGGTCAACGCCAGTATCGGGTAGCCTTTGGCCAGCTCGCGCAGGGTGGGCTCAGCATCTCTGTGAATCATTCGGCTGATTGTAAGTGCAACTGACAATCAGCCGGAATCAAGCCGGTTCTGGAGTGGCGACCGGCGGCGCAGCGAGTGCCTGGGTCTCGGCATAGCGCGCAATGTTGCGGCTGATCCTGTCCATGGCGTTGGCTTGTTCGGTGTTGCGCTCGGGCAGGCTCTGCAGGCGGGCCAGGGTTGCCCTCCAAACACCCGTGAATTACAATGTCATTCACCAAACGCGAGGAGAAAAGATCATGGCGGCAAACCAGCTTGTACAGGCCCGCATTGACGGGGCAATCAAAAAAGAGGCGGCGGCCGTGCTGGCCGCTATGGGCCTGACCGTGTCCGACGCGGTGCGGCTGATGCTGACCAAGGTGGCGCACGAGCACGCTCTACCCTTCGATCCGCTGATACCCAATGCCACCACCATCGCCGCGATGAAGGAAGCACGGCGGGGCAACTTGGAGGCCGTGACTCTCGGCGAACTCCAGGCGGTTCTTGATGCGGGCGATTAAACAGACGAGCCAGTTCAAGCGCGACTTGAAACGCGAGGCCAAAGGTCCGCATCGGGCCGTGCTGGCACAGGACTTCACCGAAATCGTCCGTGCACTTGCCAGCGATGAGCACTGCTGACCGAGAAGTATCGCGATCATGCGCTTACGGGCGACTGGAAAGACCACCGGGACTGTCACATCAAGCCCGACCTGGTGCTGATCTACCAGAAGCCAGACGCCGACACCTTGCAGCTCGTCCCCCTCGGCTCCCATTCGGCATTGGGCCTATAGCGCGTTGAGTCCATGCATAGCGTGCGCTGTTGCGGCTGATGCTGTCCAGCGTGCTGGCTTGTCCGGTGTTGTGGGCCGGGTATCACCGCTACCGGGTTGGTCAACTGCGCGTCATTGTGGAGATTGAGCGCGGCATCGTGACAATCGCCGTTATCACCATCGACCGGTCAGTCAGTCTTGACCCACATTCTGCATGGTGTCCAAATGCAAATTTGGCATCACCACGGTTTGTCGACTGGAGTTGCGTCATGAGCAAAGCTGCTACTACCGCCAAAAGCAAGGCAAAGGCCGCCTCCAAGGGGCCGCGGAGCGCGGTGCTTGGGCCGGTGAGCAGCAGCATCCGTAAGGCTGCAAAACCGGGTATCGCAAAGGTCAAGGTCACACCCGTTCGGCTCGAGCCTGCATTGCGCCAAGGGCTTGTGATGCTTCAAGGCGTCCTGAAGATGCCAATGAACAAGTTGGTCAACCAAGCTGTCGGCGACTTCATCAAAAGGCGTGCTGCCGAGATCGAGACCGATCTGGAGGCTGTACTCAAGCAAGTCAAGGAGTACCGAAAGCGGGACCCCAAGTTCAAGGAAGCCATTCGGCTGACGGCAGAGGCAGAGGCCCAAGCGTTCAAAGACGGTGTGCGTGACCCGGCCCAGGGTACGACGTATCTCATCCAAGAAAGGGAAGTCGGTCCTGCGCAGTCTATGGTGCGAAAACTGCTGAGTAGCGGGTAGTTCGTGATGGCTCCCGACTGGGATGAGGACGGTCCTCGGCTACAGGACAACCTCAGCAAAGTCTTGGAGCGCCTGGTCGAGGATGCCGATCGCCGTGTCATGCCTCACGTCGGCATGGCGAAACACTGGCACTCCATGGCGATGGAAGGACTCGATGCCGATGGCGATCCCTGCAGCCTACAATCCGATTTTGGAGGTGCCAAAAATGAGCCAAGCCGCATTCAATCTCAGCCATCAGTCCCAGTCCAGAGCGGTTGTCGAACTGCCGATAGAAGTCGTCGCTATGCTTAAGGCCGAGGCCAGGGCGCACAGGAAGTCCATCGCGCAAGTCATGATGGACTGGCTAGAAGAACAAGCCGATATCCGGGAAGCGACCAAGCGCCTCAAAGACCTCAAGTCCGGCAAAACCAAGGCCATTCCGGCTGAGGAAGTGTACGCACGGCTCGGGATCTGATGAGTTGGTCCATCAAGTACGACCCGTCCGCGGAGAAGGAGCTGTCAAAGCTCGACAAAGCCGTCCAGCGCAGCATCAAAAAGTACTTGGCTGAAGTTTGTCAGCTGAAAGACCCAGCCGCCCGAGGCCACGGACTCACTGGACCGTGGGCCGGATTTCATCGCTACCGTGTTGGTCAAATCCGACTCGTTGTCGAGATCGAACGCGGCATCGTGACCGTGACGGTCATCAAGATTGACCGGCGAGACTCCGTTTACTGACATCCCGCATGAGGGCGAGCGGGCCATCAAGCGCGAAGCTCTTGCCTTCACCCGATGACGTCGCCGACCACCTCGCGTAGCGTCTTCGCGTCGACCGTTGCGAGCGAGCCCATGGTTCGTATCACGGGCCCCTGCTTGATGGTAGTGAAAACCGGCTTGAGCACCGAAGCCTTGATGAGCCCGGCGGCCTGCCAGTCGACGACCGCCGGGCGCTTCTTGGCGCCCGATTGGTCGGCGAGTGGAAACGGCACGAGCACCACGTCGCCGAAGCTGAACCTTGAGGTCGCGGTCATCGATCACATCCGCTCGTAAGCCGCGTCATCCTCGTTGTCCCACACGGCGGCGAAGCTCGCTTCGCTGGCCTTGGCGGCAAATTAGCCGCCGCTGCCTACAATGTGGGTCAGGAGCGCACACCCCATGACCAGCACATTCAGCCTGCACCAGCTATCCAGCAAAACCCAACACAAAACAGCCCAAAAGGTAGCGGAGAAACTGCCCACCAAGACCGTCAAAGCCCGCAAGAAACTCACCACGGGTGAAAAGCTTAGGCGCCTGGCCCGCTTTGAGTGGGACTATGACGCCATGAAGCGTGTCTGAGCGGTATTTCTTCGACACATCGGCCTTTCTCGCTATCCTGCGTGGCGAGAGCACAGGGCCTGCCATACAGATCTTGCTCGACGGACTCAAAGCCCGTCAGAAAGTGACCTCCGTTCTCGTTGCCTACGAACTGTATCGCGGCATTTCGCCAGGCCAAACCAAGGCACGGGCACAGCGCTTGGCGCTCGATAGGCTGCTGGCCGACTTCAACGTCAAACCGCTGACCAATGCCCACGCCATGTCGGGTGCCAAACTGCACCGGTATTCCAGAGGCTTTGCTGATCCGCTGCTCGGCGCCCAATGCCTGGACGGTGGATTCATCCTGGTCACCACGAACCCCTCAGACTTTGGACGCATGCCCGGCATTCAGCTGGCGCGGTTTTAGCCCACTCTGAATCACTACTGTCCGGTTAAAAGTTGAACAAAATCAACTGCTTAGCGAGGTCTGTATTTTCGGTTGTGGACTCATCGGCCCGGAAGGCGCGTGAAAGCTGGGTTTTCTCGAAAACGGACACCGACAAAATCTGTAGACATGTGTACATCGAGGCCTCGAGATGAAGTTCTTTCCTGACGATGGCGATGAGCACGTAGGTGGCCACGGCGCACCACACCTGCGTCTTCACGGCGTTCTCGCTGTTGCCCAGGAAATGCTTGATCCGCAGGTGCTGCTTGATCCACTTGAAGAACAGTTCGACCTGCCAGCGGCTCTTGTACAGCGAGCAGATGGTCAGCGCGGGCAACGCCGTGTTGTTGGTCAGGAAGACCAGGGTCTTGCCGGTGTCGGGATCCTTGTACTTGATGCGCCGCAAGTGCTCCGGGTAATTGCGCACCGGGTAATAGCCCGTGAGCATGACGCGCTGATCGCAGATCACGCCGGTGCTGCGATCCACGCTGGCCGAGTACACGCGCCGCGCGTTCATGCCCCGCTTCGGCAGCGGGTCACGAAGAAGGCGCTGGCCTGATGCAGTCGATGCAGCCGCGTGAAGTCCAGATAGCCACGATCCATGACATAGAAGGCACCGGCCTCGAAGCTCAGCATGTCGAGTACGTTCACGTCGCCCATCTTGCCGTCGCTGATGTGGATGAAGGCAGGGATGGCGCCGCGCAGGTCGAGCAGCGTGTGCAGCTTGATGGCAGCCTTGGTGGAGCGAAATGGCGCCCAGTCGAACAGGCTCAGGCAGAGATCGACCGTGCTGGAGTCCAGCGCATAGACGGTGCTGTCCAACTCGACGCCGAGCGAGTCGCTCGCGTAGAGCCTGCGTGCGCGCCGGATCAACACGGCGGCGAGGTCCGACCAAATGCGCCAGTCGCGCCAGTCGCGCGATTCGTTCGCATCGGCCAGCGTCGAGCGCTTGACGGCCGAACGAAAGCCCATCGCGTACAGCTTGGTGGTATTCGCCGACAAGCTGTACGCGATATCGCGCAGGCTCTCGCGCCAGGTGAGCTGCGCGAATGCCATGGCACGGAACTGCTCGGCGCAGGACAAGCTGCGCGCCCCGGCGTTGCCGCAGTACCGCTGCACGATGCGCTCGAAGCTGGTCCACGGCACGAACTCCATGATCTGGGCGAACAAGGTCTTGCCTTCGTACACACGCACTCCTCGGGGATGTCGACCCCGGGAAGGTACGCCGTTCTTGGCGATCGAAGTTCAAGTCGGCACCAAACGAAATCGCCTCAGAACCCGCGCCAATGCTTGCGTTCCGGCTTGGCGACGGTCATTTAACCGGACAGTAGTGACTCTGAATACCAACTCATTGGCGGCCCCCGGCCATCGTCCCGAGGTGAAGCGCCATGATCGGCAAGCTCGATCGGGTCTATGGGTGCTTGACGGCGCATTCAGCGGCTATGCAGCTTTTCTTCAACCAGACTTTGATCAGCGACTGGTAGGGTACGTCGCGGGCGTTGGCGGCGGCCATGATGGTGTCGAGCAGGTGCTGCGGCATTCGGTTTGCCCGCCTTAATTCACCCCTCGATTTCGTGGTGGTGCAATTAGGCCGTAACGTTGCTTTCCAAGTCAGAGAAATTGCTGATCTTGACGGCGCCGTCCGGAAAACGCGCGATCACCTCCAACTGGCCGCCCATGGCCTCGATGTGGCTGCGCAGCGTGGAAAGGTACATGTCGGTCCGCTTCTCGAGCTTGGCAATCGAGGGTTGCTGAACATGCAGCAACTCGGCCAGCATCTTCTGCGACAGTCCGCGCGCTTGGCGCAGTTCGTTGAGAGGCATCTCGGCCAACATGGCTTGAGCCTTGGCCTGCGCCCGCGTGCGAGACTCGGGCGACATGCGCGAGCGCAGTTCGGAAAACTTACTTGCCATCGATCAGCCCTTCCTTTCGAAGTTGCTCCAAGTGTTCGTCATAAAGTCGGTCGGCGGTGGGAACATGCGCGTCGTACCATCGGTCGCCACCCGTTTTTTCCCCACCGATCAGCAGGATTGCCGAGCGGCGCGGATCAAAAAGGCTGTTCCACCAGTCGCCGAACTCATCGGTGTATTCGACCTCCCAAGTCATGGCGCTAATATAGCCTTGATGGAATATTCCGTCAATGGAATTTTTGATGAACGGGGTCAGACGCCTGGCGCTGCAGCTTTTCTTGCTGCCGAACCTTGATCAGCGACTGGTAGGGAACGTCGCGGGCGTTGGCGGCGACCTTGATGGCGTCAAGCAGGTGCTGCGGCAGCCGCAGCGAGATGGTTTTGGTGCTGGGTTTCAGATTCGGCAGGGCGAGCTTGTGCGCCTTGGGCCAATCCAGGTACTCGGTGGAGTCATGCGTTTCCCAGAACGCACGTTCTTTGGCTTCGCTTGTGAACTTGGGAATCGACTTAGCTGGCTTGTTCATAAATGGCTCGCTCCTTTCGGTGCATGTCCCTGGCCGAGATGACCCGGATCAAGGCACCCGCTTGACGCAGAGTGCAGGTGATGTGCAGATGGCGTCCATTGTTGGTCTTGCCCAGGGCGTGGAGCC
>JBCKPE010000053.1:0-13874 GCA_038901875.1 Burkholderiaceae bacterium
TTCGCATGCGAGATTCGCTGGCGCTCAATACAGCATTGCAAAACAAATTGTCCCGTAGCACTGCTGGTTCACTACTGTCAGAAGGAGGCCTTGATGTCAAATGATCTCGGATGCAGAATGTTTGTTCTGCTCTTGGCAATTGTTGTATTCGCGTCGCCTGCGAATTCTCAGGACGCCAAGGATAAATATCAGAGTGAAATACCCAGCGGCGATGTCGCCAAGTTCTCAGACGCAAGGTTAAAGCGGATCGCCGGCAATTCAGATCAGGCGATCACGATCTTGGCCGATGTAGTAAAGCGGAATCCGAATTTCTTTTCTGCCCAATACAACCTGGGGCTGGCATATCTTAACAAGAAGCAGAACGATGACGGGATAGCCGCCTTGGAAAAGGCGGCCGCTCTAAAACGATCGATTCCCAGCATTACAGACGCCAGCATTTTTAACTCGTTAGGCTGGGCCTATATGCTTAAAGGCGACTATGTAAATGCAGAGGCAAGCCTAAAGGAGGGTGAGCGAAATGTGGACTTGCTCAGTGACGATTCCAAGCGGCGTTTGTATACCAATACTGGTTGGCTATATATGAATACTGGTCGGTTTAACGAGGCTGAAAAGTACTTGAAGAAAGTCAACGACAAATATGACAGTAAATTCGCGCGCGAGAATCTCAAGATCATCGAGGAAGTAAAGAGTCAAAGGAAAACGCAACCTGATTCGAAATGAAACTACCTGATTCGAAATGAAACTAAGCATGGCGAATGACGCGTTCAGGTGCGGCCTTGCTGCGGTAGACGTCCACGATGAGCCGCACGACCAAGCCGGCGAGGTCGAAGCGGCGGTTGAATCGGTAGGCGAACGCGCCGAGGTAACGGTCTGCGTACTTGCCGTAGCCGAAGGCCTTGTAGGCACCGGACAGCATCGTCTTGAGGTTGCCCAACACGGTGTTGACCCACTTGAATTGCGGCAGATCCCGGGGCTTGCGCTGGCCGACGATCTCCACTCGGTGGGTGCACCCGGCGTCGGTAACCGCGGCGAAGCATCCCAGACCGTCGCTGAGAACGTCAGTGCCCGGCGCCAGGTTGGAGCGGGCCCACTTCGAAATCGCATCGCTGGTGAAGCCTGGCACCGGCGTCACCTTGACGTACAGCGGGTTGCCGGCATCGTTGAGCGAGACCGCCGCGACGAAGGGCACCTTGTTTTCCGAGCCGCGGCCGGGCTTGCCGCCAGCTCGTTCGCCGCCGAGGTACGCGTCGTCCACCTGCACCGTGCCCGACAGGCGGTGCTGGGCGGCGCCTGCGCGTTGACTCGTAACAATCGAATTTTGACGGCAAAACCGGCCAGTGATAGATCGGCCTGAAGTGTCATGAAACACGACACTTCAGGCGCATGTATCGAGCCCTGAACTGTTTGAATGAGCTAGGCATTGCCGGCAATATACGTCGTCTCGATCACCCGATCATCGCCCAGCACGATCAGCGCGAACAGCAGTTCGGCCAGGTTGTTGGCCTGCGCGGTCTTGCGCGCCAACAGCGGCGTG
The DNA here is from genome assembly GCA_038901875.1 of Burkholderiaceae bacterium. Taxonomy (GTDB): domain Bacteria; phylum Pseudomonadota; class Gammaproteobacteria; order Burkholderiales; family Burkholderiaceae_C; genus JBCKPE01. Next base: position 1,535 of record JBCKPE010000053.1, read on the forward strand.
GCCTTCGGGTTAATTACCAGGAAGTCCGCCTCGTGTCCAAGCGCCAGGTTGCCGATGGCGGGCGTGGTCTTGCCGTCGTACTGGCCGCCATCCAGTCGCAACGCCTGCGCCGCGCCTCCCGTGTGTTGCCACCAAAGTTGCTCAGGTGTCAGACTGACACCGGCCTTGGACTGGCCTTCGCGTCCGACATAGTAGGCCGCCAGCATGGTGTGGAACGGGCTGAACGACGTGCCGCCACCGACGTCGCTGGCCAAGCCGTACTTGAAGCCCACGCGGTCGGCCGCCGCGTAGTCGAAAAAGCCGCTGCCGAGGAACAGGTTGCTGGTCGGGCTGACTGCGGCGGCCGCGCCGGTGCGCCGCATCAGCAAGCGGTCCTGCTCATCAAAGTGGATGCAATGGGCGTACACGGCGCGCTCGCGCAGCAAGCCGAAATCCTCGTACACCGACAGGTAGCTGCGCGCTTGCGGAAACAGCTTGTGCGCCCAGGCGATTTCATCCTTGTTTTCCGCCACGTGCGACTGGATCCAGACTTCCGGATACCGTGTTGCGAGCAGACCCGCGCCACGCAACTGCGCATCGCTGCAACTGGGCGCGAAACGCGGAGTGATGGCGTAGCCGAGTCGGTCCAGCCCATGCCATCGAGCAATCAAAGATTCGGTGTCGAGTAGCGACTGTTCTGTGTTGTCGCGCACGCCCTCGGGCGCATGGCGGTCCATCAACACCTTGCCGCAGATCATGCGTAAATGGCGCGCCTGGGCCTCCTTGAAAAAAGCGTCGACCGACTGCGCGTGCGAACTGCCAAACACCAGCGCGGTCGTCACACCGTTGCGCGCGAGTTCGTCCAGAAAGAAGCTCGCCGTCTCGCGGGCGTAGGCTTCGTCGGCAAAGCGCGACTCGTACGGAAAGGTGTAGTTGTCCAGCCAGGGCAGCAGCCCTTCGGCCGGCGAGCCAATCACATCGGTTTGCGGATAGTGGATATGCAGGTCGATGAAACCCGGGGCGATGATGCGCCCGGGCAGGTGCTCGATGGCAAGATCCGGGAAATTGCGGACAAGAGCATCGTAGGCGCCAACGGCGCGCACCACCTGACGGCCCTGCGCGTCGGGGCCGACAACCAGCAGGCCGTCCTCGTCAAACAGGGCCGAGTGGTCGTCGGCAAATCGCAGGATCGATGCGCGGTAGGCTTTCACGACGCCAAGCATAGCGCGGCGTCATCTGGGAACGCTGCCCAGCACCCCCTGCACCAGCCAGTTCATGGCCTGGATCTGTTCGTCGCTCAGGGTCTGGCCGGCGGCGATGACTTCCCTGCCCAGGTTGTCCTTGATCGCCGTTCTGGCATGAAACGGGTGCAGCTTGCCGGCCGCAATGTCCTGCTGTCGCGCGTTCACCTCGTCGCGCAGCGCCTTGCCGGCTTTCGGCCCAAAGGCCTCGACCCGAATCATGTCCTGCCTGACGCCGCCCCAGACACTGCCGCTGGTCCAACTCCCGTCCAGCACGGCCTTGGCGCGCGCCGTGTAGTAGTCGCCCCAACGGTGCGTGACGGCGAGCAACTGCGCGTCGGGCGCAACCCTGCTCATATCAGAGTGGTAGGCGACCGCCAGCTTGCCGCGCTCCTGGGCGGCAGCCATCACGGCGCTGGAAGCGGTATGGAAAGTGATCACATCAACGCCCTGGTTAAACAGAGTCATCGCCGCGTCGCGTTCGCGTGGCGGGTCAAACCAGCTGTTGAGCCAGATCAGCCGGACCTGGGCCTGCGGATTCACCGAACGCATGCCCAGTGCAAAGGCATTGATGCCCTGCAACACCTCGGGAATGGGAAAGCCCGCCACATAGCCGGCCAGGTTCGTCTTGCTCGCGCGCCCGGCCGCAATGCCCGCCAAATAACGCCCTTCGTAGTAGCGTGCGTTGGCCACCGACACATTGGCCGCCGTCTTGTAGCCGGTGATGGATTCGAACTTCACGTCCGGAAACTCCCTTGCCACTTTCAGCGTCGGCTCCATGTAGCCGAAACTCGGCGTGAAAATCAGTTTGTGCCCCTGCCGGGCCAGGTCGCGAATCACCCGTTCGGCATCAGCGCCCTCGGGCACGTTCTCGACCATCGTCGTTTGCACTCGGCCGCCCAGCGCGGCTTGGACCGCCTTGCGGCCGAGTTCGTGCTGATGCACCCAGCCAGCATCGGTGACCGGCGCCACATGGACAAAGCCGATTTTTAGCGGCGCGGCGGCCGACTGGGCCTGGGCGAGTGAATAGACGGAGAAGAAACTACAGGCGGCCAGCGTCATGACGGCGCGGCGCGCGAGGTTTTTATACATGGTGGTCCTCGACATGGCTCCGGGGTGGGAAAAACAAAAGGCCGGGAGCACGGCCTTGTTGCGGACTGAATTTTACCTGCGACGCGTCGCCTGCAAAGGCTCAGGCAAAGGTCTCGAAGCAGGCGTCGAGTTGGTCCACATAGTTGGCGCGCAGCGAGGGCTCGATGAAGCTGGCTTCGAAACTGTTGCGCGCGAGCTGGTAGGCCTGTTGCGAGCCGAGGCCGAGCGCGGCAAAGGTCTGCGTGAAGTTCTCGTTGATGTAGCCGCCGAAGTAGGCTGGGTCGTCGGAATTGACGGTGGCGACGATGCCGGCTTCGAGCATCTGGCCCAGGTTGTGCTGCGCCAGAGACGGAAACACCCGCAGCTTCAGATTCGACAGGGGGCAGACCGTCAGCGGAATGCGGTCCCGCGCCAGCCGCTGCATCAGCGCGCCATCCTGCATGGCCTGAACACCGTGATCGATGCGCTCGACCTTCAATGCATCGAGCGCGCTCCAGATGTAGGCTGGCGGACCTTCTTCTCCGGCATGGGCAACGAGACGAAAACCGAGCTCGCGGCAACGCGCAAAGACGCGCTCGAACTTCTCCGGCGGGTGCCCCTTTTCGCTCGAAGCGAGGCCCACACCGAGCAACTTGTCACGCCAGGGCAGCACCTGCTCCAGGCACTCGAACGCTTCACGTTCGCTGAGATGGCGCAGAAAGCACAGGATCAGCGAGGCGCTCATGCCGTGCCGAGACGGCGCGGCGGCGCAGGCCCGGTGCAGTCCGTTGATGACGGTTTCTGCCGACAGCCCATGCCCGCTGTGGGTCTGCGTGTCGAAAAAGATTTCGGCATGCAACACATGGTTGGCCGCCGCGCGCGCCAGATAAGCGTCGGCCATGTCGAAAAAGTCCTGCTCGCACCGAAGCACCCTGGTGCCCTGGTGGTAGATGTCGAGGAAACTCTGCAGGTCGTCGAACACATAGGCGCGGCGCAGCGACGCCACGTCGGGGTGGGCCAGCGCCACGGCGTTGCGCCGCGCCAGGTCAAACAGCATCTCCGGTTCCAGCGAACCCTCGATATGCATGTGCAACTCGGCCTTGGGCATGCGCCGCAACAGATCGGGCAGTCGGTCCGTGGCGACAGGTCGAATGGATGGGCCGGTGGCGGTCATGGGAGCACTCCGAAGCTGATACGCAAGCTCCTGAGGTGGCGCCGATAGGCCGACGATGCCTTGTCGGCACTGGTATGGCATTCGTTCCGAAGCTCAAGCGGAAGCAGACGCGGCGACTGCGACTCCAGGATGGGTTGATCCTGCATAAAGATCTGGTGCTGGAAGGCGCGCAACTGTTCCTCCGACGAATCGAAATCCGCCACCGCCAGGCGAAACCAGACCTGGCTCAGTTCGGGCTCGAGCGGGCAGATGAACAGTGCGATCGACTCGTGGTAGCCGCCATAGGCTTCCTGCGCTTCAAAGCGCGGCACACAGTGGGTCGGCGGGGGCGCAAAAGACGGCAGCGCCGGCACCAGGACACATTGCCCGGACGGTGCAAAGCGCCAGCCGTGGTAGGCGCACTCCAGCAGAGCGTCGCGAACCTGCCCAAGCGACAAGCGCGACCCGCGATGCGGGCAGCGGTCGATCCAGGCCTGCAGCGCGCCAGCGCCGTCACGCCACAGCACCAAGTCCCGGCCCAGCAGGCGCACGGCCAGCGGTCGATCAACTACATCAGTCGAAGCCGCCACCGGATGCCAATGAGTCTCTTCAATCATGTATCAGAAACAAAAAGAGCCGCCCGAAAGCGGCCCTACATGCACCATAGCCTTGCGGCCATCAGCGGCGTAGCGAGCGCGGGCCAGGCTAGGCTAGGCGGACGGAGCGCAGGAACCGGAACGTACTTCAAGGTACGTGAGGATTCCGAGCACCGCCCAACAACGCATGGCGTGCGCGCAGTAGCCGCCCCAGTTACTTGGCGCCGGGGACCTTGCCTTCCACACCCTTGACGTAAAAGTTGACGCCGCCCAGGAACTTGTCGTCCGCGACCTCGTCCTTTTTCAGAATTTCCTTGCCGTCCTGGCCGAGGATCGGGCCCTTCCAGATCGCGAAGGTGCCTTCTTTCAGGCCCTTCTTGATTTCCTCAACCCTGGCCTTGATGTCAGCGGGCACGTCATCGGCGATGCTGACGATGTCAATCGCGCCTTCTTTCACGCCCCACCAGGAGCCGGTGCCGCCGGTCCATTTTCCGTCCAGCGCCTCGCGCGTGGCCTTGATGTAGTACGGACCCCAGTTGATGATTGCCGAGGCCAGGTGTGCCTTGGGACCATAGGCGGTCATGTCGCTGTCCCAGCCAAAGGCGCGCTTGCCCTTGTCCTGCGCCGTCTTGAGCACAGCGGCCGAATCGGTGTTCTGGAACAGCACGTCAGCGCCGCCATTGATCAGCGCGGTGGCGGCTTCGGTTTCCTTGGGCGGGTTGAACCACTCGTTGATCCATACCACCTTGGTCTTGATCTTGGGATTGACCGACTGCGCGCCCATGGTGAAACTGTTGATGTTGCGAATCACCTCGGGAATCGGGATCGAGCCGACCACGCCGAGCGTGTTGGTCTTCGTCATCTTGCCGGCAATCACGCCGGCCATGTAGGCGCCTTCATAAGTCCGGCTGTCGTAGGTGCGCATGTTCGCCGCCTGCTTGTAGCCGGTGGCGTGTTCCCACTTCACGTCCTTCTGGTCGGCCGCCACCTTGAGCATCGGCTCCATGTAGCCGAAGGTCGTGCCGAAAATCAGCTTGTTGCCCTGGCCCGCCATGTCGCGGAACACGCGCTCGGCATCGGCCGACTCCGGCACCTTCTCGACAAAGCTGGTGACCACCTTGTCACCGAACTCCTTCTCGACCGCCTTGCGTCCATTGTCGTGGGCGAAGGTCCAGCCCCCGTCTCCCACCGGACCAACGTAGGCAAACCCGATCTTTAGGGGCTCCGCTTTGGGTGCGGGGGCTGCCGCCGGAGCAGGGGCCGGGGGCGCTTCAGCCTTCTTCGGCTCCTCTTTCTTGCCACAGCCCACCAGGGCTGCCGCTGCGATGGCGCCAAGCGCGGCCATCTTGAACAGCGAACGTTTCTGCAGATCAGTCATGTTTTCTCCTAAAAAAAGTGACGGGTGACAAAGGAGCCCAATTATGAGCCGGGATAAAACGGTTTGCCAATTGAGGCCGGCATGTTGATGCGTATCCATTGCGGGTTGCGTGAAATCAATGCAAGCACGACGATGGTGGCGACGTAGGGCAGCATGGTGAGGAACTGGCTCGGCACGTCCACGCCGACGCCCTGCAGGTGAAACTGCAGCATGGTGACGCCGCCAAACAGGTAAGCCCCCAGCAGGACCCGGGTCGGACGCCAGGTGGCGAAGGTCGTTAGCGCCAAGGCGATCCAGCCCTTGCCGGCCACCATGCCTTCGACCCAGAGCGGCGTGTAGATGACGGAGATGTAGGCGCCGGACAGGCCACAGAGGGCGCCACCGACCAACACGGCCATGAACCGGATACGCCGCACCGGGTAGCCCAGGGCATGGGCCGATTCCGGGTTTTCACCGACCGAGCGCAGCACCAGGCCGGAGCGGGTACGGTAGAGAAACCAGATCAGGCCCAGCGTCAAGGCGATACCGAAATAGACCATCGGGTGCTGGCGGAACAGGGCCGGCCCGAGCAGCGGTATATCGCCCAGCAGCGGGATCGAGAATCCTTCCAACGCTGGCGCCTTCTCCTGCACGTAGCCGGTGCCGACGAACGCCGCCAGCCCGGTGCCAAACAGGCTCAGCGCCAATCCTGTGGCCACCTGATTCGTGCTCAGCCAGATCACCAGCAGACCAAAGGCGCCGGCCATCACGGCGCCCGCCACCATGCCGGCCAGGAAGCCAAGCCAGGGATTGGCCGAGTGCACAAAGGCAGCGAAGCCGGCGATCGCCGCGCACAACATCATTCCTTCGGCGCCGAGGTTGAGGATGCCGGCCTTCTCGTTGATCAACAGGCCCAGAGCGGCGATGGCCAGCACGGTACCGGCGTTCAGGGTCGCAGCAACCAGCAATGCGTAGGATTCCATCATTTGCCTCCTGCCGGAACGAGGCGCCCGCGCGAGCCCTGCCACCTGACCCGGTAGGCGATCAGCGTGTCGCAGGCGAGCAGGCTGAACAGCAACAGGCCCTGAAACACTCCGGTGATCGATTTCGACAGTCCCAGGCGCGACTGCGCCAGCTCGCCTCCGATGTAGAACATGCTCATCAGAATCGCCGACAGGATGACCCCGAACGGATGCAGGCGCCCGACGAAGGCGATGATGATGGCGGCGAAACCGTAGCCGGCCGGAACGTAGGGGGTGAGCTGCCCGATCGGTCCGGCAACTTCCAGCGCGCCGGCCAGGCCCGCCAACCCGCCGGATACGAGCAGCGCCACCCACAGCGCAAGGCGCGAGGAAAACCCGGCGTAGCGCGCCGCCGCCGGCGCCAGGCCGCCAACCTGCTGGGCAAATCCCATTCGGGTACGGAACAGGTAGACCCACATCGCCGCGGCACAAACCAGAGCGATGAGCAGCCCGATGCCGACGCGGGAGCCCTCCATCAGCCGTGGAATCCTGGTGCCGGGCTCAAAGTTCTTGCTCTGCGGAAAATTGAAACCCGCAGGGTCCTTCCAGGGGCCGTAGACCATGTAACTGAGCACCATGTCGGCCACATAGACCAGCATCAGGCTGACCAGAATCTCGTTGGCGTTGAATTTGTCCTTCAACAGCGCCACCAGACCCGCCCACAGCATGCCGCCGGCAATTCCGGCCAGCAGAACCGGAACGACGATCCAGCCGCCCGTCGCCTTGCCCGCCATCAGGGCGACACCGCTGGCCAGCACGGCGCCAATCACGTACTGCCCTTCGGCACCGATGTTCCAGACGTTGGCACGGTAGCAAAGCGACAGTCCGAGTGCAATCAGCAGCAGCGGCGTCGCCTTGACCATCAACTCGCCCAGCGAGTACCAGGACTTGATCGGCTCCCAGAAGAAAACCTGCAGCCCACGCAGCGGATCCTTGCCGAGCACCAGGAACAGGATGACACCTATCACCACGGTGACAGCCAGCGCCAACAGGGGCGAGGCAAAAGTCCAGACGGTGGAGGACTGCGGGCGGGCTTCGAGCTTAAGCATGACTCAGCTCCCCGGATTTGGTTGCGGGTGCCGCGGGCGCGTCCCACAGGCCGCTCATCCACTCGCCAATCTGGGACACGCTGGCCTTGGAGCGGTCAATCGACGGCGACAGCCGGCCCTTGGCGATCACGTGCAGGCGATCACTGATCTCGAACAGCTCCTCCAACTCCTCGCTCACCACCAGCACGGCGCAGCCGGCGTCACGCAGGGCCAGGATTTCGCCGCGGATCTGCGCCGACGCACCAACGTCGACGCCCCAGGTCGGCTGCGACACGATCAGCAGCTTCGGCGAGGCTTCAATCTCGCGCCCGACGATGAATTTCTGAAGGTTGCCACCGGACAGCGATTTCGCCGGCGCGTGCGGTCCGCCGGCCTTGACGTTGAAGCGCCGGATCACCTCCTTGGCCTGCCGCTCCAGCGACTTGAGCTTGATCCAACCGCCGCGACGCACTGCCTCGTTGCGCGTGAGCAACATGTTATGCGCCAGCCCGAGGGTCGGCACCGCGCCACGCCCGAGTCTTTCCTCCGGAACGAAGTGCACGCCAAGGGCTCGCCTTCGTCCCGGACCGAAGCGCGCCACATCGCGGCCGAACACCTCGATCATCGGTGGATCGGCTCGGGTGTCTTCGCCCGACAGGGCGTACAGCAGCTCGCGCTGCCCGTTGCCGGAAACTCCGGCGATGCCGACCACTTCACCGGCTCGGACTTCGAGCGAGATGCCGTCCAGATCGACGCCGAACTGGTCTTCACGCGCCAACTTCAAGTTATTGACGCGCAGCACCACGGCGCCTCTTTGCACCTCGCGATGCTGCAATTCGGGCGGCTCGGCGCCAATCATCAGGCGACTGAGCGAGGCATTGGACTCCTGGCCCGGATCACAGACCCCGGTCACCTTGCCGCCGCGCAGGACGGTGCAGGCGTTGCACAGTTCGCGGATCTCGTGCAGCTTGTGGCTGATGTAGAGAATGCTGCAACCCTCCGAGGCCAGTTTTTTTAGCACGACAAACAGCTTTTCCACCGCCTGCGGAGTCAGCACCGAGGTCGGCTCGTCCAGGATCAGCAGCTTGGGGTTGGTCAACAGGGCGCGAATGATCTCCACCCGCTGCATCTCGCCCACGCTCAACGTGTGCACCGGCCGTTGCGGATCGATGTCCAGCCCGTACTCGGACGCCTTGGCGCTGATGCGCTGCGCCACTTCCAGCAGGTTCAGTGTCTTGTCAAGACCGAGCCAGACGTTCTCGGCCACCGTCAGCGTATCGAACAGGCTGAAATGCTGGAACACCATGCTGATGCCCAACGCGCGCGCTTCCTGCGGGTTGCGGATGTGCACCGTCTTGCCGTTGAAACTGACCTGGCCCTCGTCGGGCTTGACCGAGCCGTAGATGATCTTCATCAGGGTCGACTTGCCGGCGCCGTTTTCACCCAGAACAGCATGGGTTTCGCCCGGCTGAACCGTCAATGAAACGTCACTGTTGGCGACCACTGCGGGATAGCGCTTGGTGATGCCGCTCAATTGAAGTCTGGGAGTACTCATGCCGGCCTCGCTGGTATTTCCTGCACCATCCCGCGCCCCTCAGGGCCTGGGTCCTTCCGCGCCACGCAGGGATTGGGTCGTCCGGGCAACCTGCTCCCTGAGCCATTTTGCCGGTGCCGAGCGGTGGCTTCGCTCGTGCCAAAGCTGGTCCATTCCAAGGCGCAGTGCAGCGCGGGACGCATTGCGCTCGGTAAGCACGGTAGTCAAGACCCTTATGCGATGGAGGTCTGCCTTGTCAAAAAGCGCTTGGTCTCTCATACCTCGGCAAGCATCGGGTTGATACGGTGGCGCCGATGGCGCCGCGTTTGAATTCCTTTTACTATCACGCGCATGGACACCCAAACCGTACGATTCATCCGCCGCGGCGAGCTTGTCTCGCTGCCCAATGTACCACCCAGCCGCACCCTTTTGGAAGTCCTGCGCGAGGACCTCGGCTGCAGCGGCACCAAGGAGGGCTGCAACGAGGGCGATTGCGGCGCCTGCACCGTGGTGCTCGGTGAACTGGTGGCCGGCAGGCTGAAATACAGCGCGATCAACAGTTGCATCCGCTTTGCCCACGCCATCAATGGCATGGCGTTGTGGACCGTCGAAGACATTGCCGTTGACCCCTTGATCAAACCGTCGCGAGCCGACGGCGGGCTAGGCGCAGCAGGCGCAGCAGGTTTGCACCCAGCGCAGCAAGCGATGGTCGACTGCCACGGCTCCCAGTGCGGCTTTTGCACGCCGGGCTTTGTCATGAGCATGTTCGGCATGTACCAGAACCATGTCTGCCACTTTCGGCCCATCTCGCGCGAACTGGCCCAGGAGGAGCTGTCGGGCAACCTGTGCCGCTGCACCGGCTACCGGCCGATACTCGACGCGGCCCAGCAAATGGCCAAGTACCCGACGCGCCGGGTCGATGAAGCGGCGCTGGCCGGCAAACTGCGCTCGCTGCACAGGCTGCCGGTTCGCCCGACCGGGCCGTCCTATCTGATGCCACGAACCTTGAGCGAGCTGCTGCAGGCGCGCTCGCAGCATCCGCAGGCGCAACTGGTCGCGGGCTGCACCGACGTCGGCCTGTGGGTGACCAAGATGCACATGCAGTTCGAGCAGGTGCTGGACCTGACTCAGACCGCCGAACTGCTCAGGATCGAGACTTACCCGCACCACGTTGCCATTGGCGCTGCAGTCTCGCTGACCGACGCCTATGCCGCGTTGGTGCAGGATCGGCCGCAACTCAAGGCCTTTGCGAACCGCTTTGCCGGCCTGCCAACTCGCAACGCCGGCACCCTGGGCGGCAACGTCGCCAACGGCTCACCGATCGGCGACTCGATGCCGCTGCTCATTGCACTGCGCGCTTCGGTGGTATTGATGAGTTGGCGCCAGGGTCGGATTCAGCATCGTGAACTAGCGCTGGAACAGCTCTACATCGGCTACCGCAAGAGCGTCATCGCCCCCGACGAGGTGCTGGCCTGGGTCAAGGTGCCCAAGCCGACACCCCACCCTCACCCCAACCCTCTCCCGCCAGCGGGAGAGGGAGAAGTCAGCCAGACTCCCTCTCTCCGGCTGAAAGAGGGAGCCGCAAGCCAGTCCCCATCTCCCCACCTGCAAGAGGGAGCCGCAAGCCAGACTCCCTCTCTCCGGCTGCAAGAGGGAGCCGCAAACCGGTCCCCCTCTCCCCACCGGGGAGAGGGCTGGGGTGAGGGGCAAGAGTGGATGAGGGTTTACAAGATCTCCAAGCGCTTCGACGACGACATTTCCGCCGTCTGCCTGGCGCTGAACCTGGACATCCTGGACGGCAAGGTGCAGCGCGCATCGATCGGCGCCGGCGGGGTTGCCGCGACGCCGGCACGCGCAACCAGGACCGAAGCCTTGCTGACTGGTCAAACGTGGAACCAAAAAACGGTGAACCGGGCCATCGCCTGCTTGCGCGAGGAGTTCCAGCCGATCTCCGACATGCGCGCGTCGGCCGGCTACCGCAGCCAGGTTCTGGGCAACCTGCTGCAACGCTTCTGGCTGGAAACCCAGGGCATCGCCGGCATCAACCTTGAATGCCCTCCCGAGGAGCTCGTATGAACGCGCCGGACTCATTCACCACACAGCGGGTCTCCGCTGCCGCCGGAAAGTCCCATCCGCACGAAAGCGCCCGGGCGCATGTGGCCGGCTCCGCCACCTACGTCGACGACATCGGCGAGGTTAGGGGCACGCTGCACGCGGCGCCGATCATGTCGCAAGTCGCGCATGGCAGGTTGCGCGGCATCAACGCCTCGGCCGCGCTGCGCATGCCAGGGGTGCGCGGCGTCTTCACGACGAAGGACATCCCCGGCGACAAATACCTTGCGACGCCCAAGCACGATGAGCCGATTTTTGCCATCGACCTGGTCGAGCACATCGGCCAGGTCGCCGGCGTCGTGGTGGCCGATACCGTGATGCAGGCACGCCGCGCCGCGCGCGCCGTCAAGCTCGACATCGAGCCGTTGCCGGCGCTGCTGACGGTGCAGACGGCCCATGCTGCGCAAAGCTATGTGCTGCCGCCGGTCTTTGTGAAGCGCGGCGACGCCAGCGCTGCGCTGGCGAGCTCGCCCCATGTGATGGAAGGAACGTTCGAGATCGGCGGCCAGGAGCACTTCTACCTGGAAGGCCAGGTGGCTTACGTGCTGCCGCAGGAACAGGGTCAGTGGCAGGTGTATTCGAGCACCCAACACCCGGGCGAGGTGCAGCACTGGATCTCGCACGCGCTGCATCTGAAGAACAGCGCGGTGCGGGTCGAATGCCGGCGCATGGGCGGCGGCTTTGGCGGCAAGGAAACCCAGGCCGGCCACATGGCGGTGTGGGCAGCCATCGCCGCCACGCACCTGCAATGTCCGGTCAAGCTGCGGCTGGACCGGGACGACGACTTCATGATCACCGGCAAGCGCCATCCGTTCGCCTACGAATACAGCGTCGGCTTTGATGACAGCGGCCTGATCAAGGGCCTGAAACTCACCATGCTGGTCAACTGCGGCTTCAGCGCCGACTTGAGCGGCCCGGTGGCGAATCGCGCCATCTTCCACAGCGATAACGCCTATTACCTGAGCGACGTCGAGATCGCTTCCTACCGTTGCAAGACCAACGTGCAGAGCCACACCGCCTTCCGCGGCTTCGGCGGCCCGCAGGGCATGATCGTGATCGAGACCATCATCGGTGACATCGCGCGCAGGCTCGGCCTCGACCCGTTCGACGTGCGCATGCGCAACCTGTACGGCACCACAGAGCGCAACGTGACGCACTACCAGATGAAGGTGGAAGACAACATCCTGCAGCCGCTGTTGACGCAACTGGAGCAGGACAGCAACTACCGGGCACGGCGCAAGGCCATC
>JBCKPE010000054.1:0-13817 GCA_038901875.1 Burkholderiaceae bacterium
AAAATGACAACAAGAACAGGAATGCTCTTGAAGGGGAGCAGTCCGACAGAAAGGGCGGCGGCAGTCCATTTGCGGTTTTGCATTGCTTGTTCAGCATCCATGTGTCCATAGAAGTACATTATGCCGAGAAAAATTGCTCCTGGTACGAACAGCAGCATGCCCAATCCTAATGCCTTCTTTGTAGCTAGGGATGCTGCCATCCAGCCAAGCAATGCGAATGGGGCAAGAAGCATAAGAGTGCCGATTGGTTGGGTGGCGGAGTAGTAGAGGGTTTCGCTCACGGCTTGACCCATGCTGCTTTGCCTGACCCACAAACGAGCAATAATTTCAAAGCCAATGTGTGAAATCAAAAACGCGGCTGCAGCTAGGCCTAGAAATAGATGATATGGGCGGTCGCGGAGGGTCATCGTCATCTGTAAATCTAACGTAGAAATAACCGGCTCCGATAGGAGTCCGAGTTGATTGCCGGGTTAAAACTGCGGCGGCTAGTCAGGAGCATATTCGGGCGAGCTGGCGTTGCTCCACGGGCCGTGAATCTTGGCACCACAAGCATTACAGCAGACGCCAAACCAGTTCTTGGTTATTTGGCATGGTTGCAGGAATTTCTTTTCAGATTGAAAACAATCTGGACAAAGCCAATGCGGTGGCTCGCCGTTACTCATACTTTCCTTCAGAGCGTAGACGGTGGCGGTGTTTTCAAAAATTGCCTGAAGCGCATAGCGTTGCTTCTCAGTTTCCCAATTTTTAATTTGCACCAATTCTTGTTCAAGCTCGTCTTTGAGGCGCAACAGAGAAAAATTTTGCGTTTGTATCGCGAAGGCATCTGTGTTGATTTGAATAAGAGCTTGCTGCAACTCGGTGAGTTGAGCCTTACGCTTATGGGGATCAACAGCGTCGGCTATAGCTGCCACGGCTTTAGCGACGCCAGGGATTGCGGCGATGAATGTAGTGATGGGATCGGTCATAGCAGATTTAACGCAGAGGTGAGCGGGCGGCAAAGCCGTCCGCCTCGACTGCCTGGTTAGGGGTTTTTAAGTCGACTGACATAGGCGGCTTGAGCGAGTTTTTGCCTAAATGCTTCGCGTCGCTCGAGGAATTCAGTTTTAGCGATTTCTTCTTTAAGTTTCTTATGCTGCTTGTTGTAGGCATGAATTATAAAAGAAAGGATGGTAAATGTACCTATTAATAGTACAAGTGTTGGGGCTAATATTTGGAGCATTACTAACTCTTGGTCTGTTGCTTTGGGCCACAAGAGAGGCTTCAAAAAAACCGGAGCTTGTAATGCCGGTAATAGCAGCAAACCTGTCAGGAGCAATGTCCATCTTGCTCCTCGTGTGGGCAGGACAGCTATCAACTCCTCATCAAGTTTCACAGGAAACCTCTAACGCAATGTCCACCGCAAGCCATTGCGGGATACAACGGCCGCTGAGGCATACATTGGCGCAAAAAACCTTTCGCAGACCGCTTGCTTACTAGAAATTCTAGGCATATACTGGATGAACGTACAGTTATAAATCCTGCCATGAAACCCCGCACACCAGTATTGCAGTCAACCCGATTGATGGACCAGGTGCGGGAGCGGATCCGATATCTGCACTATAGCCTCAACACCGAGAAACTGTATGTGTACTGGGTGCGGTTCTTCATACGTTGGCACGGGCTTCGCCATCCGCGCGACATGGGCCCCTCCGAGGTCGAGGCATTTTTGTCCATGCTGGCCACGGAACGCCGGGTGGCCGCCTCCACCCACAACCAGGCCCTGAGCGCGCTGCTTTTTCTGTACCGCGAGGTGTTGGCCATCAAACTGCCGTGGCTAGACAACATCAACCGGCCGTCCACGCCCAAGCGCATTCCGTCGGTGTTGACGAAAGACGAAGTCGCCGCGCTGTTGGCGGCGCTGCCGCCGGCAGACCTTACTGCACTGGTTGCGCGGTTGCTGTACGGCACCGGCATGCGCCTGATGGAAGGCCTGTGCCTGCGCGTCAAAGACCTCGACTTTGAGCGCAACGTCATCATCGTGCGCCAGGCCAAGGGCAACAAAGACCGCGTCGTCATGTTGCCGCGCACCCTGGTTCCCGCCCTGCGCGCGCAGGTGCGCGCTGCACGCGCGCAATGGGAACACGACCGTCACGCACAACGCGGCGGGGTCGAGGTGCCACATGCATTGGAAACCAAGTACCCGGGTGTGGGCCAGCGCTGGGGTTGGTTCTGGGTGTTTCCCTCGCCCACCCTGTCGGTGGACCCGCGCACCGGCGAGGAGCGCCGCCATCACCTCTATGAAGAGCGCCTGCAACGCGCCCTGAAGAAAGCGGTGGCGCCAGCGGGCATCCACAAGCCGGTCTCGGTGCATACGCTGCGCCACAGCTTCGCCACGCACCTGCTGCAGGCCGGCACCGACATCCGCACGGTGCAGGAGCTGCTGGGCCACAGCGATGTCAGCACCACCATGATCTACACCCACGTTCTCAAGGTGGCGGCCGGCGGCACGACGAGTCCGCTGGATGCGCTGGCCCCCAGCCTGCCACCCACGCCGCAGTGCCGCGAGCCGACGCCAGCATACGCCTGATCCGCCCTAATCCGCCAGCGGCACCGCCGCCTGCTGGCGCGGCTGGCGGAACTCCCACAGCAGGTGCAGGAACAGCGCGACCACCACCACGGAGCCGCCGATCAGGGTGCGCGTGCCGGGCATTTCGCCGTGCGCCAGCCAGACCCAGACCGGGCCCAGCACCGGCTCGCTGGTTCCGATCAGCGCGGCCGCCGCCGCCGGCAACAGGCGCGCGCCACTGACGAAGAAGATCATGCCCAGGCCGAGGTTCAGCGCGCCGAACACGAACAACAGTGCCGCGTCGGCGGCGCTCACCTGAAAACTGCCCGCCATCAGCGCCGCCAGGCTGGCCGCCATCAGCGTGCTCAGGCAGGCCGCCGGCAGCATGCGCACATGGGCATAGCGCCGCGTGATGACGGTTGCCCCGGCAAACGCCAGCGCGATCAGCAGCGCCAGGCCATCGCCGATCGGTGACACATTCCCGGTGACGGACTCCGACACCATGACGGCGACGCCGGCGATCACCAGGCCGATGGCGAGCCAGGTGCCGGAGGAGACGGCCTCGCGAAACAGCAGGTACGCGATCAACGCCGCGAACAGCGGCGCGCCGGCCTGCATCAGCATGATGTTGGCTACCGTGGTGTGGGCCAGCGCGACGATGAAGGCGGTGGATGCGGTGGCGAAACAGGCGCCGACACAGACGCCGGCCCAGCCCATCGACGCAAACATTTGATGTGTGCCGCGCGGGCCTTCGCGCAGCAGCATGAAGCCAAGCAGGAACAACGCGGCGAAGCTGGAGCGCCAGCAGATGATGGCCCAACTGTCGGTGACGCTCAGGTAACGCGCGATGGCGCCGCCAAAGCTCCAGGTCAGCGCCGAGCCAAAGACCAGCAACGCGCCGCGGCGATCCTGCTTCATGGAACCTAGGAAGCCAGGCGCTGGATCAGCTCGATCTTGTAGCCGTCCGGGTCGGTGACGAAGGCGATGATGGTGCTGCCGCCCTTCACCGGCCCGGCTTCGCGCGTCACGTTGCCGCCCGCAGCCTTGATGCGCACGCACGCGGCGTACACGTCTTCCATGCCGAGCGCGATGTGGCCGAAGGCGCTGCCCATCTCATACTTGTCGACGCCCCAGTTGTAGGTCAGCTCAATCTCGGCATGTTCCGGGTTGTTGCCAAAACCGACGAACGCCAGCGTGTACTTGTTGTCCGGGTTCTCGCTGGTGCGCAGCAGTTGCATGCCCAGCACCTTGGTATAGAAATCGATGGAGCGTTGCAGGTCGCCGACGCGGATCATGGTGTGCAGGAGTCTCATGCTCTTGATTGTGCCGCAACGGGTGGAGTCGGCCCCGGCCCTATAACATCGCGGTAAACGGAGACAGTGATGCAAACGCAGGCAAGGGTCGTCATCATCGGCGGCGGCGTGGTCGGATGCTCGATCCTGTTCCACCTGGCCAAGTTCGGCTGGAAGGACGTGCTGCTGCTCGAGCGCAGCGAGCTCACCTCGGGCTCGTCCTGGCACGCGGCCGGGCAGATCCACACCATCTCGTCCGACCCCAACATCTCGCGCCTGCAGGGCTACACCATCAAGCTGTACAAGGAGATCGAGGCCACTTCGGGCCATTCGGTTGGCCTGCATTCGACCGGCGGCTTCTATCTGGCGTCGAACCCGACCTGGCACGACTACCTCAAGCGCGAGCGCTCGAAAGCGCGCTACATGGGGCTGGATCAGGAGTTCATCAGCGTGGAGGAGGCCGCGCGGCGCCATCCGCTGATCGACCCGAAGCGCTACATCGCCGCGCTGTGGGACCCGCTCGATGGTGACGTCGACCCGTCGGGCGTGACCTACGCCTACGCCAAGTCGGCCAAGGTGCATGGCGCGAACTTCCACACCCATACGCCGGTGCTCGAAACGAACCAGCGCAAGGATGGCAGTTGGGATGTGATCACGGCACAAGGCAACATCCACGCCGAGATGATCGTCAACGCCGGCGGCCTGTGGGCGCGCGAAGTGGGCCATCTCGCCGGCATCCACCTGCCGGTGCAGCCGATGGAGCACCACTACCTGATCACCGACGACATCCCCGAGATCGTCGCGCGCGGCGACGAACGCCTGCCCGCCGGCATCGACTACGAGGGCAACATGTACTTCCGCCAGGAGCGCAAGGGCCTGCTGCTGGGCACTTACGAGCCGCGCGCCACGCCCTGGTCGATCAACGGCACACCGCAGAACTTCGGCCACGAGTTGCTGGAAGCCAAGATGGACCATATCGCCGAGCGACTCGAGCTGGGGTTCGAGCGGATTCCGGCACTCGGGCGCGCCGGCATCAAGAACATCATCAACGGCCCGTTCACCTTCGGCCCCGACGGCAACCCGCTGATCGGTCCGGTGCCGGGCCTGCGCAACTACTGGGTCGCGGTCGGCGTGATGGCGGGCTTTTGCCAGGCCGGCGGCGTGGGGCTTTGCATGGCCGAATGGATGATCGACGGCGAGCCCTCGATCGACGTCTGGGCGATGGACGTGGCGCGCTTTGGCAGCTTTGCCACGCCGGACTGGGGCACGGTGAAGTCGTCGGAGAACTACGAGCGGCGCTTCGTCATGACCTTTCCCAACGAGACGCTACCGAAGGGCCGGCGCCAGAAGACCACGGCGCTGTACGACCGCTTCACGGCGCGCGGCGCGGTCTGGGGCCAGGGCTTCGGGCTTGAACATGTGCTGTGGTTCGCCGATGGGCCGGAGGATGCGCACGAGCAGCCGACCTTCCTGCGCTCGCGCGCGCACGAGTACGTGGCGCGCGAAGTGAAAGCGGTGCGCGAGGCAGTTGGTGCGCTCGAAATCGCCAACTACGCCAAGCATGAGTTCAAGGGGCCGCTCGCACGCGCCTGCCTCGACCATGTGCTGGCCGGGCGCATCCCGAAACCGGGGCGTCTTGCGCTGACTCCGATGCTGACACCCAAGGGCAAGCTGTACGGCGACCTCACCGTGGCCTGCCTCGGGGAGGAACATTTCATGCTGTTTGGATCGGGCGCGATGCAGGAGGCGCACCGGCGCTGGTTCGAGCAGCATCTACCGGCGAGCGGCGTCAGCTACCGCAATGTCACCGATGAGCTGCATGGAGTCGCTGTCTCTGGCCCGAAGTCGCGCGAGCTGCTGCAACGCATCACACGCGACGATGTGTCTGCCGAGGTTTTCAAGTTCCTTGCCATTCGCCGCAACTTTGTCGGCGGGGTGCCGGCCATCGTGGCAAGGGTCTCGTTCAGCGGCGAGCTGGGTTACGAGATCTACGTCGCCCCGCCGTACCAGTTGCGGCTGGCCGAGGCCATCGACGAGGCCGGCGCGGATCTGGGCCTGCGCTGGTACGGCGCGCGCGCGCTTATGAGCCTGCGGCTGGAGAAGGCCTGGGGCGTCTGGACGCTCGACTACCGGCCCGATTTCACAGCCGCCGAGAGCGGGCTCGACGCCTTCATCCACTGGGGGAAGGATGTGGATTTCATCGGCAAGGCCGCAGCGCTGGCCGAACGCGAGCGCGGACCGCAGAAGAAGCTGGTCACCATGGTGGTGAACAGCCGTGACATCGATGTCTCCAACGACGAGGCCCTGATGGTGGGCGAGGCGGCGGTGGGCTATGTCTCCTCCGGCGGCTATGCCCATGGTGTCGGCAAGTCGGTAGCCTTTGGCTATCTGCCCCCCGAACTGGCCAAGGCCGGAACCTGGGTCGATGTCGAGATCAACGGCACGCGCTACCCGGCCGAAATCCAGGGCGCGCCGTTGTACGACCCGCAGGGCTTGCGCATGCGAAGCTGAACGGAAAACCAAAGAAACAAACCATGAGCGACACTGACGCCACGAACAGCGACAGCAAGGCGAAGACCGACGTCAAGCGCCCGCGTCGCGCCGGTGGCCGCGAGCGGCGCGACCCGAACGCCAAGCAGTTTGGGCCGGCCTACATCAAGCGCGCGATACCGCCCTACGACATCATGGGCGAGGAAGGCTTGCGGCGCATCGAGCACGCGGCGGATCGCATCATGGCCGAGACCGGCATCGACATCCGTGACGACGACGAGGCACTGGCGCTGTTTCGCAAGGCCGGCGCCCGCATCGACGGCATTCGGGTGCGCTTCGAGCCCGGGCACCTGCGCGAGATCCTGAAAACCGCGCCGGCCGAATTCATCCAGCATGCTCGTAACCCGGCGCATTCGGTGCGCATCGGTGGCGACAGCGTGGTGTTCGCGCCAGCCTACGGTTCGCCATTCGTGATGGACCTGGACAAGGGGCGGCGCTACGGCACCATCGAGGACTTCCGCAACTTCGTCAAACTCACCTACTCCTGCCCCTGGCTGCACCACTCGGGCGGCACGGTCTGCGAGCCAACCGATGTGCCGGTGAACAAGCGGCACCTGGAGATGGTGTACGCGCACATGCGCTGGTCGGACAAGCCCTACATGGGCAGCATCACCGCCGAGGAGCGCGCCGAGGACTCGATTGAGATGAGCCGCATCCTGTTCGGCCGCGACTTCGTGGACCAGAACTGCGTGATCCTGGGCAACGTCAACGTCAACTCGCCGCTGCTGTGGGATGGCACCATGACCAAGGCCTTGCGCGCCTACGCTCGGGCGAATCAGGCGGCGGTGATCGTGCCCTTCATCCTGGGTGGCGCGATGGGGCCGGTAACCAATGCCGGCGCCATCGCCCAGTCGCTGGCCGAGACCATGGTGGGCTGCGCGCTGACGCAACTTGAACGCCCCGGCGCGCCGGTGATCTTCGGCAACTTCCTGTCATCCATGTCGCTGCGCTCGGGCTCGCCGACCTTCGGCACGCCCGAGCCGGCCATCGGCTCGATGGTGGTGGGTCAGTTGGCACGGCGCCTTAACCTTCCGCTGCGCTGCGCCGGTTCCTTTACCACCTCCAAGCTGCCCGACGGCCAGGCCATGATGGAGAGCGTGATGTCGATGCTGTCGGCGATTCACTGTGGCGCCAACTTCATCCTACATTCGGCCGGTTTCCTGGACGGCCTGCTGTCGATGAGCTACGAGAAGTTCATGATGGACGCCGACTTCTGCGGCGCGCTGCATTCTTACCTGGCCGGTGTGCCAGTGGACGAGAATCAGCTTGCCGTGGAGGCCTTCGCCGAGGTCGGGCCGGGCAGCCATTTCCTGGGCAGCGCGCACACCATGGCCAACTACACCACCGCCTTCTTCGACTCGCGCATCTCGGACAACACGCCGTTCGAAACCTGGTTCGAGGCCGGCGCTCAGGACAGCGCGAAGCGCGCCAATCTGCAGTGGAAAAAATCGCTGG
Organism: Burkholderiaceae bacterium; assembly: GCA_038901875.1. GTDB lineage: Bacteria > Pseudomonadota > Gammaproteobacteria > Burkholderiales > Burkholderiaceae_C > JBCKPE01. The sequence continues at coordinate 7,843 of JBCKPE010000054.1, forward strand.
CCGAATACCAGGCGCCGCTGATCGACCAGGCCATCGACGAAGCGCTGCTGGACTTCGTCGCGCGCAAAAAGGCGTCCATGACGGACCAGTGGTATTAGCCTCCGTCTGATTAGCGACAAAGCACAACATGTCGGCAGTCGCCCCCTCACCCCAACCCTCTCCCCCGCGCGGTGGAGCGGGCGCCCGGCCGACTTAAAATCACAGCGCCAGCCTTCACCGGCTGGCAGCGTTCTCAGGGCGGGGTGAGATTCCCCACCGGCGGTATCTGCGAGCAGTCGCAGCAGCCCGCGAGCGCTCGGCGCCTGTGAAGGCAGGCGGCGAGGTCAGCAGATCTGGTGCGAGGCCAGGGCCGACGGTGACAGTCCGGATGAAAGAGAAACGCGATCTTGTCGGCCGTGCCCGCACGGCCGCTTTCTCGCGCGCCCTGATTCTGGTCGTCCACTGTTGCCGAGGAAACCCATGAATCAGACCTCCACTTCCACCCCGCCGAAGACCGGCCGCGTTGCGGTCCAGCGCCCGATGCGCATCGCCGTGATCTCGTCGTCATGGCACCAGGACATCGTGCATCGTGCGCGTGACGCACTGCTGGAGGAGTTCGAACGGCGCGGCCTGCCGCGGCGCCAGGTCGAACTGTTCGACGTGCCTGGCGCCTTCGAGATTCCGCTGCACGCAGCGAAGCTCGCGCAGACCGGCCACTACGACGCCATCGTCGCCTGCGGCCTGGTCGTCAACGGCGGCATCTACCGGCACGAGTTCGTCGCTTCCGCCGTCATTGATGGACTGATGCAGGTGCAGCTTGAAACCGGCGTGCCGGTGCTTTCCGCCGTGCTGACGCCGAGGAACTTCCACGAGCATGAAGACCACCACCGCTTCTTCAGCGAGCACTTCGTGAAGAAGGGCATTGAGGTGGCGCAGGCCTGCCTGCAGACCGTGGCCAGCTTGCGCGCGCTTGACCTGGCGAAAGTTGCCTGAAAGCGGTGCCGACAGTTACACTGAATTGACGCCGCGTCGCGGGCACCGCCCGTACCGCGCTGGCAGGTGCGGCGCCCCGCACAGGATCGATTGGCAATGAACAACTCAGTGGCATCCAGCCCGATTGCCGGCCGAGCCGGCGAGATCGCCGTTGTGCTCGCGCTGTTCCTGCTGCTGGTCCTGGGCTGCGCGGCCTGGGCACAGCAGGGCGGGATGATGGCGATCTGGCCGGCCAACGGGGTACTGTTGGGCTACCTGCTGGCCAGGCCAGAGATCCCAGCATCGAGACTTCTGATCGCTGGACTGGCGGCGAACCTGCTGGCCCGCATGGTCGCCGGCGAAACGCCTGCCACCGCAACGGTGCTGGCGAGCATTAACCTGCTGGAGATCTGGCTGGCGTTGCTTCTGGCCCGACGCCGGCCGGGCCTGCGTACCCAGCCAGACATGAGGCATGCCGGGGACGTGGTGCATTACCTGGTGCAGGTCTGTCTGGCGGCCAGCGCCGTCGCAGCGGTTCTCGCGGCAGGTTTCCTCTCTTGGGTATCGTCCGACAGTTTCCTCATTACATTCGTCTCCCTGTGGCTGGCTGGCTTCCTCGGGCTGGCGACCTGCGGAGTGCTCATCATGGAGATGCTGCACCCGAAGTTTGTCAATTCGCCGCGGCGCGGCAAGCGGCTGGCCAGGTTGTTGATGGCGGTGGCGGTTTGCGCCGTCATCGCCTGGGCCATTTTTTCGCAGACGCGTTACCCGCTGCTGTATGTGTTCGCGCCGCTGACCATGGGTGTGGCCTACCTGAGCGGCCCGCGCGGCGCGGTGGCCGGCATCCTGTCGGTGGCAGCCGTTGCGAGCTGGTTCACCGTCCATGGCAGCGGACCGCTCGCGCTGATTCCGCACAGCAGCCTGCCGGAGCGGATGCTGGCCCTGCAGGTGTTTCTGCTGGCGGGAGCGTTCACCCTCCTGCCGTTCACCGCGGCACTCGCGGCGATGTACCGGCAACGCGCAGAAAGCCATGAGGCGCTGTCCAAGATGCTGGCCATCATGGCGACCGCGCCAGTTGGCATTGCCTTCACCCGCAATCGAAAGTTCGAACTTGTCAACACGACCTTGGAGGCCATGTTCGGATACCGGGCCAACGAGTTGACTGGCCTGTCGCCGCGCATGATCTACGAATCGGACGCGTTCTACGAGGCTTTGGGGCCAAGGGTTGCCGCGGCGTTCCAGAGCGGGCTTCCGTTCTCGGAAGAAATCAATCTTGTCCGCAAGGATGGCAGCCGCTTCTGGGGCAGATTGCAAGGCGCACCGGTGCGCGCCGGCGATCCGTCGGCGGGCACAATCTGGATCATTGAGGACGTGACCGATGCACGCGCCATGCGCGAGCGCCTGTCCTGGGCCTCGACGCACGATCCGTTGACCAGGCTGGTGAATCGCCAGGAGTTTGAAGCGCGCGTCAGCGACTGGTTGCAGCACCGCAGCGAAGACTCCAGGGCGTCGAGCCTGTTCATCGACCTCGATCGCTTCAAGGCCGTCAACGACGTGGCCGGGCACGCCGCGGGCGATCGGATGCTGCAGGAAATTTCCGGTGTCCTGAACGGTGCGGTACGGCACGGCGATACGGTGGCAAGGCTGGGCGGAGACGAATTCGCCATCCTGCTGCCTTCCTGTGATTCCGAAACGGCAGAACGGATCGCGCACAAACTGTGCCGGGCGGTTGAGGCGCACAGCCTCAAGTGGGAGGGCCATCAGCTTGAGGTTGGCGCCAGCGTTGGGCTGATCGAGATTGATGCAAGGTACCAGGATGTCGCTGCGGTTCTGGCCGCCGCCGACCGCGCCTGCTACGAGGCCAAGCGCGCTGGTCGCAACACGGTTCGGCGCGGCTGAGCGCCCAGCAACCGACCACGCAGCGCACTGCGCAGCAGATTCAGGCTCGCAGCTTCGCGTTCTGCGGGTCCAGCGGCGACTCGACCAGGATGGTGGCGCGCTTGCGCTGGCCCAGCAGCTCGATCTCAAGCTGCGTGCCGACCGCGGAGTGCGCGGCGGCGATGTAGCCCAGCGCCAGGCTCTTGCCCAGCACATGGCCGTAGTAGCCGGCGGTGGCGCGGCCGCACATCTTGCCGTTGACGTAGAGCGGCTCGTTGCCGAGCGGGTCGGCATCGACCACGTCGTGCACTTCAATGGTGACGAAGCGGTTCGGCACACCGGCGGCCATCTGTTTCTCCAGCGCGGCCCTGCCGATGAAGTCGCCCTTGTTCATGCGAACGAAGCGGTCCAGGCTGGCCTCCAGCGGCGAGTACTCGATGCTGAGATCGGTGCCCCACATGCGGTACGACTTCTCGATGCGCATCGACTCCATCGCGCGCATGCCGGCCATGGCGATGCCGAACTCGGCCCCGGCGGCGAAGATCTGCTCGAACAAGCTGTTCGCGTACTCGATCGGGAAATGCAGCTCCCAGCCTAGCTCGCCGATGAAGTTGACGCGCAAGGCGTAGACGTCCGTCGCGTGGCCAACCTCGATCACCTGGCTCGTCAGCCAGGGAAAGTTGACGTTGTCCAGCGGCGCGTCGGTGAGCTTGGACAACAGGTCGCGGGCGCGCGGGCCGGCCACGACAAAGCAGCCGCGGCCGGTGGTGATGTTGCTCAAGCGCACCGAACCGTCGGCGGGCAGCATCTTCTCCAGGTAGTCAGCGTCGAAACGCTCGCCGGCGCCCGCACTGACCACATAGAAGCGGTTCTCACCGAGCTTGGTGATGGTGAACTCCGAGCGCACGCCGCCGCGCTTGGTCAACGCGTGGCACAGGGCGATGCGGCCGGTCTTGGTCGGCACCTTGTTGGCCACCAGATGGTCCAGCCAGGCCTCGGCGCCCGCTCCGGTGATCTCGTGTTTGGTGAAGGGCGTCAGGTCGATCATGCCGACCCGCTCGCGCAGGTTGCGGCATTCGTTGCCGACATGTTCGAAGTAGTTGCTGCGCCGAAAGCTCCATTGGTCCTTGCGCTCGACACCCGGCGGCGCGAACCAGTTGGCGCGCTCCCAGCCGTAGCGCTGGCCGAACACCGCGCCTATGTTCTTCAATTTTTCGTAGATCGGGCTGGTCTTGACCGGACGCCCGTCATGGCGCTCCTCGTCCGGGTAGTGCACGGTGAAGACTTCGCGGTACGCCTCCTCGTTTTTCGCCACGACGAAACGCTTGCTGGTGTACGGGCCATAGCGGCGCGGATCCACTGCCAGCATGTCCACCGTCGGCTCGCCCTCGACGATCCACTCGGCCAGTTGCCAGCCGGCGCCACCGGCAGCCGTCACTCCGAAGGAATGGCCCTCGTTCAGCCAGACGTTCTTGACGCCCCAGGCCGGGCCGACCAGCGGGCCGCCGTCGGGCGTGTAGGCGATCGGCCCATTGACTACTGTTTTGATGCCGCAATGCTCAAGCGCCGGCACGCGCCTCATCGCGGCCTCCACATGCGGCAGCAGGCGGTCCAGGTCGCCGTCGAACAGGCTCTTGCCGAACCAATCCGGCACACCATCGGCAAAGCGTGCCGGCGCGCCACGCTCGTAGGGGCCCAGGATCCAGCCCATCCGCTCCTCGCGCAGGTAATAGGACTTGTCGGACTCGCGCAGCACGGCCAGCTCATGCCCGCCAGCCGAGCGGTAGGCTTCCAGCTCGGGCGACTTGTCGTAAACGATGTACTGGTGCTCCACCGGAATCGCCGGCACGCTCAGGCCGAACATCCTGCCGGTCTCGCGCGCGTAGTTGCCGGTGGCGCAAACCACGTGCTCGCAGACGATGTCACCCTTGTCGGTTTTCACTTTCCACTCGCCGGAAGGCTGGCGCTCGACGCCCGTGACACAGGTCTGTTCGTGAATGTCGCCACCGCCCATGCGCGCGCCCTTGCGCAGCGCCATGGTCAGGTCCACCGGGGCGATATGGCCATCGTCCGGGTGGTACAGCGCGCCGATGATCCTGGGCGTCTCGACGCCATCGCCCAGGTTGATCAGCGGCCACAGCGCCTTGACTTCATCCGGCGTGATGACGCGAAACGGCACGCCGATGGTGTTGGCGACGCCGCAGTACTTGTGGTACTCGTCCATGCGATCCCGATGCGTCGCCAGGCGCAGATTGCCCGTGACGTGAAAGCTCACGTCCTGGCCGGTCTCCGCCGGCAGGCGCTTGTACAGGTCCACCGAATACTTGTGCAACTGGCCAACCGCGTAGCTCATGTTAAACAGCGGCAGCAGCCCGGCGGCGTGCCAGGTCGAGCCGGCGGTGAGTTCGCTGCGCTCGACCAGCAGCACGTCGGACCAACCCTTCTTCACCAGGTGGTACAGCGTGCTGACACCGACCACGCCACCCCCGATGACGACAACCCGTGCATGCGTTTTCATGTGTTTTTCAATTCCTGGAGAGTACGGCCAGGCGCGGCCGCTTCATCGACCGGCCAAGTTTATGCAGCAGCCACTGCAGCGTCGCTCCAATTGCGACGGTCGCTTGCGGATTAGCGTCAGGCGTGTTTCCGGCCAACGACGTAGGAAACGCCGTCCGCGCCGCACAGCTCGGTATGTTCGCATCCGCTTGCCATGCTGAAGATGTCGCCGGCATGGTAGGTCGTGGCCTGCCCGGCGATAGCCACCGTGATCTCGCCCTGGGTGACCATGGCCCGCACCTCATAGGGGTGAGCGTGCGCGTCGTTCTGCTTGCATGCCGGCATCGAATTGCTGGTGACTTCGTCAAAGCCTTCGGCCTTGAGTTGCCGGGTGAATGTTTCCTGGTCCATGATCGATTCCTGTTGTGGGGTTGGGCGGATTCTCCGGCAAATGGGGCGGACCGGGCAGGATGCTCGCGAACCCGTTCGGTGGTTACTCGCGGGCAAAGCCCTGGTCGGGCCGCCACCAGCGCTTCACTGGAACGACCGCAGCTAAGGCGGCGGCTCCCCTGCCGGCTCACTACGCGAGGCGAATGCACCAGCCCGGTGCTTTTTCGTCGGATGCGGGTGCGGCCGAAGCACGGTCAACA
>JBCKPE010000055.1:0-13677 GCA_038901875.1 Burkholderiaceae bacterium
GCTCGGCGTGCCGAGGTTCACCAGTACCGACTCGGTGCCTTCCACCAGATTGTCGGTGAGGGTCGGGACCGTCACCGTGGCGCTGGTTTGATTGGCCAGAATGGTGACGATGACCGGTTGGCCGCTGTAGTCCAGCACCGGGAGCGCCGTGCCCGCATAGGTCAGCGGGATGGTGATGTTGGTGGTCGAGGTGCCGCCCGTCAAGCTCACCGTGTAACTCAGGCTGCTGCCTTCGTTCACCGACGTGGCGTCGCTGATCGATACCGTCAGAGCGGTGGTGTCGAGAATGTTGCCGGTGGCCGCGCCACCCGTCGAGGCCACCGCCACGCCGTTGGTGCTGGCGCTGTCGATGGTCGCAATCACCGTCTCGTCGCCCTCGACCACCGTGTCCGGGGTCGGATTGATGGTGATGCTCGCCGTCAGCGTGTTCGCCAGGATGGTCACCGAGCCGGTGACCGTGGAGCCGGTGTAGTCGGTGCCGTTGGCGGCCGTGCCGCTCAACGTGTAGTTCACCGTCGTGTCAAACGCAGAGGTGTTGCTCAGTGTGAAGGTGTAGACCAGGTTGGTCGCGCCGTCTTCGGCAACCTCGGCCGGAGACACTGCCACCGATACCGTGGGCTGGTCGTTGTCCACAATGGTTGTCTGCACCGTGCCCGTGGCAGTGCCGATGCTGCTGCCTGTGAGCTGCACCGAGAAGGTTTCATTGCCCTCGTACACCGTGTCGTTTGCGGTCTGTATCGAAAAAGTCGCGACCTGGGCACCAATCGCCCAGCCGCCGACTGGTGCCGTCACCGTCAGCGTACCGTCAGCGCTGTTGTAGTCGACACCCTCGGTGGCCGTGTCCAGCGTCAGGCCTGTGCCAATCTGGAAGGTCACCGTGTGGCCTGCCTGCAGCGAAGCCTCCGTGAGCGTGATAGCGTAGCTGGCCGCGCCGCCCTCGGTCACTGTGGCGTCACCCGTGAGCGTGAACAACGGAATGTCATCGTCAATGATGGTCACGGTCGCCGTGTCATTCAGGAGCGTCGCTCCAATCGGATCGCTCAGGACGATGGAGAAGGTTTCGTTGCCCTCCACCAGCGTATCCTGAACGATTTGCACGGTAAGGGCGAATCCGCTGAATCCAGCCGGAATTGTCATTGTGTCCGTCAGCGGCCCGTCGAAGAAATCCTCCGAGGAACCGAAACCAGCGGTGCCGGGGACGATGGTGTAGGTCACTGTCACGGCCGTGGTTGTCACCAGATCAAACGTGATGAAGAAGGTAACTTCCTTAATCTCTGTCTCTGGTCCGGTGCCTTCGACAACACTCAGCGCATCGACGCCAACCGCGATGGGGCCGGGAATCGTCTCTCCACCTTCAGCCACGCTGACCGAAATCTGCGGGATAACCGTGACCAGCTCGAGGTCAGTCACCTCCGGGGGCAGTACTTCGGTGCTAAGCGGCACGAATTCGAAAGTGAGTGGATCAGTTCCTTCAACAATGCGCAGCAATCGCACAAAGCTGCTGCCGTCGCCACCCGCGCCACCGCCCAGACCGGCCGCCGTGGCGTCCAGGTTGTCCAGCGTGCCACCGGGCAAGGCCTGAATCACAGATTCAACCGTCCCACCCGTCACCTGGCCCTCCTGGGTCACCGGCCGGGTCGTCGAGGCAACATCCGAGTCGAGCGTGATCTGCTGCGACTGCTCCACGGCAAACATCTTGCCGTCGAGCATCAGCAGTTCAACCCTGGCCCCGGCATCGGTGACGACCTTCTCGCCCTTGAGCAGCTTGTCGCCGACCTTGATCGGGCGGGACTTGCCACTGGCATCGACGGCGAAGGCTTTGCCGGTAACGGCGGTGACTGTTGCAACTGGATCGGCCATGATGAAGTTCCTTCTGGTTTTGCCTGCCGCATTTGCAGCATTGGCGACTTACTGATGGCTGGAGGATACGGCCCAGACAGCGACGAAGCTATTGAACCAAGGTACTAGCCAAGCGAGGTTTCCGGCCCAAAACCGGAACTATTTCAGATAATTTCCCGGTTTTCCGGGTCGGCGGCGGACGCAAGCTCCCGGTTTTCACCAGCGCGGCAGTAGGTAACCCTCTGCTCGGTTGACCAAGCGCAGCAGCACATTGGTATCGAGAAGATACGCGAGGGAGAACCAACCCCCGACCCTCACCCCAACCCTCTCCCGCAAGCGGGAGAGGGAGGCAGTCGCTCCCTCTCCACCGTACTCGGGGGAGAGGGTTCCACACAACGCTCACATCACGCACCGCGACCATGGCGGCAGCTAATTGACGCGGTACTTGTTGCTGCTGCTGTGCCGTTGTGGCAAGCTACAGGCTCGAATCGACCGTACGCACCCTGGAGAACCGTATGCCTACCACCCTAGAAGCGCTCGAAGCTGAGGTACTTCGCCTTTCGCCCTTGGATCGTTCTCAACTGCTGGATCGACTCATCGCGAGCCTGGACGTGGATCAGGCGCTGGACGACGCCTGGGACCGAGAAGCCTCGCGTAGAGATGCTGAGATCGAGAGCGGCACATCGACCCCGATTCCTGGAAGGGAGGTGCTTGCGCGCCTTAGGGCGGACGCTGAGTGACATACACACTTCATCGTCTAGCCGAACGAGATCTCGAAAGCGCGTTCCGGTACTACAGGAAGCACGCGAGCAACCGGGTTGCTTTGCGCTTCTTGGACGAGTTTGAGCGTGTTGCCGAACTGCTCGACAGCAACCCCGGCTTCGGAACCCCAACAAACGAGGATCGAAGGTCCTATCCTTTTCGCGCGTATCCGTACTCCGTGATCTACAAGCCCGTCGGCGCAGGAATCCGAATTCTTGTCGTTTGCCACCAAAGCCGCGAGCCTGGCTACGGGCAAGATCGGAGCTGAGCATCCAACGATCAAACGCATGCGCACGCGGCGCGCGTGGCTTGATGGGCGTATCCGGATTTCAAATAACCTGATGAGGGACGGCTTCAGTTCAATGTGAGACGGCTGCCCGCATCAACCCTCACCCCAACCCTCTCCCGCAAGCGGGAGAGGGAGAGGGGGCCGACCCTCACCCCTGCCCTCTCCCGCAAGCGGGAGAGGGAGGCATTCGGCCCGGGTGAAGTCTCACCGTCGATTCAATGATCTATTGCGTGAGCCGAGACAAACGGATGACTTCGAGGTTGCCACCCGCCGCAATGCTGGTGTCGTTGGTAATGAAGAATTTGCACCCTGCCTGCTGGGCAGTCGCGCAGTGCAGCGCGTCAATCATTTTTAGACGGCCGTGCGCCCGCAGGCGTGCTGCGGTGTCGAAGCTGCGGCTGTCATGTCCGAGAACGGTGATGAAGTTCTTGCGTGAGAAAAATGCCTGCCCACGGGCAATTTCTGCCTCGTTGCGAGTGCGGTAGGGATGCACCATCAGTTCAGCCACCGCAGCGTCGCCCGTGAAGCCGAAAAATGCGCCCCGGTCACAGGCCGCGAGGATGGCACTGATGGGGGCAAAAAACGGCTCCGTTCGATCAAAGAAGTAGATCAGCCCGTTGCTGTCAAAGTAGACACGCTGCCCGCGCATTCGGGCAATGGTCGCGTCTACTTCTCCCATTCTTTTCTCAGGCGACCGATGGTCTTGTCAACTTCCTTGGCGGTTTTGCCCCAGGCGCCACGAAAAATCCCCGCATAGGACATGAGGTCGTCCTTCTGTTGCGCGTGCTTGTGGGGCGTGAGGACGATGTTGCCGTTGACGTAGGCAACATGGAGGCGATCGTCCGTCACCAGCTTGGCCTCACGGACGATACTGGCCGGGAGTGTGACCTGGTGCTTGGGGCGCACACGAATATCAGGCATGTCAAGTACTCTTGTCGCGAAAGTTGGAATTCGGAAAGATTATCCTACTTTCCTACCATATGGAGCCACTTTCAGCCCTTTCCAACGTGGTGGCCCCCTCACCCCTGCCCTCTCCCGCAAGCGGGAGAGGGAGAGGGAGGCATGTGGCCCACCCCAGATCTCTCCGGCGAGCGGGAGAGGGAGAGGGGGCCGACCCTCACCCCTGCCCTCTCCCGCAAGCGGGAGAGGGGGCAAAGGCAGGAGGGGGCATGTCGCTCCCTCTCCACCGTACTCGGGGGAGAGGGTTGGGGTGAGGGGGCGACGGCTGGCCATGCTGAGCTTTGTCGCTAATCAGGTCAAATGATGATTTCCCGGTCTTCCGGGTCGGTATCGTCCATCAACCGCAGGCGGCTCATGGAGGCGCGGGTGTTTTGGCGTTCCAGCAACTTGGCCTGAGCCCCGGGCGGTAGGTCGGTGAAACGAATGACCGATCGATCCATAAGTAGATTGATCAAGTCTTCGAGCACGCGCGCCATCGCCAGATCGGTCCCGACCAGCGGGTTGGCCGGCTCGGCCGAGCCAATTTGAGCGGCAAACGCAGCAACACCTGGGTCGTCGTCGGACACCGATTCCCAATTTGCTTCGGTCTGGGGTGGCGGCGCCGGCTCGCCGTCGGCACGCTGGCGCAGCGCCACGATGCGCCCGTTCTGATCACGTTGCACGTAGATCATGGCCTAGCCAGTTTTGGCGACGGCCGACGTGTCGGACATTCGTAGCACCAGTTGCAGGCGATCCCGCACGCCAAGCTTCTCGAACACAGCGCCAAGGTGCGCCTTGACGGTGCGTTCGGTGATGCCCAGGATGCGCGCCACCTCTTTGTTGGAATGTCCCTCGGCCACGCTGCGAGCGACCTCAATCTCACGCGCGGAGAGGGTTGCCGGCAACGGCGCCGTCAACGGCGGCAGGGCGTTGCGCGTGGCGGCCATGATGCGAGTCATCAGGTCCGGGCCGACCCACAGCCCGCCATGCTGGACGGCCTGCGCGACGTCGCGGAACAGTTCAGGCACCGAATGCAGGTTGCAATAGCCTTTGGCGCCGCTCTGCAGCGCGAGCAGGCCCTCGCCTTCGCTGGGTGTCGGACTCAGCACCACCACCGGGCAACGTGGGACGCCAGCGGTTAGTCGAGCCAGTACCTGGGGCCAATAGCCATGGGTCGTCGCCAGCCAGACCGTGTCGGCATCGGTCGTCTGCACCTCGCCGCGCAACACGACAAACGCCCGAGCCCGATTGAGCACTGCCGCCAGATCGACCGTGACGCCATGCGGAAACGCCTCCTTCCAGCGCGAGGATGGTTGCGCCGTGGAGCTGGACAAAAAATAGTGTTGACTCATTTTTCCGACAAGGCATTGGCCTTGGCCCTAAGAACTGGCTTCATCAGGTAGGACAGGACGGTCTTCTTGCCGGTAAGAATATCCACCTCGGCCACCATGCCCGGGATGATCGGCAGATGATCGCCGAGCTTGGTTTTGCGCGTTCGCAGGCGCACCACGTAAAAAGAGTTGCCTTTTTCGTCGGTGATCGAGTCCGCGCCGATCTGCTCCAAATCTGCCGCCAGCCCGCCATAGACCGAGAAATCGTAGGCGGTGAACTTGACCAGCGCCTCCAGCCCCGGCCGCAGGAATGCGATATCTGCCGGCTTGATGCGCGCCTCCACAATCAAGATCTCATCGAGCGGAACAATTTCGACCACCTCTTTGCCGGGCAACACGACACCGCCCACGGTGTTGACCAACAGCCGCTTGACGGTGCCTCGCACCGGCGACCTGATCTCAGAGAGTCTGACCTTGTCGGTCAATGCCTTGCTGCCCTGGGCCAGGCTGGCGATCTTGCTCATGGTGTCGCCCAACTCGGTGCGCATCTGGTTGCGCGAAGTGAGCTCCACTTCCTGAATCTTTCGCGTCGACTCGATGATCGATTCCTGCACGCGCAGAATCTGCGCCGCCGCCTGATCACGTTCGCCACGCAGCCGCGCCAGTTCACCTTCCAATTTCAGGATCTCGACCTCCGACACGGCCCCAGTCTTGACCAGAGGTTTGGTCGCGTTGTACTCCTGTTGCTTCAACTCGAAACCTCGCGCGGCCTGGTCGCGCTTGGCACGGACCTCGGTGAGCTCCTTCTCACGCTGCAAAAGTTGGCTCTGCGCAATCGATATCTGCGCGGAAATTTCCGATTTGCGCGACTCATAGAGGCGTCGCTCGGCCTCGACAACGTCACCAGCGTCCTTCATCAACTGCAAGCTCGGTAGAAAGGGAGTCCCCTGCGTCAGCGCCAGCAAGCGCTGTGCCTTGGCTTGGAGCGCCAGCAGCACGACCCGGTTTTCCTGAGCGCCAGAATCAAACCGGGTCGAGTCAATGCGCAGCAACAGGGCGCCGGCCTCGATCACCTGCCCCTCCTTGACCGCAAGTTCCTGCACCACGCCGCCGTCGAAGGATTGGACTACCTGTAATTGACGGGTTGGCACCACTTTGCCCTCACCACGCGTCACCTCATCGACATGGGCGCTGGCCGCCCAGAACAACAGCAATAGCAGCGTCACGACGGCAACGTTCAGCAGGCCGCGCGCGCGCAGGGGCTCCTGCTCCAAGCGGGCCCAGTCGGCGTCACCGGCCCAGCCAAGATCGTCCTGGCGCTTGGGTGTCATCCAGCGCAGCAACCCGCCAAAGATGGGTCGGCTGGCCCGGCCCAGCACGCGGGTGGTGGCGCCGTACGCTTGAAAAGTCTTCTCGTCAATCGTGGACATGGTCACGCCCTCCCGATCCGGCCGTCGCGCAGTGCCTTGACCACCTGGTCTTTCGGGCCATCTGCGACGATTCGACCGGCGTCCATGACGATGATCCGGTCGGCAAGTTCCAGCAATGAGGTGCGATGCGTAATGATGATCATGGTCTTGCCCTTGCCAAATGCCGACAGGTGCCGCTTGATCTCCTCCTCGCTGGTATGGTCCATCGAGGCGGTCGGCTCGTCCAGCAGCAGCATCGGCGGGTCATTGATGACGGCACGCGCGATGGCCACCCCTTGGCGCTGTCCGCCGGACAACGACTCGCCTCGTTCGCCCACCAGCATGTCAAATCCCTGCGCGTGTTGATTGACAAAATCCGTGATGCCGGCGATTTCGGCGGCGCGCAGCACGGCCGCATCGTCCGCCAGCGGCGCGCCCATCGTGATGTTGTCGCGCAGGCTGCCATAGAAGAGAGTGATGTCTTGCTGCACATAGCCGATGTGGCGGCGCATTTCGGCCGGGTCGAGTTGGCGCTGGTCGATCCCATCGATCAGCACGGCACCAGAAGTTGGCCGATACAGGCCGAGGATCAATTTCTCCAGCGTCGTCTTGCCGGAGCCGACCCGGCCCAAAATCGCCACATGCTCGCCAGGCTTGATGCGCAGCGACACATTGCGCAGCGACGCGGCTTGTTGCCCGGGATAGTTGAAACTGACCTCGCGAAACTCGATCTCGCCCAGAAAGCTGCCACGACTGATAAAGGTAGTGTCATCCGGCCTTTCAACCTCGGCCTTCATCATCTCGTTGAGGGAGGACAAGGCCGTGGCGGCCGTGTGATAGTGCACCAGCAAGCCCGCCACCTGCGCGATGGGAGCGATGGCGCGCGACGACAGCAAGTAGCACGCGATCAGCGCGCCGGTCGTCATGGCGCCGCCGCCAATCAGGTAGACGCCGACGATGATGACCGCCAGACCGACCAGGTTTTGCACCAGCATCGAGGTGTTCGACGCCGATGAGGAGAGCAGGCGCAACTGGGCGCCAACCCGGGCCAGCAGGGCCGCGCTCTGTTCCCAACGCCGCTGAAAACCTCCCTCCGCCCCCAAAGCCTTGATCGTCTCGAAGCCGACCAGGCCTTCCACCAGCGTCGAATTGCGCTGGGCGCTGGCGCGGTAGGTGGTTTCTGCAAGTTCGTGCATTCGCCCCTGAACGGCAAGCGCGTAAAAGAGTATGACCAAGGCGCCGACAACAATCGGAATCATCATGGGCCAGGCGATCCAGCCAATGATGATGAGGAAGATGAGGGCAAATGGCAGATCGATAAAGGATGTGACGGTGGCCGAGCCGATGAAGTCGCGAACCGATTCAAACGAGCGCAGATTGGCCGAAAAGGAGCCCGCCGACACCGGCCGCGACTCCATCCTGGTTCCCATCACCCGCTCCATGATGTAGGCGGAGAGCTTGACGTCAGCCCGGCTGCTGGCCAGGTCGATGAAGCGACCGCGCAAGGTGCGCAGGACCAGATCGCAAACCAGCACGATCATCAGCCCCGAACCCAGCACCCAAAGCGTATCAAGTGCCTGGTTCGGCACGACTCGGTCATAGACATTCATGACAAAGAGCGGCATGCCCAAGGCCAGCAGATTGGTCAAAAAGGCCGCCATCAGCACGTCGCGGTACAAGAGGCGGTTCTCCGCGATCACACTCCAGAACCAATGCCCATGCCGGCCGGCACGGACCTCCGGCGCACGAGCATCGAACCGGTGCTTGGGCCGCGCATAGATGAGATGGCCGGAATAAAGCTGGTTGATCTGCGAAGCCGACACGACTATCGGCGCCTCTCCCAGCTCCGGAAATACGACGCGTGCCGTCTTGCGGTCCCCAGACCACTCGAGCAGCACGCAGGCGCGCTCGCCTTCCAGCAGCAGGATGGCCGGCAGCAGCGATGGATTGGCTCGCTCGGGAAACTCCCGAACGACCCGGCTGCTAAGCCCGGCACGGTGCGAGGCGCGGTCAAACAGCGATGGAATCAAGCGTCCATCGGGAGCCGGCAAGCCGGCCATGATCGCATCCGGTGTGGTTGCGATACCGTGCGCCTTGGCTACGATCAACAGACACTCGAGCAGCTCATCCCGAGCCGGGAGCTTGCGTAGCGATGGCGCTGGCGCAATGGGTGCTGGCGCTGCGGTTGGAGCGGCTGACGCCGCCGCTGCCACGGGCGCCGACGGCGAAGATTTCGCCGCAATGGCCTTGATGGCAGCCTCGGGAAGCGTGGGAGTCAGTGTGGGAGTCGCGCTGGAAGATGCCATGAAGTCACCGCAGGATGGATACGGAATGTATCTTACCGGCCCGGCCCCGCCACTTCGGGGCCGGCACCTGCAGCGCACAGCGTGGGTAGTGCATTACGACCGGCATCAGCAACCGCGATCAGCGACCAACAGGAAAATACTCAATGCCCTTGGCCCGCACCGATGCCGGATCGTACAGGTTGCGACCGTCAATCACGACCGGGAACCTGAGGCGCTGGCGGATCGCTTCGAAATCTGGACTGCGAAATTCCTTCCACTCGGTGGCAATCAGCAACGCGTCGGAATCGACAAGCGCGTCCATGGGATGGGTGGCGTAGCTCAGGCGCGGCTCGTTGCCATAAATTCGCCTCGCCTCGTCCATCGCCGCCGGGTCGTAGGCTATGACGCTGGCGCCCGCGGCGAACAGGTCAGACAGCAGGGTCCGGCTTGGAGCCTCGCGCATGTCGTCCGTGTTCGGCTTGAACGCCAGCCCCCAGAGGGCGAACTGGCGCCCGCTCAGGTCGGGGCCAAAGCGCGCCTTCAACTTGCGGCCCAGCACGTGCTTCTGGGCATTGTTGACCGCCTCCACGGCAGCCAGCACCTTCAAATCCATCTGCCCATGCTCAGTCGCCGTTCGGATCAATGCCTTGACGTCTTTCGGAAAGCAGGATCCGCCATAACCACAACCGGCGTAGAGAAAGTCGTGCCCGATGCGCGGGTCCGAGCCGATGCCATGGCGCACCATCTCAATGTCGGAACCGAGCTTTTCGCAAAGATTCGCCAACTCGTTCATGAAGCTGATCCTGGTGGCCAGCATCGCGTTGGCGGCGTACTTCGTCAGTTCGGCGCTGCGTGCGTCCATCAGGATCAGGCGATCCCGATTGCGTTGAAACGGTGCGTACAGGACTCGCAACAGGTCAAGCGCATGTCCATCCGTGGTGCCCACAATGATCCGGTCCGGCCGCATGAAGTCCTCCACCGCGGCGCCCTCTTTCAGGAACTCGGGATTGGATACGACGCTGAATCCGAAACTTGCCTGCCGTCGCGCCAGTTCCTCGGCAAGTACCTGCGACACGAGGTCGGCCGTCCCCACCGGCACCGTGCTCTTGTTGACCACCACCTTGGGTTCCTTCATCAAGCGGCCAATGCTGCGTGCTGCGGCCAGCACGTACTGGAGATCGGCCGAGCCGTCTTCGTCCGGCGGTGTGCCGACCGCGATGAACTGGACCTCACCATGCGCCACCGCATCCTCGACGCTGTTCGAGAATCTGAGTCGGCCGGCGGCGGCATTGCGGCGCACCATGTCCTGCAGCCCCGGCTCATGAATCGGAACATTGCCCTGCTGCAGTTGGGCAATCTTCGAGGCGTTGAGATCAAGGCAGAGAACGTCGTTGCCGACCTCGGCCAGACAGGCGCCGCTGACCAGGCCAACGTAACCGGCCCCGACCATCGTAATCTTCATTCCTGGATTCCTTCCGTCGCGAACTCGGGGCCGCTGATTTCAGCACCACTTCACCCCAGCGCATGTCACCCGAGGATAACCGCTCGGCTTGGAGGCTGTCGTTTCGCGGCACTGACAATCACGTGGCCGCATGGCATTCATGCGGCAAGACAGTGGCTTGTTGCACTTGCCAGACCAAAGCATGTGCCAAGTCGACAGATGGTCGATTGCGTTGGATGGGCGGCAAACTCGCACCTTCGTGTTTATGCAAGAATTGCTCGTCATAAGAGGTCTATGCAAATGAAACCGCCATCCCGGTCACAATGCCGTACGCGAGGCATCACTTTGATCGAATTGATGATAGTCGTTGCCATCATCGGCATTCTGGCGGGTGTCGCTCTTCCTGCCTACAACGACTATGTAACCCGTGGAAAGCTGGTAGAAGCCACATCGGCTTTATCCGATGGTCGGGTCAAGATAGAACAGTATTTTCAGGACAACCGCACCTACGTGGGTGGACCATCTCCTGCTGCAACTGCAAATTTCACCTATGCAACCGGCGACCTTTCAAGGACCACCTACACAATAACTGCAACCGGCACAGGTACACTGACCGCTTTCATCTACACCATCGATCAAGCCAACACAAGAGCCTCCACCACGCCCTGGGGCAATAGCACCACGTGCTGGGTCAGGAATAAAGGGGGTGCGTGTTGAACACTTTACCCGTTACCAGGTATTCCGGGTTTTCACTGGTCGAGCTGATGATCGGCATCGTGATCATGGGCATATTGGCGACAGTGGCTGTACCCAGTTTTCTGGCCTATACCCGGAACTCCCAGATTCGCAACGCGGCTGAATCTGTTGCGAATGGTTTGCAGCGTGCACGGGCAGAAGCGATCGCGCGCAACACCAACGTTGCCTTTACTTTGGGAATAAACTCTTCCTGGACTGTCAGCGTAGTTGCGCCCGCCTCGGTGATTGAACAGAGGCTCAGCACCGAAGGCTCCACAAATGTCACCCTCAAAGTTGTGCCTGAGGGTAAGACAGCCATCACTTTCAATAATTTAGGCCAAAGGGCAACTAATGCAGACGCTTCTGAACCCTTCACGCAAGTTGACCTTGCCGCGACCGGAGGCAGTCAGAATTTACGGGTCACCATCGGCGTTGGCGGCAATACCAGAATGTGCGATCCCAATCTTGCTCCAAGCTCTAGCCCACGCGCATGCTAAGCGGAGAAAAGATCATGCACAAACACGAAATCTCTCCCCTTAAATCTGCGCAGCAGGGTGTTGTGTTGCTGGATGCGATGATTGCCATCCTGATTTTTTCCATTGGCGTGCTGAGTGTAATGGGCATGCAGGCCGCCATGATCAAAAACACTGCTGACTCAAAATCTCGTGTCGAGGCCAGCTACATCGCCAAGCAAAGGATCGGATTGATGTGGTCCGACCCAGCCAATCTTGTCAATTATCTGGAGAGCAATACCGACATTTCCACATTATTGCCAGGTGGTACACGAACCGTCACCCAACCGACCGCCGGCGAGTTTAGGGTTACGATTACTTGGCAGCAACCGGGTGAGGCGGTACATAATTTCACCACCACTGCCCGCATTACCGGAGGTTAAAATCATGGAACAGAATCGCAGGAGATCACCTTCTTATCAGACCGGTGTCTCCCTGGTGGAACTCATGGTTGGCATGACTATCGGTTTGTTCGTCACCATAGTCATCATACAGGTTATCTCTGTCTTTGAAGCGCAAAAACGCACCACCACGGGAACAGCCGATGCGCAGACCAATGGCAGCATCGCGCTGTATACCATCGAGCGCGAGCTGCAGATGGCAGGCTACCCCCTGATGCCTGTTACCAACTCGCCGCTCAAGTGCGAAACGCTGACGGTTAATGGCGTAGCAGACGCAACCGTCCCCAACCGCCTTTCTCCTGCTGCCATTACCGACGGCGGGGCGGCTGCGGGTGCCAGCGACACGATCACCCTGCGCTATGGCAACTCGCCAATGGGAGGCGTCCCTACCCAAATGAACGCAGATGTAGTACCAGGGAACATTGCACCCGTTCTTAACAATTTTGGCTGTACGCAGCCTATACCTACACCAAACGAAATAGCGATAATCGTCAACGGATCAACCTGCGCCATGACTAGCGTAACCGCACTGTCAGCAGCGGGCATTACACCGGCAACCATAACGCTGCAAAATACCACTGCTGCCGTCAACGGCGCCAGTCTTACCTGTCTGGGGACGTGGAATGAGATTACCTATCGCGCTAACGGCGGAAACCTGGAACGCAGCGCTGTTCCGAGCGTGGTGGGCATTGTCAACATTCAGGCGCAATATGGTATTTCAACCGCAGTCAGCTCAAACCAGGTCGTCCAGTGGGTAAATGCAAAGAATCTTGCAGACTGGGTTGTAGCAGTGGATGGTGCATCCACTGGTGTTGATTGGGGTAACACTATGACCGTTGCCAACCGCAACCGGATCAAGTCCATCCGCATCGCGGTGGTGGCGCGCAACGCGAAAATCGAACCGGCTGTTGTGACTGCCGCATGCAGCTCCATTACTGTCGCCGCCCCTACTGGCCTGTGCGCATGGGACGCCACCTCTGCCCTTCCCACACCGCTCGTCGCACCGTTCGTCGCGTCTCCTGCACCGACGATTGATCTGAGCAATGATCCCAGCTGGGCACGCTACCGCTACCGGGTGTTTGAAACCATTATCCCGTTGCGCAACGTGATCTGGGCAAGGGAGACACTATGAAATTACTGCACAAATCCCGCTTTGCGCAGATACGCAAGATGAAGCAGCGCGGCGTGGTGTTGTTTTTTGCGCTGATTGCCCTGCTTCTCATGTCGCTTGCTGCTGTAGCGCTGATACGCTCGGTGGATACCAGCACCATGATTGCCGGAAATCTGGCCTTCAAACAAACAGCCACCACCTCCAGCGATGCAGGGGTTGAAACCGCCATAACCTGGATGGCGGGCATAGAAACGGCAAACAAGGCCTTGAACGTTCTGGATAATGCCGCTCACCCTTTCAATAATAACAATGCGGCAGCAGGTTATTACTCCAGCGCAGCCTCCGCCGTAAGCCTTACCGACGGAACTGGAATCCAATGGAACGACCTTGACAGCGTCCTGGTTCTGCCCGATCCCGACAACAGCGGCAACACCGTCCGCTATGTCATCCAGCGCATGTGCCGCAACGCCAACGCACCGATTCAAACCGCAGACTGCCTGTTCGGCGGCGCAATTCAGGATACCAGCGGGCAGCACATCCCCTTGCCTCAGGACATCTGTAGGGGTGCAGGCTGCCCCTTCGCAGGCCAGACCCCACAGATACGCATCACCGCCAGAACCACG
>JBCKPE010000056.1:0-13442 GCA_038901875.1 Burkholderiaceae bacterium
CTGAGCAACAACGTGCTGCTCATGACGGCGACCGGCGTGGTCATGCTCGGTACCCTGTATCCGGTGGTTCTCAACGCCATGGGCTTGAACAAGATCTCCTTCGGCCCGCCGTACTTCGAAGCCGTGTTCGTTCCGGTCATGGCGCTGGCAGTCTTCTTGATGGGTCTGGGTCCGCTCATGCGCTGGAAGCGGGCGAGCCCGGCCGAACTGGCGCTGCGCCTGCGCTGGGCCTTCGCCGTCACCGTCGCCAGCGCGCTGCTGCTGCCGTTTGCGTTCGGCCACTGGAGCGCCATGGTGAGCTTTGGGCTGCTGCTGGCGGGCTGGATCATCACGACTTGCGCCTTGCAGTTGTGGGAACAGGCGGGACGACCGAGCGCAGGCGCCGGGGGCCCTGGACGCGTTTGCGCAACTCCTCTCGCGCGCATTACGGCATGCTGCTCGCGCATTTCGGCATCGCGGTGTTCGTTATCGGCGTCACCGTCGTCAAGGGCTACGAGACCGAGCACGACGTGCGCATGGAGGTTGGTGGCGACAGCGTCGAGGCCGGCGGCTACAACTTCCGCCTGGACCGCGTGACCGATGTGACCGGACCGAACTACATCGCCGCGCGCGCCACCATGTCGGTGACCAAGGCCGGCAAGCCGGTGACCGCCTTGTACCCGGAAAAGCGCACGTACAAGGTGCAGGACATGCCGATGACCGAAGCTGCCATCGACCGCAGCGTGACGCGCGACCTCTACGTGTCCATGGGCGAGGCGGTGACGCCCACGGCCTGGGTCATGCGTGTGCAGCACAAGCCCTTCGTGAACTGGATTTGGGGCGGTTGCGTGCTGGTGGCCCTGGGCGGCTTGCTTGCCGCGAGCGACCGCAGATACCGCGTCGCCTTGCGTCGCCGCGAGCACCTCGCCGGCGTCTCGGCGTCGACGCTGCAGGCCAAGCCGGCGCGTTGATCCGAAACGAAGGCCATGAACAAGATACGCGCTTTCCTGGTGCTCGGCGGGTTCGCCGCGCTGATGTCGCCGCTGGAGTTCATGCAGCGCCTGGCCGCACGGGCGACCGAAGGGCGCCCTCCAGGCACCCGTGCCACGGCCGCGGCTGCACCTGATCCGATTCCATGGGGTGCTGGCGCTGTACTTCACAACTTCGGCCAAGCTGCGCGCGTTGGTGGTGCCGGCTGGGCCCGAGGAAGCCACCGGCGAGTCGGAGCACATCGCGACCGAGTCAGGCTGCGCGCACGGCCGGCCGGCGCGCATCAGCTGGGCCCGGCTGCTCAAGCGGGTCTTCGAGATCGATATGGAGCACTGCCCGAACTGCGGTGGTGAACTCAAGATCATCGCGGCCATCCTCGAGTCGGCGGTCATCGAGCGCATTCTCACGCACCTGGGGCTGCAAGCCCGGGCACCGGCACGCGAGCGCCAGCTGGCGCAAGCCGCCTGATCGCGGCTCAACGGCCCCGTCTCCCCGTCCAATCGGCCAGTACCTCAGGCCGAGGCGGCCCGTTGCGCCCGGTGCTTTCTGACGCCGGCAAACGGGCCCTTGTTCTGCGGGTTCACCCGTAGACGACCCCGCCGATGGACCGTCGCAGCGACTTCTACGCCGCTGAAGCGGGCCGCTGCCGAATCAGAACGCTGCCCCACAAGGCCCAGGTGCCCTACGCAGCCCGGCCATGGGCCAGAAAAACAGCGTTTGAATTCCCTATCCTCACCTCGATCGTAAGCGTTGCCGGAACGCTTACGCAGCAGCATCAAGGAACTCGCCTCCAAGGTCCACTCCCTGGAGCGCAAGGGCTCCGTGCACGAGCGCAACGTCGCCGAGCTGGCCGATTCGATGGCCCGGCTGCTCAGCGCTCCACCGGCGATACCGAAGCGGCCCATCGGGTTCGTGTTGCCCGAGGACACGGGCGCCGGCAGCAAGGGCAAGGCTTCAGCGACGGCGCGAACGTAGCGGTGACTAGGGGCAAAAGGTAAGCCCTGGTACCGAGGCCCTCGGGGCATCGGCATCGTCGCAGCGGCTGAGGCGGTCAGGCGTCTGGCTGCGGCTTGACGCAAGAGGCAAGACCTGACCCTCGCGATCCCTGACCCTCGCGATCCCTCGCGATCAACCGCGCAATCGCGTCATCAGATAGGCGGACGCCAGCAACTTGGCATCGAAGGGCGGCAGAAACTCTCCGCGCACCACCAGGTCGGGCCCGATCAGCCACAGCGAGCTGCGGCTGTTGGGCGCGATTTCTAGCTCGTCTCTCAGGCGCTGCAGCATCTTCGGCGTGCCGGTGTAGCCGATGATCGGCGCGTCGTAGCCGGCCAGGTAGGCGCGCAGGCGCTCGGGCGTGTCGGCCGCAGCGTCGAGCGTGACAAACAGCAACTTGGTGGTCTTGATCTTGTCGCTGCGGGCGATGCGCTTGTGCATACCGACCAGTGCGTTCAGCGCCTCCACACATTGCTCC
The DNA here is from genome assembly GCA_038901875.1 of Burkholderiaceae bacterium. Taxonomy (GTDB): domain Bacteria; phylum Pseudomonadota; class Gammaproteobacteria; order Burkholderiales; family Burkholderiaceae_C; genus JBCKPE01. Next base: position 2,444 of record JBCKPE010000056.1, read on the forward strand.
GCGCAGCGGCTGGCGCTGCCGAAAAGCACGAAGTTCCAGTACCCCTGCAGCAATTGTTCGGTAACGGCCTGCCGCCGATCGTTGGTCAGCGCCAAGGAATCGAGCCGCCAGCCGGCGACGCGGTCATCGACGCGCTGGGTGGCGCCGTGGTGCGCCCACGTCGGCGTGCAGGCCACCGCGACGAGGCCGGCGATTTGTTGGAGCAGCAGGCGGCGGGTCATTTTGTTCAGCGCGCGAGTTCCAGGCCAGCCAGCGGCGCGACCGTCGCTGCGGCAGGGGCTGTCCAACGCCGCTCGGCCAGCCATGAGCGCCACACGACCACCAGGCTTGAGCCCGCCATCAGCGCCGCGGCGATCACTGGCTGTAGCGCCCCGCTGGCCGCCAAGCCGAGCGCGACGACGTTGTAACTGAAGGCCCAGACCAGGTTGGTGCGAACCGCGCGGCGCACTTGCCCGGCATGCGTCAGCAGCCACGGCAGGGCCGCGAGCGCCTCGCGCGGCAGCACGACGTCGGCGCTCTCCTTGGCCAGGTCGGTGGCTTCACCCACCGCAATGCCCACCGCCGCCGCCGCCAGGACCGGCGCGTCGTTGAGCCCGTCGCCGACCATCGCGAAGGCGCCGACTCGCGCGGATTCACGCTGCAGGCAGCTGATCTTGTCCTCCGGGCTCAGGCCGCCGTGCCAGTTGGTGATGCCCAGCCGCGCCGCCAGCTCGGCCACCGCGGCCGGCTCGTCGCCGCTGAGCAGGCAGATCTGAAGCCCGCGCGCGCGCAAGGCCGCCACCGTGGCCGCGGCCTGCGCCAGCGGCACGGCGCGCAAGCCGATCAGCCCGCGCACCCGGCCGTCCCAGCCGATGTACATCGGCGTGCAGCCGGGCGGCAGGCGCTGCGTCAGGGTCGGCGCCAAGGTGTAGCCGAGTTCGTGCATCCACGCCGCCGAACCGATGCCACAGGCCGCGCCATCGACGTGGCCGCGGATGCCGGCGCCGGCACGCACCAGCGCGTCGTGCGCCGGCACACCGCCGGGCGCTATCTGGGTCACGCCGCGCGCCGCCGGGTGGTCCGAGGCCTGCGCCAGTGCCCCCGCACGGCGCAGCACCTCGACCTCGCTCGCGCCGTCGGCAAACACGCCGACCGGTTCGAGCGTGGACTCCGACAGGGTGCCGGTCTTGTCGAACGCGATCCCACGCAGCGTGCTCAGTTTCTCCAGCACGCCGGCACCGCGCACCAGGATGCCGCGCTGCGCGGCAGCACTGATCGCCAGCGCATGCGCCAGGGTCGCCGCCAGGCCGAGCGAACAAGGGCAGGCGACCACCAGCACCGACAGCCCGGCCAGCAGGCCCTGGGCGGCCCCCATCTCCAAGCTCCAGAACGCCGCCGTGCCGGCGGCCAGCAGCAGCACCGCCGGCAGGAACCACGCCACCGCGCGGTCAACGCTGGCGCCCGCCAGCGATTTGCCATCCAGCGCCTCGCGCACCAGGCGGCCGATGTGGATCCAGCGCGTGTTGTCGCCGGCCACCGTGGCGCGGATCCACAGCGGGCCCTCGCCGTTCAGACTGCCCGAGCGCGCCACCGCACCCGCTGCCTTGGGCTGCGGCCCGGGCCGGCCGGTCAGCACTGACTCATCGCACGACGAGCGGCCCGCAACGACGATGCCGTCGACCGCGATGCGCTCGCCTGGCAGCACACGAACGAGTTCACCCGCTTGCACTTGCAGTACCGGCCGCAGCGTCTCGGTCTCACCCTCGACCACCCGAACCTCGGCGCGCTGGGCTTGCAGCATCGGCACCAGACTGCGCAGCGCTCGTACCAGACCCTGCGCTTCCAGGTAACGCCCGAGCGTGAAGAGGATCAGCACCATGCACAAGGTGTCGAAATAGACCAGATCCGAGCCTTGCAGCACCTGCCAGGCCGAGTAGCCATAGGCCGCTGCCACGCCCACGGCCACCAGGGTGTCAGTGCTGATGCCGCCCCGGCGCGCGGCCAGCCAGGCGGCGCTGAAAAAGGGCCCGCCGACGATGACGACCAGCGGTGTTGTCAGCAGCCACAGCAGCAGGTTCACCGGCTGGCGCAGCCAGGCGTCGTCGCCGCCCAGGCCACCGGCGTAACCGAGCAGGCTGAGCAACATGATGTTCATGGACAGGAAACCGGCCACGCCCAGGCGGATCAACCAGGCCGCGGCCTCGGGCTCGTGGCGCTCGCCGTGGCCAAACTGCCAGGCGAGTGAGCAGCCGTGGCAGCAGAACCAGCGCGTGTCGCCGCTGAACTCGCGGCGGCGGCCAAAGCGGCCCACCGGCAGCTCGCAATGGGCGCACGATGCTGACGTGGTCATGGCCTGCTCAATGCCCCAACAGCGTATGCACGCCGCCTGCCGGCCACAGCCCGCGGGCCAGCGTGATCAGGCCCATCACCAGCAGCAGGCCACCCGCCAGGCGCACGCTGTGACGGCGCCATTCGATGCCCACGCCGGCAGCCGCGCTCGGCGCGCGTGACATGCGGACGATCTGCACGCTGCCGCTCGGCGGCGCGCGCCGCCACCACCACACGCCCAGGCCACCCATCGCGAGCATCGCCGGCACGGTGCCCAGGCCGAAGGCCACCATCACCTGCAGCCCGCCGACCGCGCCGCCGGCGGCAACGGCTTGGGCCACGAAGGCATAGACCAGCGGGCAGGGCAAGAAGCCGTTGACCACGCCCAGGGCCAGCGGCGCCGCTGCGCCCGGCGCCGCCACCAGGCTGCGCAGGGCGCGCACCATCGCCTGGCCCAGCGCGCCGGCCGGCCCTTCTTGCATCACGGGCCGCGCCAGGCCCAGGAACTGCAGGCCGAACAGCAGCAGCAGCGCCCCCGACACGCAGGCCAGAATGCGCTGCGCCGCATCGACCGAGCCCGCGGTGCCCGGCCAGGCAACGAGCCACAGGCCAAGCTGCCCGGCCACCGCTCCCAGGAAACAGTAGCTGGTGATCCGGCCGATTTGATAGACTAGATGGCGAATCCAGGTCGCCGCCGCACCGCGCGGGTCGGGCCCGAGCGCGCAGGCAAAGCCGCCGCACATGCCAACACAATGCGCGCTGCCAGCCAGCCCGGCCAGAAAGATTAGCCACAGGTCGGCAGTCATATTGCGGGTCTCCCTAGTATGCCGACACAGAGATTTCGAAACACCAAAGCGCGTCTTGCCCTCGAACCGAATCCATCACTTTGGTCATGTTCCGAAACCTCTGCGCCGGCGTACTGGATACCGGCTCGGGCGCTACTCGTGCATCGCCAGCCAGGCCACCCAGACGAAAAAGCCGACCGTCATGACGACGAAAATCCCGAACCCAATCGCTCCCATGGTGGTCATAGTGGTCATAGTGGGCCTCCGCTGAACATGACGCCGAATACGTTGAACGCGATCTTGGCAAACAGGAAGACGAGGTTCAGCACGGCGATCCCGAGCAAGATGCGTGTGGCAATGGCCATGGTCAGCCTCCCAGGTTCAGGTCAAGGCCGGGGCCCAGGCCACCCCAGTAGGTGTAGCCGTAGTACAGCGCCCAGACGAACAGGATCAAGTAAACGACCAGCAGCCAACCGTTGATGCGGCCGTGGCGGGCCTGGATGTGGCCACCGCCATAGCTGGTGGTCTGCTGGTGGTGCGGCACGGCCTGGTTCGAGTCGTGCGGCGCCTGTTGCGGCAGCTCGCCATGCGGCGGTTTGGGCTCGTCACTCATCGTCGTTCACCTCGGCGCGGTAGGCGCGGTACTTGACGGCTTCCACGTCTTCGAACAGGCCCGACAGCACGCCCCAGACAAACACGAACACGGCGGCCAGGCTCATGAAAAAGGCAACGGTGAATTGCAGCAGCGTCAATGCTTCCATGCGTTCACTCCTGTCAGCGCGCGGCCGGCGCCGCGGTGGCCTTGGCATCGGCCGCCGGGCGCAGCTTGGCGAAATCGAAGCCACGCTTCTTGGCCCAGGCCTCGCCGGCATAGATGCCCTGCCGGTCGTCGGCCTCGGTGCGGTAGGCGAGATGCGATTCGTTGGCCGCCAGCGCCGGGTCGTTGATCGCCGCGCGGTCGGCAGCCGACAGCTTGATCGGCGCGCCGGTCAGCGGGTCCTTGAAGGCCGACAGCGACAACACGAAGTACGACAGCGCCCAGCGGTCGGCCTCGGACAAGGTATCGCTGAACGAAGGCATCGGCGTTCCCGACAGCCCCGTGCTCATGGTGCGGTAGATGTCGCGCACGCTCGGGCCCGACTTGAACTGCCCGGTGGTCAGGTTGGCCGGCGGGATCGGGTGGCCCAGGTCGTCCTTCAGCCCGGCCGCCTTCTCGCCGTCGCCCAGGCCGCCCTTGCCGTGGCATTCCCAGCATTTGGCGGCCTGCCATACCTTGGCGCCCTGTGCCACCAGTTCGGCCGAGGGCTTGGGCGCGCGGTCGATGAAGATCGGTGCCTTGGTCGCCTCCTCGACGAAGTAGAGATAAGGCTTGGCAGGGTCGCTGCGGTCGGCGGCGAGCTCGAACTTGATGTACTGGATGACGGCGAGCAGGTCTTTTTGCTGCAGCTCGTGCCAGCTCGGCATCGAGGTGCCGCGAACACCGCGCACGATGGTGCGCAGCAGGTCGCCGTCGTCTGGCAGCGAACCCGATGGCGTGAGCCGGAACTTGAACACGCCGAGGTTGAAGTTGCGCGGCCGGTCGCCCTGGATGAAGGCCGTGGCCGGGCCGTTGCCGTCGCCCTTGACGCCGTGGCAGCCCAGGCAGCGGCGCTCATAGACGTTTTTGCCGTAGCTCGTCCATTCCTCTGAGCGCGGCACCGTGACCTGCGAGGCTTCCATCGCCTGCGGCTCGAAGCGGTCGCGCCACTTGCCGCGGTTGGTGCCGAGCTTTTGCATGTAGGCGACGAGGCCGCGCAGGTCTTCGCTGGCGGTCACCAGCGTGACGGTGGCGCCGGTGAACTCCTTGTTGGGGGCGAAGATCACCGGGTAGCGCCCACGCTCGGGCACCAGCAGCAGGCCGGCGCTGTTGGGCGTCAGCAGCAAGGGCGTATCGACCTTGCCGAAGTCGAACAGACGCTCGGTGGCTGGTGTGCGCTCGATGGTTTTTTTGCCGTCCGCGCCATCGACCACCTTGGCGCTGTACGGCCCGTCGAACAGCGCGGTGAAGCGCGGCATGATCGAGTCGGGCGTAAGCATGCGTGGATCCCAGAAATGCGCCAGGTGCCAGGCGTCGCTGTACTTGAGGCCGACGCGCGAGAGGTCGGGCCCGATGCGGCGGGTGGAGAACAGGTGCGGCCGGTCGAAGGCGTATTCGCCGGCTTGCGGAATGGGCCCCCAGCGCCGCGTCTCACCCGCCACCGGGCGCACGTATTGCGAGTGGCAGTACCAGCAGCCTTCGCGCGTGTACACCTCGCGGCCGCGTTGCTCCAGCGCGGTGTAGTCGCTGGCCCGGTGCTCCACCCACTTGAGCTCGCCGAGGTCGGTGCGAACGACCTTGGTGACCTTGTCGGTGCGCGACTCGGGCTCCAGCATCGGCAGCAAGCCCTGCACGAAGGCGGCCAGCGAGATGCAGAAAAAGCCGGCAACCAGGGCGTAAAAGCGCAGGCCGTAGCGTCGGTCGCTCATGGCGTCGCCCTCGCAAGTGACACGCCGCCGATGGGCTGGGCAGCCGGCGCTTCAGCGGCTAGCACGGTGCGCATCAGGTTGTAGACCAGCAGCGTCATGCCAAGGTCCATCGAGATTCCGGCCATCGTGCGCACCATCCAGTAGGGCCGCATAGAAACCAGCGAATCGACCCACTCAACGCCGGCCATCAGCATGTAGCCTTGCTGCAGCCCGGCAGCGCTCAGGTCGACGCCCATCACGGTGATGCCCAGCGTGATCAGCCAGAACGACCAGTTGCCGAGCTTGAATGACCAGATCGGTCGGTTCATCAGCTTCGGGATCACATAGATCGTGCCGCCCATCGCCCACACGACGAAGGTGCCGAACACCGTGAGGTGCGAGTGCGAGATGACGAAATCGGTGAAGTGCGTGGGCACCTGGAACGAGCGCAGCGCTTCGAGGGAGCCCTGGAAGCAGCCCACCAAGTACATCAGCGATCCCATGATCAGGAATTTGGCCGTCAGGTTGGTCCCGAAGGTGTGCCAGCGGCCTATCATGGAGCCGAAGAAGTTCTGCAGCACCGTCCACACCGGCACGATCAGCAGGATCGAGGTGATGATGGCCAGTGTTTCGGCCCAGTCGGCAATCGGGCTGTAGAGGTAGTGGTGGATGCCGACGAAGGGGTAGAACAGCGCCAGCGACCAAAAACCCACCAGCGAGAGCTTGTGGCTGTAAATCGGGTTCTTGATGCTGGCTGGCAAAAAGTAATAGATGATCACGTAGCCGGCCGGCGTGATCCACAGGCCGACGATGTAGTGGATGAACAGACCATGCCAGGCGGCGCTGTTGATGCCGCTGATGTAGTAGGGCAGGATGTAGCTGCCCAGCACCAGGTTCATCACGGTCCAGACAAAGGCACCGATCAGATACCACACCGCCACATAGAGTTGCGGCTCGCGGCGTTTGGCCACCGTCATCAGGAACTGCACCGTCAGGATCGTCACCACGATGAAGATCACGGTGTCGATCGGCCACGAAAACTCGCCCGCCTCTAAGCCCTGGTTGTAGCCCAGCGCCAGCGACACCATGCCGGCAATCAGGCCGAGATTCCACACCCACACCAGCCAATGGCCCCAGTGGCCGTTCCAGATCTTCACCCCGGTCAGGCGCGGCAGCAGGTAGTAGCACAGGCCGATGAACAGCGTCGAGAAGGCGCCGAAGATGACGCCGTTGACATGCATCGGCCGCAGCCGACCGAAGGTGAGGTATTCGGAAGTGCCGAGGTAGTCGGGATAGTTGAACAGCGTCGCGGCCAAGGCACCGATGCTGGGCGTGAACATCAGCCAGAACAAGCCCCAGAGTAGCCATTTCAGGATCAACTCGCGGTCGATCAGCGAGTCGAGATCTGGAAACGGCTCGGCGCCGGCCACCGTGCTGGTCATGGAGTGTCCCTGTTCTTGGGGCGGCGATCACGCCGCCGCCCCGCTGGTGGTTTTTAGTGCCGGCCCGCGTCGAGCTTGCTGTTGCGGTTGGACCAGTAGTGGTAGGCCTCGAGCGCCTTCATCGCGTCGCCGTCGGGGGGAATTTTTTCGCCCTCGTTGGGCTTCTCGATGCACCAGTTGATCATGTCGCGCAGGGTGGCAAACTTTTGCATCTGCTCCTGGTACTTCGGGAACTCGTGCGGGTGGGTGTCCGAAGCGTAGGGATGGCACATCGCGCAGGCCATGGCGGTGTTCGAGAGCTTGACGCCCATCTTCCTCTCGGTGGCGCCGTCGCCATGGAACAGCAGGTCGCCGATCTTGACCTGCTCAATGAATGCGTCCTCGAAGGCCTTGAGCTGCTCGGCGGTGTGCTTTTCCTTGTGCGCCAACAGCCCGGCGGGGCCCAGCAACAGTGCTGCCACTCCAGCCACGACCAACGCGGCTTTCCATCTCCGGCTTGACTTGTTTGACATGGTTGTCTCCGATTAGAGTCGATCAGCAATTCGCGGGGTCAGTATCTGGTTGCGGTTGTCGCCGGTGCCCGAATCCCATTCCGCGTCGGCAAATATGTCCTTGCGCCACATCTTGTATTCGTACTCGACCGGTCTCGGTCTGCCGCCGCTGACGTTGAAGCTGGCCCAGCCGACACCGTCGAAGTGGTCACCCGGGTCGGCGCGCACCATCGGCCGGGTCATCGTGGGCACGCCCACGGGTGCATACGGCCAAGGCCACGATGTGGCCAGCATACCGATCGAGCGCATCGTGCCGATCTCGTTGTAGAGCACCTGGTGGGTGTGGCCATGGATGTTGGTGACATTGGTCCAGGGCTTGAGCAGCTCCTGCACCTCGAGCCAGTCGCGGACCCAGAAGTTCCAGTTCGGGTAGTACTCGTACAGCGGGTTGTGGGTGCAGAGGATGACCGGCTGGTTCCTGGGCCAGCTCGACAGCGTGGTCTGCAGCCACTGCAATTGCCGGGTGCCGACCGCCGCCCAGGCACCACCGAGCGTGCCGTCGAGCGTGGCCATGTGGCCCATACGCTCTTTCGGGCTGTATTTGCGCGAGGTCCAGAAATCGTCCGCGTGGCTGATCGTGTCGAGGCCGATGAAGCGAACGCCTTTGTGGTCGAAGGTCCACGGCGAGGCGCCGAACATCCGGTTCCAGGTTGCCCCCATGTCGAGGTACCAGTCATGCTCGCCGGGGATGAAGTAGGTCTTGATCTTGACCTCCTTCAGCAACTCGGCGCCGAGCGTCAGCTCAACCGGATCGCCAAGCTGTGACAGATCGCCGCCGAAGATCATGAAGTCGGCCGGCGGATTCATCGCCTGCACTTCCTTGAACGCGCGCACCGTCTTGTCAACGAAGCGGGTGTTGACGTGGCGCGGGTAGAGGTGGGTGTCGGAGACCCAGGCGAAGCGGAAGCTCTGCCCGCTCTGCCCATACGCGAGGTCCATCGTGTTGATCAGCGGCAAGAAGCCAGTGGCCGCGACACCCGCCACGCCTTTGAGCAGCGACGTGTGCAGGAAGGAGCGCCGTGTCCAGCGCGTCGATGGGTCGGGGCGGGGGGGGTCTCGATCGGTCCGGTGGGCATTCATCTGGTTCTCCTCATTGTTGGCGGCCGCTAGTGCCGCAGGGTGTGTGACTGGGTGACTGGGTGGCTGGGGTCCAACGGGTCGCTACTTCTTCTTCAACTCGATTAGCAGCTTGGCGGCTTCGCCGCCTTTGACGGTGACTTGCATCTCGGTGTCGCCGGCGTAGGGCTGGGTGGCCACCAGCGTGTAGGTGCCGGCTGGCACGTCGGCGATGCTGAAGCTGCCGTCGGCGCCGGTCAGCGCGTAGTACGGGCTGTCGGCCACGTACACATGGGCCAGCATCCAGCCATGGGCGTCGCATTCGATGCGCACCAGCCCGGGCCGCGGCAACTCGCTCGTAATTTTGCCCTTGTCTGGCATCGCCAGGTTGAAGACCGCGCGCTGGCCGTAGAAGGCGCGCGTGTTGTGCAGCACCGGGTCGGAGTTGATGATGTCGATCTTGCCAGCACGGACCACCTGCATCGCGGGCTTGAAGACGCACTTCTCCTGGTCGATCACCGGCGTCTTTTCCAATGCGCCCCAGGCCTTGCCCTTGGGCACCGCCTTGAGGTAGACCACCGCATCCTGCACGCTGTTGTCGGCGCCGACGCGGATCGGCGCCTCGTCGCGCGGACCGCCGCAGACTTCTCTGTCCTTGGTCGGGATGACCTTGCGCGTGGGCACGGCGCCCAGGAAGGTGATCTTGCCTTCGACCCGGCCGCCGTTGGACACCGGTGCAACTTCGTAGCCCTGCGCCGCGGTGGCCGAACACGCCAGCACCAGTGCGATCAGAGCGGGCACAACACCCAGGGTCCGCAAGCTCATTCCTTATCCTCTTGTTGTTGCCGGCAGAGCGCACCATCATGAACGCTGCCGCCTAATTGATTGACAGGGATCATAGGTGGCTGACCCTATGGTTGGCAAATCGATTATCTCGATATTGGTTATGCGCGCCGCCCGTGCAACAATAGAATACGCTGTCGATAACCGTCATCGGCAGCGTCGATGACCACGAGCCTTGCCGCCTGCTCGGCATAATGGTCCGTGTGGGTGTCGAGGCGCACCGGAGAACAGTGATGACCCTGCAAGAACTGCGCTATCTGGTCGCCCTGGCCGACAAGGGCAATTTCGGTCGCGCGGCCGAGGCCTGCCATGTCGGGCAGCCGACGCTGAGCATGCAAGTCAAGAAGCTCGAGGACTATCTCGGTGTGATGCTTTTCGATCGCAACAAGCATCACCTGCGGCCCACGCCCATCGGCGAGAAGATCATCGAACAGGCACGCATCGCGCTCAACGTGGTCGATCAGATCAAGCAGATCGCGCACCGCGGCCAGGACCCGATGAACGGGCCGCTGCGGCTGGGCGTTATCCCGACCTTGGGACCGTACCTGATCCCGCATGTGCTGGCGCAGATTCGGCAGGGTTTCCCTCAGCTGTCGCTGTACCTGCGCGAAGACCTCACCGGGCATCTGCTCGAACGCCTGCGCCAGGGCCGGCTCGATGCGCTGCTGCTCGCCATTCCCCTGCGCGGCGAGGACATCGAATCGATGCCCCTCTTCAACGAGGAGTTCGTGGTCGCGATGCCGCCCGGCCACCCGTTGGCTGCGCTGCGGTGCATCCGCGAAAAGCATCTCGCGCGCGACGACCTGCTGCTGCTCGAAGAGGGCCACTGCATGCGCGACCAGGCGCTGGCGATCTGCAATGCCGACGTCTCCGAGCAACGCGAAGCATTGAAGGCCACCGGCATCGAAACGCTGCGTCAGATGGTCGCCGCCGGCGTCGGCTGCACCCTGCTGCCGGTGCTCGCCACCGCGTTCGGCGCCGGCGGCCTGAACGAGGGCTTGGTGCAAATCCGCACCCTCGCGCGGCCGGCGCCAACGCGCACCATCGGCCTCGTCTGGCGCCACCGCTACCCAGGGGAAGCCTCGGTGCGGCGGCTCGGCGAACTCATCGTCGCCCACCTGCCGGCGGTGCCCGGCGTCACCGCAGTGCCGGGCGCCAACGGGGCTGCCGCGCCGGCGCAGTTGCAGACGCCGCGGCAACCGCAGCGGGTTGTCCGTGGCGGCATTGCGGTCGTGAGGGCCTGACGGTGCGGCGGCGCGCGATGCACATCCGCTACCCAATCAGTTGAGTGGCACTATGCACCGCTTGGGCGGCGCCTCGATCAGTTCTTGGACTTGAGCCTGCCGGCCTTGGCAACAAGGCGCCGGGCCACCGACGGGTGCGCGACGGCGTGTACCGGCGCACTGACGGCGAGCCGGTTTTCGTAGAAGTACCCGCACCCACGGATGAAGCGCTGCGGGCGCTGCTGCGCAAGATCATCGGCCGCTTGATGAAGTTGCTGACCCGCCGCGGTGTGCTCGTCGAAGAGGAG